>NZ_JBBPFR010000002.1:0-368170 GCF_037969685.1 Stenotrophomonas sp. G106K1 | reverse complement strand
CCCCCATGGATGGGTTTACGGCGTGTCCCGCCACCCCACCCCGGCCCAACCCAGCACGTAGAAACACCGAGCCATGACCCGCTGTTGCTGTTGCTGTTGCTGTCGAAGCAGTCGCGGCCGCAGGCCGCGCGGAAACCTCACAGATGCCGCAATTCCTGCTTCAGCGTCGCCACGCAGCGCCGACTCACTTCCAGCGGCTGCTTGCCATGCCGCAGCACCGCCTGCACCTGGCCTCCGCTGCCACGCCGCAGTTCCACCAGCTCATGGCGCGCCACCAGGCAGTTGCGATGGATGCGCACGAACCGGCTGGCGAACTCTTCCTCCAGCGACTTCAACGATTCCTCGATCAGGTCCTCGCCACGTGCGTGATGCACCACCACGTACTTTTCTTCGGCCTGCAGATAGTGGATGTCGTCCAGCGGAATCAATCGCAGGCTGCCGCGCAGGCGGGCACACAGCATGCTGCGGGCCTGGCCGCCGGTGTGCTGGGGTTGGCCGTCGCGGCCGGCCAGGAAGGTGCGGGCGCGTGCGATCGCCGCCGCCAGCCGCTCGGCGCGTACCGGCTTCATCAGGTAATCGATGGCCGCCGCCTCGAACGCCGACAGCGCGTGTGCATCGTAGGCGGTGCAGAACACCACGGCCGGCCTCGGCTCGAAACTGGCCAGATGGCGGGCCGCTTCCAGCCCGTCCAGGCCGGGCATGGCGATGTCCAGCAGCACCAAGTCCGGCTGCAGTTCGGCGCACGCGTGCAGGGCCTGCTCGCCGTTGCCGGCCTCGGCCACCACGTCCACCCCTTCCTGCGCGGCCAGCAGGCTGCGCAGGCGCTCGCGCGCCAGCGGTTCGTCATCGGCGATGACTACCCTCACGATCGTCCCCTCAATGGATCGGCACTGTCACCTGGCAGGCATAGTAGCCCTCGCTCCAGCCAGCCGTCATCCGCGCGGCGCGGCCAAAGCGCCAGGCCAAGCGATGGCCGATGCTGTGCTGGGCGTGGCCCGCTCCCTGGGCCAGGGCCAGCCCGGGCACCTGCGGATCGGGCGCAGGATTGCGTACGCGGATCTGCAGCTCGCTGCCCACACAGGCCAGATGCAGCTCGATGGTGCCTCCTTCGGGCAGGCGCGAGATGCCATGCAGCACCGCATTCTCCACCAGCGGCTGCAGCACCAGCCGCGGCATCGGCAGATCCCATGGCAGTGGTTCATCGCGCTGCCAGTGCACCCGAAGGCGATCGCCCAGACGCAGCGATTCAATCGACAGATAGCGCTCGGCCAGTTCGCACTCATCGCGCAGGGTCGAATCGCCCTCGTCCGCCCCCAGCGCGGCGCGGAACAGATCGGACAGGTCGAGCACGGCACGCTCGGCCACCGCTGGGTCGCGATGCAGCAGGCTGGCGATCAGGTTCATGCTGTTGAACAGGAAATGCGGGCGGATGCGCGCCTGCAGAGCGTCGGCCTGCGCGCGGGCATTGGCCTGCACCTGCGCCGCCCAGCGGTCGCTGACATAGAAGTAGCGCAGTGCCAATGCGGTGATCAGTGCCGTGGTGGCCGCGCTGCCCAGGGTGAAGCGCCAGAAGCCGATACCGCGCGCGAAGTTGTCGCCCAGCACGGCATACAGGGCATGGATGATGCCCGCACACAGGATGGCGATCAGCGCGGCCAGGCCGACAGCGGCGACGGCACCCAGCATTTCCGGCAGCTTCGACAGCGCCTGCCGCAGCAGGCACAGGCTGGCGGTGACCGCCAGCGCCAGCCACAGTGCGAAGCCGCTGGCCGAGGCCAGTTCACCCATCGTCCAATGGCGGCTGCCATCGGGCGCCAGCGCCAGCACCACCACCACCAGTTCGGCCAGGCCGAGCATCGCTGCCAGCCGCGGCAGGCGGCACAGTTCCGGCATCCACGGGGTGGCAGCGCTCGCGGCCATGGCTCAGGCGACGCCCAGGCGTGCCTGCAGCCAGTCGCCCAGCGCGTCGATTTCCTCGGCGCAGACCTGGTGGGCCATCGGGTAGCTGTGCCACTGCACGTCCAGCCCAAGCGCGCGCAGCTTCTCGGCGCTGTGCGCGGCCACTGCCTGCGGGATCACCGGATCGCTGCTGCCGTGGGCCATGAACACCGGCACGTCCACTGCGCCATCGACGCGCGACGCGCTTTCGGCATCCGGCAGGTAGGTCGACAGTGCGATCAGGCCGGCCAACGGTGCAGTGCGTGCCAGCGCGGCGCTGAGGATCACCGCCCCGCCCTGCGAGAAGCCGGCCAGGAAGATGTGATCGGCGGCGACGCCGCGTTCGATCTCGCGGGCGATCAGGGCATCCAGCTGCACCACCGACTCCTGCACGCCGGTCATGTCGGCGCGCGAGCGGAAGTCCATGCCGACGATGTCATACCAGCCGCGCATCGGCACGCCGTTGTTGATCGTGATCGGCCGCACCGGTGCGTGCGGGAACACGAAGCGCAGCGCCGGCCAGTGCGGGCGCACCAGCTCGGGCACGATCGGCGCGAAATCATGGCCGTCGGCACCGAGGCCGTGCAGCCAGATCACCGACCACTGCGGCGAGGCGCCGGTTTCCTGTTCCACCGTTTGCAGCATGTTGCGGCTCCTGTACGTTCGAGCCGCATTATGCCGCTGGCACGGTGCGATCAGTACAGCGGCGGTTGCTCGGCCGCTTCCCGGCGCAGTTGTGCGGCGCGCACCAGCACCGGCGGCGGGATGTTCTCTTCGGGGATGTCGAGCAGGCCTAGGCGGTGCAGGAAGGCACCCGGCCCGCGCAGCGAGGTCAGTGCCACCACCGGCACCGCCAGCACCATGCCGATCACCACCGGCGCCATCCAGGCCGCCAGCGAGGGCGACACCGCCCACGCCAGCACGCCCATGAAGGCGCCAAACACGCCCAGGCCGCCGTAACCGCGCACCAGCGAAATCCACGAGATGCCACCGTCATCGCGCTGCTGTGCGTCCCAGCCCGAGTCACGGCCGGACAGCACCTCGGCCACGCCGCGCGACTGCACGTACATCACCACCGGCGCCATCAGTGCGGCCAGCACGGTTTCCACCAGCATCGACAGGAATGCGCGGATCGCGCCACCGCAGCCACGGCGTTCAACCGGGTCGAGCAGCATTGCCAGGTAGCCCAGCACCTTGGGCATCAGCAGCACCGCCATGGTGGCGGCGAACAGGCGCACCACCTGCTCTTCATCCTGCGCGCGCCAGTACACGCTGGGCGACAGATGCAGCAGCGCATTGAAATCGATGCCTTCCTGGAACAACGGGATGGCGATGCCGATCAGCATCAGCATCGCCCACATCGGTGCGGTGAAGTAATGGCCGATGCCGATCAGCATGTGCACGCGGCTGATCCAGTGCAGGCCACGGCTGCCCACCACCTTGCCGTGCTGCAGGTTGCCCTGGCACCAGCGGCGATCGCGCACCAGCAGGTCGGTCAACGTCGGCGGGCCTTCCTCGTAGCTGCCGCCCAGGTAGGGCACCATGTGCGCAGCCCATCCACCACGGCGCATCAGCGCTGCTTCCACGAAATCGTGGCTGAGCACGTGGCCGCCGAACGGCTTGCGCCCCGGCAGCTCCGGCAGGCCGGCGTGGTCGGCAAAGGCACGGGTGCGGATGATCGCGTTGTGGCCCCAGTAATTGCTTTCGGCACCGTGCCACCAGGCCACGCCACGGGCGATCACCGGACCGTACACGCGCCCGCCGAACTGCTGCATGCGCGAGAACAGGGTGCGGCCGCCGATGACCGACGGCAGGGTCTGGATCAGGCCGACGTCGGCGTTGTGCTCCATGCCGGCCACCAGGCGCACGATGCTGTCACCGGTCATCAGGCTGTCGGCATCCAGGATCAGCATCTGCGGGTAGGCACCGCCGAAGCGGCGTACCCAGTCGGCGATGTTGCCGGCCTTGCGCGCGCTGTTGTCACCACGGCGGCGATAGAACAGCCGCGCCTGGCCATCGGGCACCAGCTCGCGCAGCTCGGCGAATACCTGCTCTTCGGCACGCGCGATGTCCTCGCGGCGGGTATCGCTGAGCACGAAGAAATCGAAACGTTGCAACTGACCCGTGGCCGCCACCGATTCGTAGATCGCGCGCAGGCCGGCCAGCAGCCGGCGCGGGTCTTCGTTGTAGGTGGGCATCAGCAGCGCGGTGCGGCTGTGCACGGTCGGCAGCGGCTTGTCCGGGTCGATGCCCAAGCGGTAGCCCCGGTCGAACACGGCCGTCAGGAAGCCGGCCACCGCACTGGCAAAGGAAAGCGCGATCCACGCGAACAGGCCGACGAACAGCACCAGCAAGCAGGCCTCCAGCACGCTGATGCCGTTGCCGGACAACACCCGCCACATCATCCGGGTGGCCACGGCGGTCATCGCCACCGTGCCGCCGAGGATGTACAGGCGGCGCAGCCCGATCATGCGTGGCGAGGTGCGATGGCGCCGGACTTTCAGCGTGCCTTCGCGCAGCGTCTGTTCGGGCATCACCAGCGGTGCTTCGGCCGGCAGCAGGGCCCAGCCCGCGTCAGGACCGGCCGTGACCGGTTCCGCGTCGATGGTTTCACTCCCCATGGCCGCCTAACCCCTGCAGGCCGCAGGACCGGCCGTCCCGGCCAGGCTGCATGCACCAAGGTTCCTGGCACGCATTCCCGGCGTCCGCACTTGTCCTGTCTGCCACGGCGTCACGCCGCGCAGTCGATGTCTGTCACTACCGGAACCCACACGATCTCCAACGGGGCGGAATCGAAAAATGCGGCTCAGTCTATGGCCCCGAATGTAAGCCGGGTGCGAAGGTCTACGCCGGGAAATCCCCCCATTCAGCAATCAGCAGGCGAACCCCGGCACGCGGCCCGGGAATGTCGATTCATCCCGGAAGGTACTGGATCGTAACAAACGAGAACGGTTATCATTTCTTTAACCAGGCAGGTCGCCGCGCTCCGCGCACCGGACCCACCCAGCTGCGCCGGACCTACCGCGCGCCCGACGACCCAGGGAAGGGGTGGCTGCCTGCTGTCTGCGTGCGCCTTCTGCTTCCACCGGGTCTCTCCTCTCCCTTGGAAGCCGTCATGTCCCCTCTTCGTTCCGCGCGCCTGTCGCGTACCCGACTGGCCAGCGCCTTGGCCGCCGCCTGCCTGCTGACCCTGCCTGCCCTCGCCGCCGCTGAAGCCAGCGCCGATGCCTCGACCAAGGACCTGGATACCGTGGTGGTCACCGCCTCGGGCAACCAGCAGTGGATCAAGGATGCCCCGGCCAGCATCAGCGTGATCAGCCGCGAAGACATCGAACGCCAGCCGGTGCACGACCTGGCCACCCTGCTCAGCCGCATTCCAGGCGTGACCGGTGGGCTCAGCGCCGCCGGTGAGCAGTCCAAGATCAAGCTGCGCGGCATGCCGTCCAACTACACGCTGGTGCTGGTGGACGGCAAGCGCATGGGCAGCTCGGCTTCGACCAACTATCGCCCCGACCTGGGCCGCCAGGACCTGAACTGGATTTCTCCCGACCAGATCGAGCGCATCGAAGTGGTGCGCGGCCCAATGTCCTCGCTGTATGGCTCGGACGCAATGGGCGGGGTGATCAACATCATCACCAAGCGCATCGGTGACAGCTGGAACGGCAGCGCCACCCACAGCTATACCCGGCCGCAGGATGGCGACCGTGGCGACACCCAGCAGATCGGCGCGACCTTCTCCGGCCCGCTGGGCGAGCGCTTCGGCCTGCGCATCGGTGCCAACAGCATGCGCCGCGACTCGGACCGCTCCAACGGCGGCGTGTATGGCAACGCCTACGCCGGCGAGAAGGACCGCAATGTCGACGCGCTGCTGCAGTGGAAGCTGAGCGAGGCACAGGAAGTGTCGCTGGAAGCGGGCCACGGCGTGCAGCAGGCCTTCATCGCCCAGGCGCTGGAGAAGCAGGACGAAGGCGCATGGGGTGCCAGTGAGCTCAAGCGCAGTTCGCTGGCGCTGAACCACGACGGCAAGTGGGATTTCGGCACCTCCAGGCTCAGCGCGTACTGGACCGAATACAAGAACGATATCGGCCCGACCGGCCGCTCCGAGGCAACCGACAAGATCATCGAAGGCAGCCTGAGCACGCCCTTCACCCTGGGCGTGGACCACCAGTTCGCGGTGGGCGGCCAATGGAAGCGACAGGAGTTGATCAACACCGACACCATCGGCCAGGCGCCGGTGGACTATGCCGGCAACCCGGTGGTCGGCTCTGCACTGGAAGTGGATACCTGGGCGCTGTTCGTCGAAGACGAGCTGAAGCTGCACCGTACCCTGGCCCTGACCTTGGGCGCGCGCCTGGACCACCATGAACAGTTCGGCAGCCATGTCAGTCCGCGTGCCTACCTGGTCTGGCACCCGAGCGAGCAGTGGACAATCCGTGGCGGCGTCTCCAAGGGCTTCCGCGCCCCGAGCCTGACCGAGAATTCGCCCAGCGCGGCGACCCAGTCCGGTGGCCGCGGCTGCACCTCGCTGTACCCGCTGGGCTACGTACGTGGCGGCTGCTACATGGCAGGTAATCCGGACCTTGACCCGGAAACCAGCACCAACCGCGAGATCGGCGTCAGCTTCGACAACGATCTGGTCGACGTCGGCCTGACCTACTTCCATACCGACTTCAGGAACAAGATCGAGTATGAAGCGCTGGGCTTCTTCAACGGCTACTGGTGGACGCGGATGAGCAACGTGCAGCGCGCGCGCACCAGCGGCATGGAAGGCAACCTCAACTTCCGCTTCGGCGATCATTGGCGCTGGCGCACGTCGGCGACCTGGATGAAGGAAGCCAAGAACCTGACCACCGGCCGCAACCTGATCGACACCCCGGAGTTCTCAGGCTATTCGTCGCTGGACTGGACCCCGAACACCACGTTCTCCAGCAGCCTGTCGGCGCAGTACACCGGCAAGCAGACCGGCGTGGTCAATACCTTCCTGAAGGCCTACACGCTGTATGACCTGACCGCTGCCTGGAACGTCAACGAGGTGCTGACCCTGCGTGGCGGCGTCAGCAACCTGGCCGACAAGAAGCTGTACGCCGACGGCGCCACCGACTACTTCGTCGCCGGCCGCAGCTACTTCCTCAGCATGACCGCGCGCTTCTGATGCGCACTGCGATCGCGCTGGCAACCGGCCAGCGCGATCGTGGGGGCTTTTTCAGGCTCAGTCGTTTTCCAGCACAGCCGGTGCAGCGTCGCGGCTGGCCGCGATGCGTGCACGGTCCATCGCAACCGCCAGTTGCTGGCGGGCGAGCAGTTGTTGTGCCTGCACCACTTCGGGTGTCGGCAGGAGCACAGGTCCGGGTGCGTTTTCCGGTGTAGCAGGTGTGGTCATGCAACCTCCATGGACATACCGCTGCTACCCGTGAAGCGCCGGGGTGGCAGCGGAACTGCGCACCCTATCCTAAAAACAAGGCGGATGGGTGACGGTGCGGCACCGGGACGCAAGCCCTTTGCCGTAGGAACGTCACATTTTTGACGCTCCAAGCTGGTTTGCTGAATGTGACTCACTTATCATGAAAACGTTTTCCTAACAGGGAAGTCCCTACTCACATGAATACCGTCGACCTGACCCGCTTCAGCCCGAAGTGGCAGTTCCGCTTCAACTTCTTCCAGCAGCACGGCGCCCCCAAGGAGCCCGGCTTCAAGCAGGCGTGGAAGGCCCTGTCCTTCGGCGACCGCCTGAAGATCAACCTGAACTTCTTCGCCTTCTTCTTCGGCGCGATCTATCTGTTCATCCTGGGCATGTGGCGCAAGGCGCTGGTGGTGATCGGCATCAACATCGTGCTGATCGCGGTCAGCCTGGTGCTGCCGGACATCGTGGCCCGTGCACTGTTCATCGCGATGAACTTCCTGGTGGCGTCGAGCACCAACTACAGCTATTACCTGGAACAGGTGAAGGGCAACACCAGCTGGAACCCCTTCGAAGGCATGTTCTAAGCCCCAGCGCTCGGCAGCGCAGCAGCACATCGACGCCCGGCCTTGGCCGGGCGTCTTCGTTCACGGCCCCGGTCAGGCAGCGCGCAACGTAGCCGTCGGGCGGTTGTCGGCCTGCAGGCGGAAGCGTGACACCGCTACCGCCAGCTGCTCGGCCTGTTCTTCCATCGCCCGTGCCGCCGCCGTGGCTTCTTCCACCAGCGCAGCATTCTGCTGGGTGGTCTCGTCCATCTGCACCACGGTCTGGTTGACCTGTTCGATACCGGCCGACTGTTCGCGCGAGGCGGCCGAGATCTCGGCCATGATTTCGTTGACCCGGCCGACCTGGCCGACGATCTCCTGCATCGTGCGGCCGGCGCCATGCACCAGCTGCGCACCGGCACCGACATGGCCGACCGAGGCGTCGATCAGCTCCTTGATCTCCTTGGCCGCGCCCGCCGAGCGCTGCGCCAGCGCGCGCACTTCGCTGGCAACCACCGCGAAACCGCGGCCCTGTTCGCCCGCGCGCGCCGCTTCCACAGCCGCGTTCAATGCCAGGATGTTGGTCTGGAAGGCGATGCCATCGATCACCGAGATGATCTCGGCGATGCGCTGCGAAGAGCTCTCGATCTGCTCCATGGTCTGCACCACCTGGCTGACCACCTGCCCGCCTTCGCTGGCAACGCCTGCGGCCGAGGCCGCCAGCGTGTTGGCCTGCAGGGCGTGATCAGCGTTCTGGCGCACGGTGGAGGTGAGTTCCTCCAGGGACGCGGCGGTTTCTTCCAGGTTGGCCGCCTGCTGCTCGGTGCGGCGTGACAGGTCACTGTTGCCCGACGCGATCTCACCTGCTGCCAGGCGGATGCTGGATGCCGACTGCTGGATCTGGCCTACGATCTGGGTCAACTGCTGCACGGTGCTGTTGGCGTCATCGCGCATCACCGCGAACACCCCGTGGAAGTCACCCTCCATCCGCGTACTCAGATCACCGGCGGCGATGGCGCGCAGCAGCGTCGACAGCGCGGCAAGGTTGTGGTCACTGACCTGCATCATGGTGTTCAGGGTTTCCACCATGCGGCGGAAGTCGTGCTCGAAGCGCTGGGCATCGCCGCGCACCGCGAAATCGCCTGCCGCCGCCGCTGCGGCCAACTGCTGGATCTGCTCGTTGATCGCCGCCAGGTTGCTCTTGGTGGTTGCCATGGCAGCGGTGAATACCGCCTTTTCGCCCGGTAGTGCACCCATGTCCACGCTCAGGTCGCCCACCGCGTAGCGCTGCATCACCTCGACCAGGCGCTGGGTGACCGCATTGCTGTCGGCCACCAGCTGGTTGCTGTCGGCCACCATGCGGCCATATTCCCCCGGGAACACCGAGGCATCCATGCGGTAGCTGATTTCACCGGCATCATGGCGGCGCGCCATTTCCGCCTGTGCGGCCATTACCGCCTGCAGCTGGCCACGCATACCCTGCATCGCGTCCAGCAACCTCCCCACTTCATCATTGCCCAGCGCCGGCATGGCGGTATCCAGCTTGCCCGCAGCAACATCGCCTGCAATGCGCACCGCCTGCGCCAGCGGTCGCACCGCAAGACGCTGCAGCAGCAGGTAGACACCGCCACTGAGCACCAGCGCAGCCACCACACCCACCAGCAGGATGATCCACAGCAGCTCGCGGGCCTGCGCGATGATCACCGCATGCGGCACCACCACGCCCAGCGCGAAACGCTGCGGCGCGTCACCCACCTGCAGCGGCACGTACAGGCGGACGTTGCCGGCAGCGTCGGGCTCGAACGCTTCGTAGGTCTTGTCGGCGGCGATCTGCGCCAGCATGCCGAGAGTGGTGGCATCGGTACGCGGCTTGCCGATCTCGGCAGCATCGGCCGAGGCCAGCACCACGCCCTTCGGCGACAGCAGTTCGACGCGGCCGGCGCCCATCGGCGTCAGCGTGGCCAGATGCTTCTGCAGCGCCTCCAGCGAGAAGTCGACGGTGAAGACACCGAGGAAGGTGCCGTTCTCGACGATCGGCGTGCTCAGCGTGCTCATCAGCACCTGCTTGCCACCAATGTCGTAGGCATACGGTTCGCTGACCAGCGGCAGCTTGTCGCGGCTGGGCACCATGTACCAGTTGCCCGAGCCGCTGGGCGTCTCGGTGTAGTCGGTCATCGTCGACTGCTGCGGCTTGCCGTCCTGCCAGGCCCAGTAGCTCATGTAGCGGCCGGTGGCGTCGTGCGCCTCGCTGTTGACGAACTCGGCGTCCTTGCCGTCGAAGGCATTGGCCTCCCACATGGTGCTCTTGCCCAGCCATTCCGGGTGCGCGTGCAGCTGCTCGCCGATGACATTGGCCAGGCTGGCGCGATCAGGCGCATCACCGCGCGCACGCTGGGCCAGCACGGTTTCCACCATCGCATCGTTGCTGGCAAAGGCCGTGCCCAGGTCGGCAGCCACCTGGCGCGCCTCGGCACGGGCTTCGCTGGCCATGGTCTGCCGCGAGGACGACACCAGCGCCGAACTGGCCTGGTGATAGATCAGGAACGCGGTCGCGCCGAAGCACAGCAACGCGATCACCGCGGTGCCCAGCATCAGCTTGTGGGCGATGCTGCCGGGGCGACGGGCAGCGACGGAACGGGAAGAAGACATGGGAGGATCCGCAGGCAGTTCAGGTCGACCGGTGCCACCAGGGCACCGCGCAGATGCGCGATCCGTCGCGCGGGCCGCCTGCCCGCCGGATCGGAACCCGGCGCGGGAAGGCACGCACCGGGTTAACGGCCATTGCCGGTGGAGGTTGAGGAGCGAGTCCTGCACAAAACTGAACATGCTCAGCTGCGGCGGTCGGCGCTGGTGGGGCTACTCGGCCACGCGGTCGCGGATCCACTCGGCTCGCGGCAGCACCTCGATGCTGCCTGCGGCGTACTGCTGCAGCACGTCTTCTGGACCGAAACGCGGCTGCCAGCCCAGCGTTGCGCGCATCCGGCTGCTGTCATAGACCCGGTCGATGCTGAGCGGCAGCGGCCAGCCGCGGCGCTCGAACTCGGCCAGCAGCTGCGGTGCGCGGCGCGCCAGCACCTGGCGCGGATCGGCCGCCAGCTGCAGGCAGTCCTCGCGCCGGAAGGGCGTCGGCGCACAGGCGAGGTAGCGCTGGAATGCCGCGCCTTCATCGTGAAGCAGCGCGGCATGCGCGCTGGCCACGTCGCGCGCGTCGATACCACGGTGCAGGCGGAACATCGCCATGCGGTCAGGCGGCTCGGGGAAGCAGCGTGCCATCCGCAGCACGCGCACGGTGAACGTTGCGCTGGCCGCCGCTTCGGCAGCGGCCTCGGCCTGCAGTTTGGTACGGTGGTAGATGGTGCGTGGCAGCGGCTCGGTGTCCTCGTCGATCCAACGGCAGCCGCCCGACACCACGGCATGGCCATACAACGCCGTGGTGCTGGTCAGCACGAAGCGCTGCACGCCAGCCTCGCGTGCCAGTTGCAGCAGGTTCGCGGTGGCCTCCACGTTGATCTGCTGGAATACCGCGTCGGGTACCAGGCCCACATGGGGCGCGTGCAGTGCGGCAGTGTGGATCACGGCGTCGACCCCCTGCACGGCGCGTTCCAGCGCCCGGCGATCGGTGACATCGGCAATCACGCGCGTGGTGGCGAAGGGACTGCGGTCCAGCCCCACCACCTCATTGGCACCCGCCAGCGCACCGAAGATCGCGCGCCCTATCCGCCCGGAACTTCCGGTCAACAGAATCTTCATTGAATCCATTCACTCGACAGCGCCCGGGACCTACCGGGATGCCTCGATTCTAGGCAAGCCCGATGGCATCGGCGATAGGAACCGATGACATTCTGCATGCCATCGCCGTCGGGTCGGCGGCGCTTGGCCCGGCAACAGGCACTCACGCCTCCGAGCGGGCCGACACCAGCCGCAGGAAGGCGTCGTTCTGGTAGCGGCTCATGCGCAGCTGCTGGCCGTTCTCCAGGGTGAGTACGTGATGGCCGTTGAACCAGGGGTGGATCGTCCTGACCCGCGCGATGTTGACGATGGCCGAGCGATGCACCCGGGCGAAATGCCTGGGATCAAGCCGTTCAGCCAGGCTGTTCATGGTTTCGCGAAGCTCATGCACGCGATCGGCCAGATGCAGCTGCACCGTATTGCGATTGGCACGGATCCAGATGATGTCCTGCACCGCCAGCAGCAGCATCGCCTCACCATCACGTACGGCGATCCGCTGCAGATAATCCTCGCGCCTGCGCAGCACATCCAGCGCCTGCAGCAGGCGCGTGTTGTCGGCGGCATTGGCCGCCTGGGCCAGCCGGGACTTCGCGCGCAGCAAGGTGGCCGCGAAACGCTCGCGACTGAAGGGCTTGACGAGGTAATCCAGTGCATTGGCCTCGAATGCGCGTACCGCATACTGCTCGTAGGCGGTGACCAATACCGTGGCCGGCATCTGCGCGGCGCCGATGGTGGCCAGCACGTCCAGACCGGTGATGCCAGGCATCTGCACATCCAGGAACACCAGGTCCGGCGACTGCGCGCGGATGGCTGCCACGGCAGACACTCCGTCACCGCACTCGGCCACGCTGTCGATGTCTGCATCGCCGTGCAGCAGGCGCGTCACCGCGCGCCGGGCGATCGGCTCGTCGTCCACCACCAGCACGCTCAGCCTCATGCGGCACTACCGTGCAGGACAAACTCGGGAGCGTCATCGGCATCGTCCAGCATCCGCAGTGGCAACCGGACCCTGCAGGCCACACCCTGCGGCCAGAGCAGGTCAAGGCGCACCTCGGCCGCATCGCCGTACAGCTCGCGCAGGCGCAGCCGCGTATTGGACAGGCCGATGCCATGACCACCTGGCGCCCCGGGCTGCTGCAGCGTGCTGTTCTGGTTGCGCACCTCGATACACAGCGTGTCACCGTCGCGGCGGCCCTCGATCTCGATGGTGTCCTCGCCGAGGTTGCGGCCGATGCCATGGCGCAGCGCGTTTTCCACCAGCGGCTGCAGGATCAGGCTTGGAACCGCGCCATCAAGCAGTTCCGGTGCAACATAGATGCGGCTGTGCAGGCGATCCTTGAAGCGCATACGCTGGATGCCGAGGTACAGCTCGATCAACTCCAGTTCCTGGCGCAGGCTGATTTCCTGGCCGTCGTAGTCTTCCAGAAAAGCGCGGAGCAGCTCACTCAGACGCAGCAGCATGTCTTCGGCACTGGCCTTGTCTTCATCCAGCAGGGTGATGATGGCGTGCAGCGTATTGAACAGGAAGTGCGGCTGCAGCTGCGACTTCAACGCCAGCAACCGCGACTGCGCCAGCTCGGTCGCCAGTCTGCTTGCCTCGACCTCGCGGCGCACCTTTTCCTGCTGGAAATGCAGCGCCTGCTGGATCGCGAAAAGTGCCCAGTAGGTCAGCAGGCCCAGCGCGAAATGCTGGGCAATGAAATACCACAGCTGCTCGCCAAAACTGCTGGGCTCGAACCAGGTGGATACCAAGGCACCCACCACCATCGCCAGCCCGGTCACCCCCACGCTGGCCAGCAGCTGCACCCCCAGACCGGCCAGCCTTCGCTCCGGCCGCAGCGGATAGCGTTCGCCCAGGGCGAACACCAGCGGCGCCAGCGCCGCCCAGGTGAACCACTGGATCATCGACCAGCGCAGGTAGACCTCAAACGGGAATGACTGGCCCTGCAGGCTGTGGCTCAAGACCTTCTGCAGGGTGAAGGCGAACGCAACCGCCAGCCACAGCAGCAGGTAACGCAGCACGTCGATCTGGGTATGGCCAAGGCGGATCTTCATCGCATGCGTCCCGGTGCCCGGAGCGGGCCAGCGCCATCTTAGGCACAGCGTGACCGGCAATGAAGCGCGGAGAGGGCCGATTGCGATTGGGCCCGCCGTCGCGACGATTCGTCCCGGATCGATTGCGGGCGCGGAGCCGCCACCGCCAGATGGCGATGTCCCCAATGGAGATCCCGCATGCACCTGTCCCGCCCCCTGCTCGCTGCCAGCCTGTCCTGCATTACCGCCAGCGCGCCTGCGGCGCCGCTGCACTACCTGACCCTGATCAACCGTGCCCATGCACCTGCCACGTCGGTGGAAGTCGCGGCGAGTGAAACCGACGCATTCCACGCCCTGGCATTGGCCGGGCCCATCGCGGGAGGTGGCGGCCAGGCGACCGTGGCACTGCGCGGAACCGGCTGCCGCGTCAACCTGCGCATCACCTTCAACGATGGGCGCCGCATCCTGTACAGCAACACCGATGTCTGCCGCGGTGACCGGCTGCTGATCTCGGCGCTCCCTGCGCGGTAACCGGTTGTCAAACGCATGCGCAGGGCATGTGAGTCCAATGCCGCCAACGTCCACCTGCCGTTAGCCCGCGATGTGGAGCATGAAGCCGTCGCTGATGGCGGCATCCCATTTCACTTCCGGAGACCGGCAATGGCCAACTCACGCAATGGCGGCAGCAACCGTGGCTTCGCCTCGATGGACGAGGACAAACAGCGCGCGATCGCGTCGAAAGGCGGACGCGCCGCCCACGCATCCGGTAATGCGCACCAGTTCAGCCCGGATGAGGCCCGCGTGGTGGGTCGCAAGGGCGGTGAGGTGATCAGCCAGGATCGCCAACACATGGCCGCGATCGGGCGTGAAGGTGGCCATGCACGGCATGCCGCCACCCGTCAGCAACAGCAACATCAGGAAATGCCCGGCAACCCTGAAGGCAGCCAACAGGGTTGAGCGATCACTGCCAGCGTCGAAGGGCGGCTGAGCCGCAGTCTTCGGTCAGCGGTGGGCGAGGATGTTCAACAGGCGCCCGAACGGGTCGCGCACGTAGAAGCGGCGCACGCCCCATGGCTCTTCGGCCGGGCCGTATTCAAGAGCGATGTTCGCGTATCGCAGGCGTTCGAGCACGCCCTCCAGATCATCCACCTCGATCGAAAGATCCGGCACCGGCGTACCCGATCCACCTTCGCTGGCAATGCTGAGCTGTGCCAGCGCAGTGCCCTCCCCGCCGTAGGTGACGATCCAGCCGTGGTCCATCACGATGTCCATGCCGAGGATGTCGCCGTAGAACGCGGCCGCCTGCGCAGGATCGGCACTGGCGATGTTGGCGACGACACGTTTTACAGCCATGTGGCGGCTCCAGACGATCACGACCGCGGACGACGTGCCTGCGGCCAGGTGAAAAGGGGGCCTTGGATCGGGCCCCCCAATGCGAACGGTATGCAGGCCTCAGACGGCACCGCACCTGTCCATGACACAGCGATCGTTTTCGAACTGGCACTCCATGGCATCAGCGCCGCCGGCCACGCAGGCCTGGCAGGCCTTCCAGCACGGCAGGTCACACGGCTGCACCGGGCCGGCCACCGCCACCGAACCGGTACACGCAAGTGCAAACACTGCTGCAGCGATCGCTTTCCTGATGGCTCGCATCGATATCACTCCCTGATAGGCCTGGTGACTCCAGGCCGCATCACCCTACCCGCGTGTGCGGGAGAGGAAGTGAAAGCGCCGGTTCAGCCTGCCAGCAGCTGCAGATGGCGCAGCTGCGCGCGCAGCTCCGCGATGTCGTGCCACGGCAGTATCGGTGAGTTCCCGCGCTCGTCGGGAGGGTTGCCGGGAAGACCATCCGACCAGCCACCAGCGCCCACCAGCGGCAGCAACGGCCGCTTGTGCAGCCAGGCCAGACACACCTCGGAAATCGTGCCTGCGCGCCCGCCGATGACGATGCAGGCATCGCCAGCCAAGGCCATGATCAGGTTGCGGGCATCGCCCATGCCGCAGGGCACCACCACCGTTGCCGGCCAGCCCGCTGCGGGCATGTTGCCTTCCGGAATCACACTCAGCACCGTGCCACCGGCTGCGACTGCATGCTCGGCTGCCACCCGCGTGGCTGGGCTGCCGCAGCCGCTGACGAGGGTGATTCCACTTTCGGCGAGGAATCTCCCCGCCTGTGCTGCGAGGTCGAATGCCAGTGAACCGGGATCGGCACTACCAAGGATCGCGATCTGGGGCTTGCGGAAGGATGGTGTCATGCAGCGACCTGGGCAATGGCAAGGAATGCAGGGAGGCAGAGTCGATCCACGCAGCGCGCTCGATTGCCTGAGGCGGGACAGTATCACGCTCATCCATCCCTTTCTGATGCTGGCTGCTCACTCTACGACTGTCGCAGCATCGCCAGACCAACCAGGCTCAGCGATGGCAGCAGCAACCCATAAGCCACCAGCGGCCAGACCGTGTCGCCCCGCAGCAGCAGCGTCGCGAGCGTGCCAAGCGTGGCCACGATCAGGCTCTGCACGGCGTAGTACAGCGCCACCGCCGTGCCGGAAGCATCGGCGAAATCGCGCAAGGCACCGTTGGCCGCAACCGCAACGACCATCACGATGCCGATGGCCACGACCCACATCGGCAGCACGACGCTGGCAAATGACGGCGGCAGTATCGCCGCCATCACCATGACCAGCACGCCGCCGATCATCACCATCAACCCACGCAGGAAGCTGCCACCAATGCCCCATCGCCCGATGAACCGCGCGGCGAAGCGCGAGGTGACGATCATCACCAGCGCAACTGTCGCGAAGGCCAGGCTGAAACCCATCGGCGAATGGCCCGCATGCCCCATCAGCACTCGCGGGGCAATCGAGAAGAACACGAAGAACGTGCCCATCGCCGCACTGAATCCCAATGCATGGACCCAGAACCTGGCATTGCCGAGGATGCGTGCGAAGGCTGGCGATGCGTGGCCGTGCTCTGGTGGCCGCGTTTCCTGCCAGCCCCGGCATGCACGCGCCCCCGCCAGCAACCCCAACACACCCAGCGCGACGAAAATGGCCCGCCAGCCCAGCGCGTAGGCGATCAACGCGCCGAGGATGGGGCCGAGTGCCGGCACGAACGCCAGCATCGAGGCGAACAGACCGTAGAGCGTGGCACCCTCGGCCGTATCGGCATACACGTCGCGCACCGTCGCGAAGGTGGCGACCAGTGCGGCCGACGCACCGATCGCCTGCACGCCGCGCCAGGCCAGGAACGCGGCGCCACCACTACACGCGGCAAGCGCGAACGACGACAGCGTGAACAGCAACGCGCCTATCAGCAGCACAGGCCTTCGCCCGATCCGGTCCGACAGCGGGCCGAAGATCAGCTGGCCCAGCCCGAGTGCGAGCATGTACAGACTCAGCGTCAACTGGATGACGGCAGGCGATGTGCCGAGTGCATCCGGCATGGCCGATACAACAGGCAGATAGATATCCATGGCCAGCGAGGCCAGGAGGTCGAAAGGGGCCATCAACGCGATGGCGGCCGGCAGGGAATGGGCCCAGCGAAGGGCTTTTCGATCAGACATGGGGAAACATCCGCTCAGGAGGGAATCCGGCGGTGATCAACCCAATGCGTGGAAATCGCAGGAAAAGACCACCGCAACAACGTGCGTAGCGTTGTTGCGGCTCAGCGGACTGTCTGCGGACCGTTCCCGTTGTTCATCTGATGATCCGGTGGAAGATCGAATGCGGGGAGTGTATCAAGGCCCATTGCTTTGCCGAGTCCCTGTGGACTGCGGCTGCGGCAGCGACCCTGGCCAGCCTGGCTGTTGCCCTGCTCAGGCCACGCGCCTGATCGCACATCACAGGCGCAGAAACGACCAGGACCGCACTGGGCTGCCCTGGTCGCAGCGATGTGGCGGACGATCGCCAGATGCGATCAGGCAGCCTTCATCGCATGCTTGCGCGCACGCATCACCGAGTGGCATTCCTGCACTTCCGGCAGCCACTGGGTCACTTCCTGGCGCACCGCCGGTGGCAGGTCGTTGTCCTTCAGCACGTCCTTGAACGCACCCAGCAGGCGATCCTCAGACTCTTCAAGTTCGGCCACGTAGCCGTAATTGGTGTCACCGAAGGCCGCGCGCACCTTGCCGTAGAACTGCTGCATGGAACCGACCATGGTGCCGTGCTCGGCCGGCTTGCCGCCGGTAGCGGCCACCGAGCTGCTCAGCGAGGACACGATGCGGCCCTTCACCCCGGCGATGCGGACGAACAATGCCGACAGCTCAGCATCCTTCACCTTGGTTGCGGCTTCCTCGTAGAAGGACTTGCCATCACGTGCGATCTCGATCAGGTCGTTGAGGCGATGCTCGATGGTGGACTGGGTGCTCATGTGTAGTCTCCTCGTTGGGGAAAGGACAACAGTGGTATCCGTTGCCTGCCACACCAGATTGGCCGAACACGCGTGGTTCGCGGGTGAGCACCGATTGATGCGGCGATCATGCTGCCCAACGGCACCCCACTGGATCACGCGGGCGACGCGGCGTCTTCACTGCATCTGAATCCCACAAGCGGCCGCACGATATTCCCGACAGGATGTCTAGTCCACAGCCACCCTCACCACATGGCTGATGCCCCGATGGAACATCTTCGCGTAGGGACAGACCCGCTCGGTGTTGCGCACCAGTTCGGCTGCACGTATCGGGTCCATGCCAGGCAGGCACACAACGATCTCGGCCGACAGCAGGTACAGGCCGTCCACGGGATCGCGCGCGAACGTCACCGCTACGTCGATGCTCGGGTCAACCGGTTCCATTCCCGCACGCGCAGCCACCAGCACCATCGCACCGTGGAAGCAGCCGGCGTAGCCCGCCGCCAGCAATTGCTCGGGATTGGTACCGCCAGCGGGTCCACCCAGCGCAGCAGGCAACCGCAGGTCCACTGACAGCGCACCATCATCGGACCGCACCACGCCCGACGCGCGGCCGTGCTGTGCCACGCCACCACTGACCCGCACCCGCCCGGTATACAGCGGGTGCACCTCATCACCGTGGTACTTGTCGAGCACACTGTGCGGAGGCGGTTTCAGCCCGGTCATCGCAGGTTCCTGCCGGAGGCGTCGACCGCCGATCAGGCCGGCCGGCCCTGTGCCAGCCCGGACTGCTGCAACCAGCGCTCGAAGCCGATCGTGCCGAGCCATGCCTGGCCCACCGGCACCAGTGTGTCCTGCTGCAGCTGCGCACCGAAGTAGCGCGCCTGGACATCGCCAACCACTTCACGCGCGTCACCGGTTGCCTGCAAGAAGCGCTGCGCCAGCACCGCCATCGATTCGCGCTCCGGGCCGGCGATCTCCACCACGCCGTTTGCCGGCGCCTGCTGCGCGATGCGCACAACCGCATCGGCCACATCCTCGGCGGCGATCGGCTGCACTGCGGCAGTCGGCAACTGCAGAGTCTGGCCGTCACCGGCGGCCTGCAGGATGCCTGGCAGAAACTCGAAGAACTGCGTCGAGTGGATGATCGTGTACGCCAGGCCCGAATCGCGGATCAGGCGCTCCTGGGCGATCTTGCCGCGGAAATAGCCGCTGGCCGCCAGCTTGTCGGTACCCACCACCGACAGCGCGACATGATGGCGTACGCCTGCCTGCGCCGCGGCCGCCAGGATGTTGTGGCCGGCAGTCACGAAGAACGACAGCACCGCCGCATCTTCGAACGAGGGCGAGTTGGCCAGGTCGACCACCACCTCGGTATCCGCCATCGCAGCGGCCAGGCCCTCGCCGCTCAGCACATCGATACCGGTGGAGGGTGCAGCGACGACGACCTCATGGCCTGCCGCATGCAGGCGGTCGACCACCTTGATGCCGATGCGACCGGTGCCACCGATGACGAGGATCTTCATGACAGGTCTCCTGGAACGTGGAAGGTGCGGGTGTGGCTGCATGCTAGGAACGCATTGGCCTGCGCAGTAGATACGCAGCAGGCCACGCACTGTTGCCACATCGGCACCAATGCGGTCATGCCCATGCCGAGGCCGCCTTGCCCTGCACTGCCGCCTGCTGCCGCGCTTCCCAGTGCGAGAACACATCCAGATCCAGCGCGCGTATGCGCTGGGTGCTGAAATCGATGAACGCGCGGATCCGCTTGGGCAGCTGGCGTCGACTGAGGTAGCACAGGTAGTGGCCACGATCGTGAGGCGCATAGCGGTCCAGGCAGGTCACTACAGCGCCTGTGCGCAACGCATCACTTACCTGGTAGCTGGGCAGCTGGGCGATCCCCAAGCCGTCGATCACTGCCTGCAAGACAAGATCGGCATCGTTGAACACCACCTCTGCCGGCGGCTGCAGATCCACATCCTGGCCGTCCACACGGAAGTCCCAGCGCTGCAGGCGCCCACCGGGCAGGCGTCGACCGATGCAGGCATGGGTGGACAGCGCTTCGATGGTGTCTGCCAGGCCATATGCCTGCACATACGCGGGCGACGCACAGACCACCAACTGCATCGGCACCAGCTGCTTGGCGATCACCTGGCTGTCTTCCAGCACGCCATCGCGGAACGCTACATCAATGCGATCGGCGGCCAGCTCCGGCGCCTGCTCGTCCAGCAGCAGCTCCACAGAGACCTGCGGATACTCCGCGCGGAACGCAGACAGCAGCGGCGCGATCACCCGGCGTCCGAAGCCATGGGTCGCACTGATCCGCAGATGCCCGCGCGGCGGTCCCTCGCGCAGATCGCGCATTTCGTCCAGCGCCTGCAGGATGCTGGCAACGCCCGGGCTGCAGCCCTCCAGGAACAGCTCGCCTTCGCGGGTCAATGTTGTCGAACGCGTGGTACGCAGGAACAGGCGCACGCCCAGCTGTCCCTCCAGCTTCTGCACGCTGCGGCTGACCGCCGAACGACCGATGCCAAGGCGATCACCGGCGCGGGCGAAGCTGCCCTCGGCGGCTACCGCGATGAATGCCAGAACCCCGGCATAGCTGGCGGAAAAGGACGCCGTGAGGGAATCGCGGCCGTCGCTGGCCAGACAGGACTGCGGCATGACATTCATGGTGTTCCGGGCTCCTGGAAGTCGCGTCGGGCAAGCAGGTGGGCGCGTGCATGGGCCAGTCGCTGGCGGCATGCGGGCAGCTCCAGCCCAAGCAGCGGCGCGATGTCTTCAAAGCCCGCGCCCAGCACGTCATGCAGCAACAGCACGGCCCGCATGTCCGGTGGCAGTTCGTGCAATGCGGCAAGGAAGGCCTGCCAGACCCGCTCACTGGCGGGGCAGGCTGCTGTGCGGTTCGGGGCGGATGGGGTGTTCATGCCCGGCAGACGGGCGAGCATCCACCGCTGTGACAGGCCATTGGTGTTTTTCGTGCAACACCGTGCAGCCCCGCCCTCGCCTACCGCTTCGCGCGCAGCGGGCCTAGCCTCGCTGCGTCCCTCAACTCCCATCGGAACACCATCATGAGCCAACGCCTGGACTACGCCGCACAGTCTCCCGAACTCTTCAGGAAGCTCGGCACCTTCTCCCATGCCGTGCACAACAGTTCGATCGAAGCGGCCATCATCGACCTGGTCAACATCCGCGCCTCGCAGCTCAATGGCTGCGGCTTCTGCCTGGACATGCACGTGAAGGAAGCGACGATCCGCGGCGAACGCCCACTGCGCCTGCATCATGTAGCGGCGTGGCGCGAATCGAACCTGTTCAGCGCGCGCGAACGTGCCTGCCTGGCGTGGACCGACGTGCTCACCCACCTGCCTGCGCAGGGTGTTCCGGACGACGTGTACGAGCGCGTGCGCAGCCAGCTGTCCGAACAGGAAATCGTCGATCTGACTTACGCGGTGATGGCAATCAACGCCTGGAACCGTGCCAACGTCGCCTTCCGTACCAAACCCGGCTCGCTGGACCAAGCCTTTGGCCTCGACAAGGCCGGTCTGGCCTGAGCGTCGACTGCACACTTTCCTGCTGGAGACCTGCCATGCGTTCTCTCTGTTCCCTGGCGCTGCTGGCCCTGCTGCCGTTGACCAGCATCGCCGCCACACCGCCGCCCACCGCACCCGAGCCCATCGTGCGCGAGGTCATGACCCGTCCGTTGCCGGAACAGCCGGGCAAGGAAGTACTCATTCTTACGGTGCAGTACCCACCCGGCGGCGCCGATCCCGTGCACCGGCACGACGCCCACGGCTTCGTCTATGTGCTGCAGGGCCGCATCGTGATGGGCGTGGCCGGTGGCCGCGAGGTCACCCTCGGCCCGGGGGAGGCCTTCCATGAAGGCCCGGACGATCTGCACACCGTCGGCCGTAATGCCAGCCAGACCGAGCCGGCGACATTCGTCGTGTTCCTGATCAAGGACATCGGCAAGCCGGCGGTACTGCCACCACGCTGACCGCCACCGGTCCGGGGCAGTACCCACCACTCCCACAGGTCCGCCGGTGTCACAATCGGCAGATCTGTCCCGTCTCTGCTGGCATGGACGACCCCACCGCACTGTTCACCCGACTACGCCCGCGCCTGTTCGGCGTGGCCTACCGCATGCTCGGCTCCTCGCACGAGGCCGAGGACGTGGTGCAGGATGTCTGGCTGCGCTGGCATGGCGCCAACCAGCAGGACATCGAGAACGCCGAAGCCTGGCTGGTGGCCACCACCACCCGCCGCGCCATCGATGGCCTGCGCCTGGCCCGGCGCGCCCGCGAGCACTATGTCGGCATGTGGCTGCCCGAACCGCTGCTCACCGAGGACACCGGTACCCCCGAGTACATGCTGGAAACGGCCAGTGATCTGTCGGTGGCCTTCCTCAACGTGCTGGAGCGGCTGGCACCGGATGCGCGTGCCGCGTTTCTGCTGCACGATGTGTTCGACCAGGATTACGACGTAGTGGCACGCACGCTGGACAAGACCGAAGCCGCCTGCCGGCAGATCGTGCACCGCGCACGCCTGCAGCTGCGGCAGGACCGCCCGCGTTACAACGTGCCGCAGGACGTGCACCAGAAACTGATGCGGCGTTTCGCAGAGGCCATCGCCAATGGCGACTTCAAGACGATGAAAACCCTGATGGCCGAATCGGCAGTGCTGATCGGCGATGGCGGCGGCATCGTCACCAGTTTCCCGAAACCGATGGTCGGCGGCGCACGCATCGCGCAGCTGCTGTACGCCCCGCACCTGCGTCGCAAGGACCAGCTGCGGATGGTGCCGAGCATGATCAATGGACGACTGGGATTGCTGCGTTACTTCGATGGCGTGCTGGAATCGGCCATGGCCTTCGATACCAACGGCGAGCAGATCGTGCAGATCCTGGTGCAGCGCAATCCAAACAAGCTGCAGGGCCTGAACCAGCCAACCTCGATCCAGTAGATCCACGCCATGCGTGGATGCGGTTGGCTTCCTGCAAAGCACAGCCACGCATGGCGTGGCTCTACTGCCGGGCTCTCCACCCCGCATGGATCCGGTAGATCCACGCCATGCGTGGATGCCGTTGGCTTCCTGCAAAGCACAGCCACGCATGGCGTGGCTCTATTGCCGGGCTCTCCACCCCGCATGGACCCAGTAGATCCACGCCATGCGTGGATGCCGTTGGCTCATGCACAGCAAGAGCCACGCATGGCGTGGCTCTACTGCCGTTCTCCGTGCTGCCTGACGGCTGCCCTTGCGGTTACTTCTGCTGCAGGAACGCGAGCAGGTCCTGGTTGACCTTGTCCTTGTGGGTCTCGGTCAGACCATGCGGCGCACCCGGGTAGACGATCAGCCTGGCGCCCTTGATCAGCTTGGCCGACATCCGTCCCGCCACGTCGATCGGCACGATCTGATCGTCGTCGCCGTGGATCACCAGGGTCGGTACATCGAACTTCTGCAGGTCAGCGCGGAAGTCGGTCGCCGAGAATGCGGCGATCGAGTCGTAGGTGTTCTTCTGCCCACCCAGCATGCCCTGCGCCCACCATGCATCGACCATCGCCTGGTTGACCTTAGCGCCCGGTCGGTTGAATCCATAGAACGGACCAGACGGAATGTCCTTGTACAGCTGCGACCGGTTCTCCAGCTGCGCCTTGCGGATGCCGTCGAACACTCCGATCGGAACGCCACCGGGGTTGTCTGCGGTTTTCAGCATGAACGGCGGCACCGAACTGATCAGCACGGCCTTCTTCACCCGTCCCGTGCCATGGCGGCCGATGTACCGCGCCACTTCGCCGCCACCGGTGGAAAAGCCCACCAGCGTGACGTCCTTCAGATCCAGCGTGTTGATCACCGTGGCCAGATCATCGGCATAGTGATCCATGTCATTGCCGTCCCACGGCTGGCTGGAACGACCGTGGCCGCGGCGGTCGTGCGCGACCACGCGATAACCGTGGTCGGCCAGGAACATCATCTGCGATTCCCAGCTGTCCGAATCCAGCGGCCAGCCATGGCTGAAGGTCACCACCGGCCCGTTCTTCGGGCCCCAGTCCTTGTAGTACAGCTGCACGCCATCGGCGGTGGTGATGGTGCTGGCGGTGCGCGTGACAGCACTGGGTGCGGGCGGGTGTGCCGGCTCTGCGGCCTGTGCGGACAGGCCCGCCTGCATCGACAGGGCCAGGGCAGTTGCAGCAAGCGTGCGGGTAACGGTGTTCATGGTGGACCTCCAGCGGATGGGTGGGTTTCGACAGGAGCTACTGTGCGCCCCTGCACGGGACCATTGGTGACGTGAAGTCCAGAAAACTTGATCAAAAATCCCAGAACACCGGCACCCAGCGGAACGCCTCGCCCTCGCGGGACACGCGGCCCACCGACGGGAACGGCAGGTGCGTGGCCACCAGCATCTCGCCGGTCCCGGCCAGCGTATTGAGCAGTTCGATGCGTACCCGCGCCGCGTCCTCCGGGTCGTGCTCGAAGCCGTTGTGCCAGTTCGGTTGATCGAAACCAACGGCGAACACGGCATCGCCAGCGAACGTCAGCGCCTGGCCCCCCGAGGCAACGCGTACCACGCAGTGGCCCGGCGTGTGGCCGCCGGTGCGGCGCGCGACTACACCCGGTGCGATCTCATGCTCATCCTCGAAGGTGTGCACGAAACTGCCGTACTCGGCCCAGAAATGCGTTGCAGTTGCGCGAAGCGCGTCCGGGAACCCCTGCGGCATGTTGGTGCGGGTGAAGTCGGGCGACTTCCAGAACGCCACTTCCGACGCCGCGACGTGGATCTTCAGGTCCGGCCGCAGCTGTGTCTTCACTCCGTCCACCAGCAGGCCGCCGATGTGGTCCATGTGCATGTGGGTGATCACCACATCGGTGATCTCGCGAAGATCGATACCGGCAGCGCCGAGGCGGCGGATCAACTGGCCGGCGCGCGGCAGCTGCAGGTCCGGGTCCATGCCCAGGCCGGCGTCGATCAGGATGGTGCGCTCACCGCTGTGCACCACCATCACGTTCAACGCCCAGTCGAACGCATCCTGTGGCAGGTACATCCCGTCGAGCCATTCGGCGCGCTCGGACGCCTGCACGTTGTGGCCGAGCATCTGCGTCGGCAGCGGCAGCACGCCGTCGCTGACCACCAGCACATCGATATCACCGACTTTCAGGGCGTAGCGCGAGGGAACGAGCTCGTCGAGCGCGGGCGAGGCAGGGGCAATGGTGGTTTCCAGGCTGAACATGAGGCGATCTCCACGAAGGTTGGCTGGCGGGCAGCGAGACAGGGCTGGCAAGCGTTTCCGGGCCAGGCCTCCGCACGGCGCAGGGCAAGGCGTTGCCGGGCAGCAATGCCCAGCAGCACAGCGCTACCTGGTTCGATTGAAGGCAAGATCCACGAGCTGTCGTGGACCCGGAGCACGGCAAGGGCCGTGTGGGATCAGCGTAGGCAACGCAGGCAGTGCGCAGTAGACCCGCAGGCGGGCACGTGGCGTTGCCTTCCGGGAAGCAGTGGGCGGCGTGGTTCCCCACCTGTCGACTGCCGCACGGTGAGCTGTGCTCAGCCGTCCTTGCCCATCAGCCAGCGGATGGCCTGCGGGAACGAGGTCTTCCAGTCGTCCGGATAGAAATGGCCACCGCCATGCGTGCGCGAACGCACTTCGTTGCCGTCGCTGAACAGCGCGCGGAAATCCGCACTCATCTTCTGGTTGGCGGGCCCTTCCTGCTCGCCATTGATGACGAAGACGCGCTTGCCGTGCGCGCTGCTCTGCGTGGGCACGGGCTGGCGCCAACCGCCCGGCGACACCAGCAATGCACCTGCATAGTCATCCGGGTGCTGCGCCAGCAGCGCGCCGGCATGCTGCGAGCCCTGTGAGAAACCCATCAGATAGACCTGCTTGCGGTCGATGCACTGGCGTGTGGCCAGCTGCTCCAACCCCTTCTGCACCACCTTGTGCGTGCCCTCATATGGGCCGGTCCAGCTGAAACTGTCGAACGACTCGCGCATCTCCGTGCCGTTGATGCCCAGCAGCACCACACCGGCATCGGCCAGCGGCTGCTTGCTGCTGTCCAGGTGGCCATTGATGCCGTAGCCGTGCAGCCACACCAGTACCGGCGCGCAGGCCGGCATCGCAACACCCTTGGAAGGCTGCAGTACCGAGATGGCACCCGCCTTGCCCGCCGATACCTGCGCGTAGCGCGCCTGCGTGTTGGCCAGCACCTGTTTGAAGAACGGCGTTGCGCGCAGGTGCTCGAAGTCATCGTTGTCGGCCAGCGCGGGCGCGAACCACATGCCACGCTCATCGGCTTCACGCAGATAGCGCTCGGCAAGCGCGCCGTCACCGCGGCGAGCGAACAATGCCGCTGCGTGGTACGGCGCCTGTGCCAGCGCAGGGTCTTCACGGGTTGCGGCCAGATAGAGCGCCAGCGACTGCAGCAGCGTGGCGTCGTCTTCCTCGGCCCTCTCCATCAGTTCCTGCGCATCGTCTGCATTGATCAGGGCATTCAGCACCGGGCTGATGGATTTGAACGCGATGGTCGACGCGCTGTCCTGTTCGTCGGCGCGAGCGCTCGTCGTGCAGACAGCGAGCGCCAGGAAAACAGCAAAAGCAGACAGCTTGGACATGGGAATCTTCCGTGATTGCGGCGACGCGGGGCGCGCAGTCTAGCAACCTCGGGGCCGATCAGATCATCGTGCACTCAGCCGTAGGCAGGATGGCTGCCGGTAAGCACGCCCATCGAAAACGCGTAGCCCGCTTCTTCCAGTAACAGCCGCATGCGCAGCTCCGCCCGGCGCGGAACGCACAGCCCGCTGGGGGCGTACAGCGCATAGACGAAGCCGGCGCCTTCCACGTGCTCGCGCCGGACCGAGCAGTTGTTGGTCTCGGCCGCATCGGACCACACGGCCCGCAGCTTCTCAGGACCGATGGATTGGCCGTTGCGCAGGCGGAACGTCAGCCAGCGCACGCCGAGCGGCGGATGGTAGGTCAGCTTAGCCATTGCGCACCTTCAATGCGGCGGCGGAGGTGGTTCAGGACGTCCGGCTGCAGATCAGGATGCTCGCTGCGCGTGGACGCCGGCAGATCGATGCGGACAGCGCCGTTGACCAGCGCGGGGGGATCGGTGTGCAGGTCGATCCACCATCCATCAGGAAGGCGAAGCCCGCGTCCGTCCCTGTCATACAGGTTGATCTGAAAAGACATGACGCTCGCTCCCATTGGAATTCGAGCATACGCCTGCGCAATGTCACTCCAGACTGCGACCCGTCGACGCGGTTTCCTCAACGCGCTTGACGCAGACGAAGACGAACGCCTCGTCCTGCTGCACCTTCAGGAAGGAATCCAGCCATCGTGCAGCAGCGCCGCGGTTGCCGATCACGCCACCGAGTTCCTCGGTAAGGCAACGCGCGCACTCCATCCCACCCGGACTGGGCGCCTGGCAGGCGCGGCAGCGCGCCATCGTCGTCGTTCTTGCCGGACGGCACTGGTACATGATCTTCGTCATCAGGCTTACCGCACGGGCATGTGATGGCATCAGCGCGCTTCCCGAACGTTGCACAGAGGAAAGCCGCGCAATGCGCGGCCTCTTCTTCGCTTACTGCTCAGCGACGGGCGTCACGGCCCGGTTCGCTCTTCTGTTCCTGCCCGGACTTCTGCTGGGCACCTGGCTTTGCATCCTGCTGGACCTGCTGTTCCTGCTGGCGGTGCTTGCCGTCCTGCTTCTGGTCGCCGCCCAATTCGTTGCCATCGGTCTGCCCCTGCTGGGCAGCCTGCCTGGTATCGGTCGAGGCGTTGTTGCGGTCGGACTGGCCTTGCGTGTTGTTGTTCATGTCTTGCTCCACCGCAGCGATCTGCTGCAACCCCACTGTGTGCGTCGGCCGGTTACGCAGCTGCATCGGATCGCGCCAATAATGAACAGCCGCCATGAACAGCCGTTGATGCACACGGGGTACTGACACGCCGGGGTGTACGTTGGCGTTCCAACAGGAGAAGTCTCATGGAACGCATCACCAACAAGGACTTCGTTGACGTCGAGCGCGAGCTGCAGCACTGGCAGGCCGCGTTCCAGACCGGCGATCTGCCCGCCATCAACTTCCGCCACGAGGTCGCACCGGTCATCCGCCTGGCGTGTGACATCTACGTCCGCAACCCACACGGCACGCGCACGGCGTGGCTCACCGACCTGCAGTCACGGCTCGCACTGCGCACCAGCCTGCGTGGCCACCCGGGTTCGGCGGAAATGGCAATGGGCTGCTGGGCCCGCCTTTCCGGGCCGGCATTGGTTCCGCAAGCGGGCTGACACGCCCTGCGCGCAGCTCACTCCTCGCCTGCGTGCAGGTTGCCTTCCTGCATCAGCTGATCGTTCAGGCGGTTCACCAGCGCAATGACGGCGTCGGCCAGGGCGCGCGCATCGGCGATGGAGCCATGGAAGGCGATGCGGGTGCCCTCCACCTTCACTTCCGCCAATGAAAGCTGCGACGCCAGCGTCGCGCAGTGCTGCAGGAAGCGGTCAGTCCACTGCTCATCGGGCGCCTGGTCCAGAAGCGCAGTGATCGCTTCATCGGCAGCTGCATCGACCTGCTGGTGAAGCCGCGGCACGTCGAACCCAACGATCCGCGGCAGTCTGGACGTGCTCACGTACTTCCCCAAGGGTGTGCAGAAGGGCAGTATCGCGTCACCACGCATCCCATGCGAACCGCGCCACGTGAACCGTTCATCCTGCCAGCCATGGCCTGCGTGCTGGGCAATCACCTGTGTCGATTCCAGGGTTTCTCGCACGTCGATTGAGAGAAGGCCGGCCAACCCGCTCGGCTATCGCCGATGGACATCCCGATGACCCCGATCCTGACCGCATTCAAGCACTCCCCGGACCGTGGCCAGGGCCTGGCCCGCGACATGCGCGTGCGCTGGGCGCTGGAAGAACTGGGCGTGGGGTACGACGTCCATCTGCTCTCCTTCGAGGAGATGAAGCAGCCGGCGCACGTGGCACGGCATCCCTTCGGGCAGATTCCCACCTACCAGGATGGCGAACTTGTGTTGTTTGAATCAGGCGCGATCGTCCTGCACCTGGCCGAACAGCACCCCGGGTTGCTGCCCGCCGATGCGAGCGCGCGCATGCGTGCGATCACCTGGATGCTCGCCGCACTGAACACCGTCGAGCCGCCGATCGTCGAACGCTCGATGGCGTGGGTGCTGGAACGCGATCAGCCCTGGTATGCGCAGCGGCTGGTGATGCTGGACGAGCGCGTGCGCAGGCGCCTGGGTGAGCTGTCCGCGCGGCTGGGCGATGCACCGTGGCTGGACGGCGACTTCAGCGCCGGCGACCTGTTGATGGTGTCGGTACTGCTGCGGCTGCACAGCAGCGGCATCGTCGATGAGTATCCGATGCTGGCTGCGTACATCACCCGCGCGACGCAGCGGCCCGCCTACCAGCGCGCGTTCGCCGCGCAGCTGGCGGTGTTCCAGAACCCGTAGCTCCACGCCGCTCCAGTAGCGCCACGCCATGCGTGGAGAACGCCATCTGCCCACTGCAACCATTCCCCGGCGAATGGTAAACACCCCGTAAAACCGACGTCGCGCGTGCTGACACCTGCGCTGCACCATCACCTACGCTCGGGTTCCGCCCCCCGCCCGGAACCGGATCATGCCTTTGATTGCCATCGCGCTTGCCTCAGCACTGTCCGCCCTGCCCGACATCGGCTGGGAGCGCGAGCGGGCCGAAGATGCCCACCAGCTCATGCTGTGCCAGATCCACCGTGACCAGCTGGCCGATCGCGGAGAGAAGTCGCAGACCTACCAGCAGGCCAAGGCCGTCTGTGATCTGCTCGCCCGCGAGTACAAGCAGAACTGGGATTTCGACGCCCACGATGCGCTGGCTGCGGAAGCGGTGGACTTCTTCGACCTCCTGCAGCGCGGTGAGGCCACTGCCGTGCCACCGGGCAAGGCCGATCACGTTCTCGAGTGATCGCCGCCCTGTTGAAGATCAGAGGATGACGGCGGCAAATGGGCGATGGCCACCGACAGGATCAGCATCAGCACCGGGCTGATCGCATCGGAAAACCTGTGTTCAAGGTCCTTGCCGCGCTCGCGGCGGGTGTAGAGCGCGACCTCGCCGGGGTGAATCAGTACCCGCCAGAACATCCGCGGATAGAACACCAGCCAGCCGACCAGCTCGTAGAGGAATTCTTCCAGCGATCGCAGCAGTCGTATGAGGTCCATGACCGCTGTGGATAGCGTGCGGGGCGTGAAGCCGGGATCACGGGCGGGATTCGCAGACGGAAGCTGCCGCCTCCAGCAGCGGCCCCACGGCAAGTGCTGGTGCCGGGCGTTCGGCGGGGAATGCAGCCGCGATTGCCTTGGCTGCGCGATCAGCGTGCGGCTGGGCATACCATGACGAATCGCTGGACAGTACTTTCCCACGCACTTCCCGTTCGAACCGGTACTGGCCCCAGTAGATGGCCAACGGTTCTTCCAGTGCGTTCAGCGGATTGGGCAGGGCCAGCGCACTCGGGCACAGCCGCGCGAACGCCGCCGCCAGCGCCTCCCGGTTGGCTGCAGGCTGCCCAGCCGACAGGAAGTGCGCGTACTCATGCAGCACGATCGGCGCCCAGTCATCCTGCACGTGCTGATCCGAGAACAGCACAATGGAGCCACCGCGCAGCTTGGCCTGGGTGCGGTTCGAATACGGCCACCACACGAATCGCACATGAAAGGTGGGGGCGGCCTCCACACCGTAGAAGGTGCGCAGGCGCGCGGCAAATGCGGCGGCCATCGGCGCCGCCAGTTCCAGGGTCAACGTCTCCTGTTGCTGGCTGAAGCGCGCCGTCCCGGTCAGCAGCGCGCGTGCGCGGGGCGCAAAGCGTGCATAGAAACGCCTCAGCAGTTCCCGGTCACCAGCCGCCTGTGCGGCGATGGCGGCCTCGGTGGCGGCAGAGAATGATGCCGCGTTCTGGAAGTAGCCCGTGTATGGGTCGCCAATGCGTGTATCGCTGCCGGCAAACAGGCTGTCTGCCAGAGGCCGCTTACCCTCGTCATTACGGGCCATCGGGGAAGTGCGTTGACGAAACCGTGCGTAAGTCTCGAGCGCAGCACGATCCTTCGCGTCCAACCCGAACCTGCGCTCCCAGTCCTGCTGGTAGATCGCGTTGGTATAGCCCGGCAGCCAATCGGGCAGGTTGTCCAACAGATTGAACAGATCAAAAGCTTCGTCGTAGCCCACCGTTACCAATGGAGGCGCATGCCGCGTCGAGCCTCCCGACCCGGCGCGTGCCCACTGGGGCGCCAGCAGAAGAATGGCGATGCACGCGAAATGCACTGCCTGGGATCTGAATGACATCCGACATGCTCCTGGATGATCGGGTGGCCCGATTCGAGCATGGCGCCGAAGGTTCCACAACGTGACCATCGGCAGGGGCTGACAGGGCTCCGGCCTCGGCACTGCTCGTAGCCGATGCCGGCGCTGGCACGCCCCTCCCCCTCTTCACAACCCCGGGCAGATTGCCGCCGCGTATTTCATTGAAATGAAAACGTACGAAACGAAGGAGATCACGCTTTCCCGTCTCGGGGAACCCAGGCTCCAACGACACGAGCATCCAAGCAGGAGATGCGCTGATCGAGCCGCGCAGAACGAATCAGGATTGTGGATTTCCAGGATGAGGATCCATCGGAAGAAGGCCGCGCTGGCTCAGCTCCGAAGTGCAGCAGGGGCACGAGATGAATGGCAACCCCCAACACCGGCATGGGCGCCGTCGCGAATATAGGCACCAGGTAGGCATCAAACGTAAAAGGCACCGCCGAGCGGTGCCTTTTGATGGCCTAAGCCATTGAATGCAATGGTGGGCCCACCAGGATTCGAACCTGGAACCAAGGGATTATGAGTCCCCTGCTCTAACCGTTGAGCTATAGGCCCTGCGCAGCGTCACAGTGTAGTGGAGCACGGCCGGAATCGGCTACTCAGTCGGCAGCAGCAACCACTTCACCAACGCGCAGCAACCGTCTCTCCGCCATCCCCGCCAACCGCTCCATCTCCTGCAGATGCGCCTGGAACAGCGCCACCGCCTTCATGGCACCTTCCAGCCCCTTGCGGTTGCCACCGGCAAACCCCGCAACCAACTGCTCTCCCGATTGCGTCAGCAGCGCCAGCGTCGCCCGTCGGGCGAAGCCCAGCCGGTCTTCCCGTTCGTCCTGCATGACGTCCTCCCACGTCATCAACGGCGGGAAATCCAGGGCAGCGACAACAGGCACATCATGTTCGACAGCGTTCATGGCCAAGCTCCAATGCTCAACAGGGTTGATGCCGCAGATGCACGCAGTGCACGTGTCCCTGCAGCGCGTCCGCATCGGTGCCGGTGATCCGGCCCGCCCACGAGGTGTGTTGAGCACCTGCGACGCCAGAGTGCGTTTGTCGCCCCGGAACGTCAAAGGGCGGATGCGTCACCGCCAACGGAAGCCGAACACCGGCTCGGCCCTGCAACAGATCCCCCAAAGAAAAACCCCGCCAAGGCGGGGTTTTTCTCGACAGAAGCCGTTGCCGAGCATGGCTCGGCACTACCTGGAAATCAATCGATATCCAGGAAGCTGCGCAGCTGCTCCGAACGGCTCGGGTGACGCAGCTTGCGCAGGGCCTTCGCTTCGATCTGGCGGATGCGCTCGCGGGTCACGTCGAACTGCTTGCCGACTTCCTCGAGGGTGTGGTCGGTGTTCATGTCGATGCCGAAGCGCATGCGCAGCACCTTGGCCTCCCTCGGGGTGAGGCCGGCCAGCACGTCGCGCACGGTTTCAGACAGGTTGATGTTGGTGGTGTTCTCGATCGGGGACTCCACGTTGGTGTCCTCGATGAAGTCGCCCAGATGGGAATCCTCGTCGTCGCCGATCGGGGTTTCCATCGAGATCGGCTCCTTGGCGATCTTCATCACCTTGCGGATCTTGTCTTCCGGCATGTCCATTTCCTTGGCCAGCTCCTCCGGCGTAGCCTCGCGGCCGTACTGCTGGAGCATCTGGCGGGAAATGCGGTTCAACTTGTTGATCGTTTCAATCATGTGCACCGGAATACGGATGGTGCGCGCCTGGTCGGCGATCGAACGGGTGATGGCCTGGCGGATCCACCAGGTCGCATACGTGGAGAACTTGTAGCCGCGACGGTACTCGAACTTGTCCACGGCCTTCATCAGGCCGATGTTGCCTTCCTGGATCAGGTCGAGGAACTGCAGGCCGCGGTTGGTGTACTTCTTGGCGATGGAGATCACCAGGCGCAGGTTGGCCTCGACCATTTCCTTCTTGGCCTTGCGCGCCTTGGCTTCGCCGTAGGCCATGGCACGGCTGAGTTCCTTCAGCTCGTCCAGGTCCAGCAGGGTGACCTTCTCGATATCGATGGTGGCCTGCTGCTCGGACACGATCTGGTCCTTCACTTCACGCAGCGCCGAAGACCACTTCTGCTTGCGCTTCAGTGCGTCTTCCACCCATTCCAGGTTGGTCTGGTTGCCTTCCCAGGAACGGATGAAGTCCTTGCGCGGCATGCGGGCAGTGACGGTGGCCAGGTTCAGCACGCGGCGCTCATGGGCCTTGACGCTGCCCATGGTGTCGCGCAGCTGCTTGGTCAGCACGTCGGTCAGCGGCAGCGGCAGCTTCAGGGTGACGAACACCGCCGACATCTCCTCGCGGAGCTTCAGCAGGTTCTTCTTGTCGCCCTTGGCAACGGCCTTCTTGAAGGCGTTGAGGGCATCGCCCAGCGCCTGCATGCGCGCGGCGACTTCCTCTGGATCCGGGCCGGTCGGTGCGGCTTCTTCATCGCCGCCGTCGACGTCGTCTTCTTCCTCGTCGGCGTCGGCATCGGCGTCGTCTGCGTCATCGGCCACAACAGCAGCCGGGGCCGGCACTTCGTCGGACAGGTCATTGAAGCCGACGATCACTTCGGCAAGGCGCTTGCGGCCTTCCTTGTGCGCTTCGTAATCGGTCAGCAGCGATTCGACCGACACCGGGAACTGGCCGAGTGCGGCCTGGACCTGGGACAGGCCTTCTTCGATGCGCTTTGCAATGGCGATTTCGCCTTCGCGGGTCAGCAGCTCGACGGTACCCATTTCGCGCATGTACATGCGCACCGGGTCGGTGGTACGGCCACCTTCGGTGTCGAGCGCGCTCAGCGCGGCGGCAGCTTCTTCGGCTGCGGTGTCGTCGACCTCACGGTTGCCCGTGTTGCCGTCGTTGAGAAGCAGGGTTTCCACATCCGGAGCAACTTCATGGACATCAATGCCCATGCCGTTGATCATGCCGATGATGTCTTCGATCTGTTCCGGGTCGACCATGTCGTCCGGCAGGTGGTCATTGACTTCGGCATAGGTCAGGTAGCCCTGTTCCAGGCCCTTGCTGATCAGTTGCTTGATTTCGGATTGGGCAGGACGTTCGTTGGCCATGTAGTGCTCGCGCCACCGGCTAGGGGGAAATAGGGAACGTAGCATTATACCAGCCCGGGGCCCGGCCTGCCGGGCGGTGGTCCCGGTGGCCTAGGGCCTGAGGAGGAAGGTCACGGGACCGTCATTGACCAGGCTGACGACCATATGGGCACCAAAGCGGCCCGTTTCTACCCCTGGCGCGTGATTTTCACGACAGATGTCGACAAATCGATTGAACCCGCGTTCAGCCTCCTCCGGCGGTGCCGCGCTGGTGAAGCTCGGCCGCATGCCGGAACGGGTGTCCGCGGCCAGGGTGAACTGGCTGACCAGCAGCAGGCCGCCGCCGGTATCACGCAGCGAGCGGTTCATTCTGCCTGCCTCATCTGCAAACACACGGTAGCCGAGCACGCGTTCGGCCATCCGCTGCAGCTGGGCCTCGGTATCGCCCGGCTCCATGCCGACCAGGGCCAGCAGGCCGGGGCCGATCTGCCCTACCGCCTCCCCCTCCACATGCACGGCGGCCTGGCTGACACGTTGAATCAGGACGAGCATCGGCGGGCTTCCAGGCAAGGGCCGGCCACGATAGCAGCGCCCTTGGCTAAACTGGGGGTGATGAATCCACACCGCAAAGCCCGGCTGGTCTACCGCGCCACCACTCTTTTCGCCCGCCTGCCCTGGCCGCTGCTGCGCGGATTCGCGCGCGCCCTGGCCTGGACGTGGGTGCGCCTCGATGCCCGCGAAAGCCGCGTCACCCGCCGCAACCTGGAGCTGGCCTACCCCGAGCTGGACGCGCCAGCACGCGAACGCCTGCAGCGCGAACTGCTGCGCTCCACCGCCCTGCAGGCCATCGAGACCCTGCGCCTGTGGAGCCGGAAGCCCGAAGACAACCTGCGCCTGCACCTGAAGGAGCGCCACGGCCAGGCGCTGTACGACGCGGCGCTGGCCAGCGGCAAGGGCGTGATCGTGGCGGCCCCGCACTACGGCAACTGGGAGCTGCTGAACCAGTGGCTGGCCTCGCGCGGGCAGATCGCCATCGTCTACAAGCCGCCGGAGGACGAGGCCAGCGATGCCTTCCTGCAGATCGTGCGCGGCGGCGACAACGTGCAGCAGGTGCGCGCCGAGGGCCCGGCCGTGCGCCAGCTGTTCAAGGTGCTCAAGGACGGCGGTGCCACCGGCATCCTGCCCGACCAGCAGCCCAAGGCCGGCGACGGGGTGTTCGTGCCGTTCTTCGGCGTGCAGGCACTGACCATGACCCTGGTCAACCGCCTGGCCGAGCGCACCGGCGCGACCGTACTGTATGGCTGGTGCGAGCGCATCGGCCCGGACATGGAATTCGCCCTGCACATCGAGCCGACCGACCCGGCCGTGGCCGACCCGGACCCGCACGTGGCGGCCACCGCGCTCAACGCGGGTATCGAACGTATCGCCCGCCGCGACCCGGCGCAGTACCAGTGGACCTACAAGCGCTATACGCTGCGGCCACCGGGCAGCGGCGAGGAAGACCCGTACGCGACCGACGAACATCCGCACTGAGAGCCGCTGCACCCGGCCTGCGACACACCGTCGCAGCACGTTGAATACGACGCTGGCGCCCCCATAGAGACACCGATGTCCGCCTCCCCCGGTCCTGCCATGTCTGCTTCCTCCCTGTTCGGTGATCCGGCAGCGATCCGCTGCGAGCGCGCGGTCGCCGAACTGCGTGCCGGTCGTCCGGTCCTGCTCCACGATGGCCAGGGCCAGCGCCTGGCGGTGATCGCGCTGGACAGCGCCACTGCCAGCAGCTTTGCCGCCTTCGCCAGCGCCGCGCGCGAACGCCATTACCTCTATCTGACCGCCACCCGCGCCCGCGTGCTCGGCATGGAGGCACCCGAGGGTGCACGCCTGCCGCTGGCCGGCGTCGCCTTCGATGCCCTGCCCTCGCTGGGCTACCTGCGCGAACCCGGGCCGATGCCCGCGGCCTGGAGTGCAGGCGATGCGTTCGATGCCGGCGCGGTGGAACTGGCCCGGTTGGGCCTGCTGCTGCCGGCGATGGTGGCCGTGCGCCTGGATTCAGACGACGCCACGTTCGATGGCGCGGCCGAGGTTGCCCTGTGCGATCTGGCCGAAGGCGCTGCGCATGCCGCACATGATTACGAACTGGTGGCGCGTTCTCTGGTGCCGCTGCGTGATGTCGGCATGACCACGTTCGCGGTATTCCGCGGCGGCGTCGCCCAGCGTGACCAGGTGGCGATCATCGTCGGCGAACCGGACCTGTCCGCCGTGGTGCCGGTGCGCGTGCATTCGTCCTGCCTCACCGGCGACCTGTTCGGTTCGCTCAAGTGCGACTGCGGCGACCAACTGCGTCGCGGCCTGCGCAAACTGAAGGAACTGGGCGGCGGCGTGCTGCTGTACCTGGACCAGGAAGGCCGTGGTACCGGCATCGCCGCGAAGATGCGTGCCTACGGCTACCAGCATGACGGGCTGGATACCATCGACGCCGATGCGCAGCTGGGCTTCGGCGCCGACGAGCGCCGCTATGGCAGCGCGGTGGCGATGCTGCGCGGGCTGGGCGTATCCCGTGTTGCCCTGCTCAGCAACAACCCGACCAAGGCACAGCGCCTGCGCAATGCCGGCATCGAAGTGCTGGACTGCATTCCGGTCACCGGCGAGATCACCGCCGAGAACGAGCACTACCTGCGCACCAAGGCCGACCGCGCCGGCCACCTGCTGGATGTCGACGCGCTGATCCAGGCCGCCCAGTAGCGCGGACGACCTGCTAACGTCTGCGCGGTGCGGCCATCACCGCGCCTGCCCGCCCTGCTGCCCGACGGACGCCCGCGTGACCGAACTGCCCTTGCCCGTTGCCGCCACCGAAATGCCCCTCGACCACTGGCAACCCCTGCCGCGGCGCGCTGCCCGGTTGGCGGCGCTGGAGGGCGCCTTCGGCGGATTGTTCATCCCCGGCGCACCGCTGGCGGCCCTCTGGTGGTTCTTCGATCTTCCCGGTGGCCTGTGGGCAGCGATGCTGGGCCTGCTGGTCGGCCTCGTCTTCGGCGCCTGGATCGGCCATCGGCGCCTGACCCGCACCCGCTGGCGGCTGGACGCACAGGGCCTGGGCCTGCGCCGCGACCTGATGTGGCAGCTGGAGACCCGCATCCCCATTTCGCGCGTGCAGCACCTGGACCTGCGTCGCGGGCCCCTGGAGCGGCGCGCAGGCCTGGCCACGTTGATCGTGCACACCGCCGGCACCCGCCTGAGTGCGGTCACCGTCAACGGTCTGGACGAAGCCGATGCCGAGCGCCTGCGTGACACCCTGGCCCATCAGCTCGACCAGGACGCCGACGCCCTGTGAGCCTGCCGCCGCCCCTGCCGCCGTCGCTGCCCAGCGGTGGCGAAGAACATCGCCTGCACCCGTGGTCGTGGCTGTTCGTGCTGTTGATGCAGCTGCGCCACTATTTCCTGCCCCTGATCGCATTGCTGGTGTTCGGCCAACGCGGCGACCGCGATCCGATGTGGGCACAGTTGATCCCGTTGACCGCCATCGCCGCACTGGTGCTGGTCTCGGTACTGCAGTACCTCAGTTACCGCTATCGCATCGGCAACGATGCGATCACCGTGCGCAGCGGCCTGCTGGCGCGCAACCGGCGCGAGATTCCCTTCGCCCGCATCCACAACGTGGAAGTGCGGCAGAACCCGTTGCATCGGTTGTTCGGGGTTGCCGAGCTGCGCCTGGAATCGGCCGGTGGTGTGCGCCCGGAAGCGGAGATGCGGGTGCTGCGGCTTGATCAGGCGCTGGCCCTGGAACAACTGGTGCGCCAGCGTGGACAGGCACCCGAGCCAGCACCGGGCGACGCGCCGGCTGCCAGTGTCGTGCCCTCCGACGACGAGCAGGTCCTGCTGCGCCTGTCGAGCTGGGATGTGCTGCGCATGGGCCTGCTGTCCAACCGTGGCTGGGCACTGGCGATCGCTGCCTTCGGTGTCCTGTTCCAGACCGTGCCGCGCCAGGTGATGGACGATGCCATCCAGCGTGGCGGGCGCGAGGCCTTCGGCTACGCCAGCCATCTGCATGCCGGGGTGACCGGTGGGCTGGTGCTGCTGGCCGCGGCGTTGCTGCTGGGCTGGCTGTTGTTGCGGGTGCTGTCGGTGGTATTGACGTTGCTGCGCTACCACGGCTTCACCCTCAGCGAGCACGAGCGGCGCCTGACCGTCTCCACCGGCCTGCTCAGCCGCACCCGCAGCAGCGTCGCACGCCGCCGCATCCAGGCCTGGACGCTGGGTGAGAGCACCCTGCAGCGCTGGTTCGGGCTGCGCCAGCTGCGTATCGACAGCGCCGCCGGCGGCCCCGCGCGCGACGACGATCGCGCACTGCGCGAACTGGCGCCTCTGGCCGGCGCCAGCGCCTGCGACGGGCTGGTGCGCCACCTGCTGCCACAGCTGCAATGGCCGCCGCAGCAGTGGCAGCCGATACCTCAACGTGGATGGTGGCGGCTGTCGTTGTCCACGTTGCTGACGGTGCCGTTGCTGACCGCCGCGCTGTACTGGCGCTGGGGCCTGCCGGCGCTGGCGCTGCTGGCCTGGCTGCCGGTCAGCCTGTTGATCGCGCACCGGCAGATGGCACGGATGGGCTGGCACCTGGACGGCCAGTTCGTGGCGGTGCGCGGCGGCTGGTGGAAGCGCTGGTGGCGCTGGGCCGAGCTGGACAAGGTGCAGGGCCTGCGCCTGCAGCGCTCACCGCTGGACAAGCTGCTGGGTACGGCCAGCCTGCAGCTGGACACCGCCGGTGCGCATGGCGATGTGGCGTTGGCGCTGCGCTACCTGCCGCAGGCGCGTGCACAGGCGTTGATGGAAGAACTGGCCACGGCGCTGGCGCGGCGCAAGCTGCGCTGGTAAGCGGCCGAGCGTTGAATTGACCATCCACGCATGGCGTGGATCTACTGCGGTGCAGGGGTCGGATCCCAATCCGCAGGAATGGGATCCGACCCCTGCGCATCCATCACCGTTGCGACGGCCCCCAGTAGCCCAGGTCCTTGCGGATCTGCAGGTCACGCACCCAGCTGCCGAACGGCTTGCGACGCAGCACACCCATCTCGCCGGACAGGAAATCCTCGGTCGCGGCGATCACCCGCTCGCTGGACAGGCCATCGCGGTAGGGGTGGATGGCATCGGCGTAGCGCACGATCTCCGCCTGCAACGCCGCGTCGGGATGCAGCGCGCGCGCCAGCATGGCCGGCAGCTGCTGCGGATCGTCAAAATCGATCATGTGCGGCTTCGGCACGCGGTTGCGGAAGGTCACCACCGGCTTGTGCTGGACGATGAACTCGGAAACGATCGATGAGGTGTCCGACACCAGTACGTCGGCGGCGCGCTGGGCGGCCATGACCTGCTCCGGTTCGATGAAGCGCGCATTGGCGCCGGCCAGCGCGCGGTAGCGTTCGAACAGTTCCGGTGGGCACTTCGGGTGCAGGGTCAGCAGCCAGTAGTGCTGCCCGGCGGCGATGTCGGCCGCAATCTGCGCATGCAGGTGCGGGGCCGCACTCAAGCGCTCGGTGAAGGTTGAACCGAACAGGATCACTGGGCGACCGCCGGCCGCACTGCGCAGCGCGGCACTGTCGCCACCGTCGTCGCGGAACAGCGGATCCAGCTTCGGCCAGCCGGTTTCGGCCACGGCAAAATGGCCCTGCAATGCCGCGATCTCGCGGAACGGCGCGGTGGTGGCAGGGCCCTGCGTGCAGTAGAGGTCGAACATGCCGCGCACCCGGAAGTGGCCACGCGCGCTGTCGCGCTTTTCCACGTTGAAGCCGTGGAACAGCTGCACCTTGGCCCCCGACAGGAAGGTCGGCACCCAGTTGGCCGCGCTGAACACCGCCCGCGGGCGCATCGCCAGGGCCTGCTTCAGGCCGATGTTGGGAACGCCGGGCAGCTGGCTGCCGGCCGCACCATCTTCGAACCAGGCCGCCACTTCCTGGCCGGAAGCGTGCAAGGCCTGCACCAACGGGGCGAGAATAGGCAGCGCATAGCGCTCCGTCGCAAACAACAGGTACCCGGCCATCATGTCCTCCACGACCGCTCCCATCGAACGGCCTCGCATCTCGGCCTGCATTATCGCGTTCAACGAGGCCGGGCGCATCGGCGATTGCCTGGCCTCGCTGGCCTTCTGCGACGAGATCGTGGTGGTGGACTCGCTGTCCACCGATGCAACTGTGGCCATCGCCGAGGCGGCCGGCGCCCGCGTGCTGCAGCGCCCGTTCGATGGCTTCCGCAGGCAGAAGGCGTTCTGCGTCGAGCAGGCCCGCCACGACTGGGTACTGTGCCTGGACGCCGACGAGCGCGTCAGCCCGGAACTGCGCACGGCCATCGAGCAGGCCCGCGACGGCGGTTTTGCAGGTCATGCGGGTTACCGCTTCGCGCGCCTGTCGGAGTACTTCGGCAGATTCCTGCGCCACGGCAATGCCTATCCGGACCGGGTGCTGCGCCTGTTCGACCGCCGCCACGGCGGCTGGCGCGGCAAGCGCGAGATCCATGAGGCGGCCAGCGTCGATGGCACCGTCGGCACCCTGCGCGGGGACCTCATCCACTTCCCTTACCGCTCGCTGCAGCAGCAGCTGGCCAAGACCGAGAAGTACGCGCGGATGATGGCCGAGCATGAGTTCGCGCGCGGCAAACGGGCGACCCTCGGCAAGCTGGTCCTGGCGCCGGCCTGGCGGTTCTGGCGCGGCTTCCTGTTCCGTGGCGGCTTCCGCGACGGCTGGCATGGTCTGGTGTATGCCTATGTGCGCGCAAACTACGTGCGGCAGAAGACCATCATGCTGTGGATGCTGGGCAACGGTCAGGCTGTGTCCGATCCGCCACAGCCCTGAGGTGCACTAGAGCGTGGCTGGACGTTACCGCGCGCTCTTTGCCCGGTGCCGCGCCCCTTCCACGATCGACAGCCCGGTGAGCAGGCCGACGATGGTGACGTAGAAGCTGGCGGTCATCTGGTGGGCGAACATCGACTGGGTCAGTCCGCACAGGATGTAGGACACCACCACCATCACGCCGGCGACGGCCGGACCACGGAAGGTGGTGTGCCCGCTGCGTCGGTGCAGGCGCACGAACACCCACAGGGGCACGCCATACACGGCCAGCAGCAGCAACAGGCCGGGTACGCCCTGGGTTGCCGCCCATTCGGCGACATCGTTGTGGGCATGGCCCAGATGACAGCGCTGTTCCTGCGGATCCTCGCGACAGATCGGAACCCGCTGCATGGCGTTGTCGAAGTGGCCCACGCCCACCCCGATCAGCGGGTGATCGAGGAAGGTATCCCATGCCACCTGCAGGCGCTCGACGCGGGCACCTGCCGATGAGTCGCTGTCGCCCTGCTCCATGCGCTGCACATCGCTATGCAGTTCGGTCAGGCGCACCTGGTGGCGAAGTTCGGGCACCGACAGCAGCAGGGTCGCAGCAATGGCCAGCATGCCGGCAAGCACCGACAGGCGCGCCACGCCGGTGCGCCAGCGCAGGCTGAGTGCCAGCACCACCAGCAACGCCAGCAGCGCTGCGAACACACCACGGCTGCCGGTGAGGATGATGGTTCCACACCCGGCGGCCATGCCGACGATCACCAGCGACCAGCGTCGCGAGGGCCGGCAGAACACCAGCAGCACCATCAGCATCACCACGATGTCGGCGAGCACGATCGCGTTTGTGGACAGTTCCGCGCGCGGCGCGCCTCCCAAGACCTGCAACAACGCAAGCGCGAAGGTACCCAGCAGGCCCGCGAACGCACCACGCCACAACCAGCGCATGTCCGGCCGCAACGCGCAGACCCACACCGCGATCCACGGGATCACCAGGAATCGCGAGCGGTTGTCGACGTTGCGCAGGCCATGCTCGAACACGACCATCGAGAGCACGCCCAGGGCCAGCACCGCCAGCGTCAGCCAGGTCAACACCCTGATCGGTTGGGTATCCATGTGCCGCGCACGCCACAGCAATTCCGGCGCCATCAGCGTCGTGACCAGCAACACCAGGCCATACGGCAGCAGGTTGATGGGAATGGTCAGCACCAGCGCCGGCATGCAGAACAGGCCGATCTGCGCCAACCAGTGCGCAGCGCGCGGGCGACCACCAACGGGTACGCCCAGCGGATCACCGACCGTGGATTCCAGGTTGTTCTGTGAAGCTGCCACGTTGAAGAGTTTCGCTGCGAACCGATTGAATGAACGGGATCGCCGGCACGGCCGATCCCACACTGATGTTTTACTGCCTTTGCGGTCGCTTGGGCAGTCTGGACAAGCGCAGGCCTGGGTGGTTACTCCTCACGCTGCAGTCGCCGTTCACGTTCCCGCTCGTCGGCGCTGGCCACGCACAGCCCCTGGACCGCAGCGGCAGGCACCAGCCACCAACGGCGGCGGTTGGCGATACCGGCCAGTTCTGCACGGCTGCGGTCGATGCAGGGCAGCAGCGCGTCTTCGTGGACCAGCAGCCAGCGGCGCCGGGGCGCCAGCTGCTGCCACTCCACGGCCGCAGCCAGCTGAGCATCCCAAGGCTCGTTGAAACCAAAGGTGGCGGCCGGGCGGTCGGCCATCAACAGATTCTGCTCCTTCCAGGCCACCAGCCCCAGCTCGGCATCGGCGCCGATGCGCTGGCCGGTGTGCCGCATCAGGCCGCGCGCGGAACTTGAATCATTCAGCAGCGGATAGCCGATCAGGCTGTACAGCACCCACACGACAGTCAGGGTCGAGACCAGCGCCAGCTGGCGGCGGCCGCGCCCGAACAACAGCAGGCTGGCCACACCCCAGCCGCCCATCGCCATCGCCGCCCAGGCCAGGGCGTTCATCTCGCCATTGCCGATGCCGCGCGTCTGCATCAGCCGCGTTTCGAAGCCGGGCTTGCCCAGCAGGGCCGCCAGCCCGGCGGCCAACGTGCCCAGCGACAGCAGCAGGGTGAACGCGCCCAGCAGCCACTGCACGTCGCGCCGGCGCAGCAGCCCCGGCAGCAGCGGCGCCAACGCAAGGCAGAACATCGGCAGCGCGGGCAGGATATAGACGTCGCGCTTGCCATTGGGGATCGAGAAGAACAGCACGATCAGCGCCCACCAGCCCAGCAACAACAGATAGCGCGCGTCCCGACGCTGCAGCCTGCGCCGCCAGGCAGGGATCGCCCACGGCACGGCCAGGAAGGCGGGAATCCACATCGACGGCATGGTGCCCAGGAAGTACCACCAGGGCTGGTGGTGGTCCCATGATTGCGCATAGCGCTTGGCGGTCTGCCGGAACAGGATGTCGTCCATATAGGCCAGGTACTCGCCGGAGCGGGTCGCCAGCGCGGTCATCACCATCGGCACCAGCCACAGCGCGATGGCCAGCACGAACGCCAAAGGCGCCAGCCAGAAGCGCAGGTCGCGTGCATGCAGCCGCACCCGCGGCCAGTGCAGCGCCGAACCGATCACCGCTGGCACGATCATCAGCAGCGCGATCACGCCCACGCCCTTGGTAATCACCCCGATGCCAGCAAAGAACCAGCCCAGCCACCACCAGCGCCACGCGGGCCCCAGCAACAGGTGGCGCAGCAGACCGTAGTTGGCCAGGGTGATGAACAACACCACCAGCGGGTCGATCTGCGCCTTCTTCGCCTGGAAGGTGAACTGCAGGGCGAACAGCAGCGCCCAACCGGCATACAGGCCAACCTGGCGTGTCCACAGGCGCCGGCCGAGGTCGACCACGCACCACAGCGTGCCGAGTGCAGCGATCAGCGAAGGCAGCAGGAACGCCACACGCCAGTTGCCGATCACGCTGTACAGCGTGGCCTGCCACCACATCAGCATCGGCGGCTTGTCCGAGTACAGCTCCAGCCCGCGGTGCGGGAACAGCCAGTCGCCGCTGTCCACCATCTGCTTGGCGACCAGGGCGAAGCGCGGTTCGTCCGAGGGCCAGGGATCACGTAGTCCCAGGCCGGCGCCCAACACCAACAGGGCCATCACAACAAACAGCCACGTCTGGCGTGACGCACGGGTTTTCAGCATGGGGGCTCGGACAGCGGTTGGGTCAGGCCTTTTTTAGCAGACGCGCGTAGAAAAATCCGTCAGCATCGTTTTCACCGGGCAGGCGCTGGCGAGCGATACCGTCACAGTCCAGACCAAATGCGTCACCCAGCGCGACCGCTTCCGCATCCGCATGCCACTTCAGGAAGCCCTTGACCTGGTCGACGTTCTCCGCGCGCAGGATCGAGCAGGTGGCATACAGCAGCACACCGCCGGGGCGCAGCATCGACCAACAGGCTTCCAGCAACCGGGCCTGGATGCCGACCAGCGCATCGATGTCTTCCGCACGGCGATGGAACATCACGTCCGGCTGCCGCCGGATGACGCCGGTGGCCGAGCACGGTGCATCCAGCAGGATCGCATCGAACGGAGCGCCGTCCCACCATGCCCCCGGATCGCTGGCGTCGGCCACCAGGATTTCGGCGCCTTCGCCCACACCGGTGCGGGCGAACGTGTCCTTGGCGCGCGCCAGGCGACGGGCATCGATATCCAGCGCCAGCAATCGCAGGCTGGGGTCACGCTCGAGCAGGTGCGCCGACTTGCCACCCGGGGCGGCACACGCGTCGAGCACGCGGCTGCCGGTCGGCGGCGCCAGCGCGTCGGCGGCACATTGCGCCGACAGATCCTGCACCGACAGCAGGCCTTCGCCGAAGCCGGGCAACTGGTTCACTGGAACCGGCGCGGCCAGTCGCAATGCATCGGCGCTCAACGGGCTGGCTTCGGCGGCAATGCCCGCTTCGGCCAGGGCCGCCATCATCGTGTCTCGCCCGCCGTGCTGGCGGTTGGCACGCAGCCACAGTGGCGCCGGCTGCAGGCTGGCGGCGAAGATCGCCTCGGCCTGTGCCGGCCAATCGCGTTCGACGGCCTCGGCCAGCCAGACCGGAAATGCATCGCGTGCCGGTTGTTCGGGGAAGCCCTCGCGCTGGGCCCGACGAAGGATCGCGTTGACCAGGCCCGCCTGGCGTTCGCGGCCGAGTGCGCGTGCAGCGTCGACCGTGGCCGACAGCGCCGCATGAGCCGGCAGTTCCAGCACATCCAGCTGGGCGAAGCCCACCATCAGCAGCGTGCGCAGGTCGGCATCGCGTGCGGACAGCGGCTTCTGCATCCATTCCTGCAGGGCGGCGTCATAGGTGCTGCGTCGGCGCAGCACCGCGAAGCACAGTGCTTCAAGCAGCGCGCGGTCGCGGGTGTCGGCCAGCTTCGGCAGCGCCCAGGCCAGCTCCGCCTTGAGCGAACGACCACGGGTGAACACCTGCGCCAGCACGCGCGCGGCCAGCATGCGGGTGGCTGCGCCCGGCGCCGCCTTGGCGATGGACAAATCCTCTGCCTTGCTCACCGGTCAAACCCCCACGCGCAGGTCACGGCGGGCATTGAGGTAGTCGGCGGCGGTGATTGCCTTGCCGCCTTCCCGCTGCAGCACGCGCAGGCGCAGTGCGCCCTGCCCGCAGGCGATGTCGATGCCCTCGCGGCCAGCGGCGAGCACCGTGCCCGGTGCCTGGCCATGCGCCACATCCAGCGCCACCGCGCCGTGGATGCGTACGCGCTCAGCGGCCAACAGTGCCTCGGCAATCGGCCACGGATTGAACGCACGCACCGTGCGCGCCAGCGCTTCTGCGTCCTGCGCCCAGTCCAGTTTTGCCTCGCCCTTGTCCAGCTTGTGCGCGTAGGTCACGCCCTGCTCCGGCTGCGGCCGTGCGATCGGCTTGATACCAGCGCGCAGCAGGCCCAGCCCATCGGACAGCACCTGTGCGCCGAGCTCGGCCAGCTTGTCGTGCAGCTGGCCACCGGTATCGGTGGCGGCGATCGGCAGTTCCTGGTGCAGCAGCACCGGGCCCGTATCCAGGCCTGCTTCCATCTGCATCAGGCAGATGCCGGTCTTCTCGTCACCGGCCTGGATGGCACGCTGGATCGGTGCGGCGCCGCGCCAGCGCGGCAGCAGCGAACCATGCACGTTCCAGCAACCGTGGGTCGGGATGGTCAGCACCGCCTTGGGCAGGATCAGGCCATAGGCCACCACCACCATCAGGTCCGGCTGCAGGTCACGCAACTGCTGCTGGGCCGCTTCGTCCTTCAGCGTTTCCGGCTGGTACACGGGGATGCCACGGGCGACCGCTTCCAGCTTGACCGGCGAAGGCGCCAGCCCACGGCCGCGACCGGCCGGGCGATCAGGCTGCGTATAGACAGCCACCACCTCGTGATGACGCGCGGCCGCGCGCAGCGACGACACCGCGAATTCCGGCGTACCGGCAAAGACAATCCTCATGGCAACCCCACTTGCAGGATGAAATCGTGCAGGAAAAAAAACGGCGCCGTCGACCGGCGCCAGGCAGCCCGCGCGTCACGCACAGGCGCGAGCCACCCCGAAAGGGCGGCCCGCCACAACCATCACGCCACGTGCTTGCGCTGTTTGGCCAGCTTCTTGCGGACCATTTCGCGCTTCAGCGGCGACAGGTAATCGATGAACAGCTTGCCGTCCAGATGGTCCATCTCGTGCTGCACGCAGACCGCCAACAGGCCATCGGTGGTCAGTTCCTGCGGCTGCCCCTGGCGGTCCAGGAATTTGACGGTGATGGTGTCGGCACGGGTCACGTCGGCGAAGATGCCAGGCACCGACAGGCAACCTTCCTGGTACACCTGGCCCCCGTCCTTGGCGACGATTTCCGGGTTGATGAACACGCGCGGCTCGTTTTTTTCTTCGCTCACGTCGATGACCATGAAGCGCTGGTGCACGTCCACCTGGCTGGCAGCCAGGCCAATGCCGGGGGCGTCGTACATGGTCTCGAACATGTTGTCGAGCAGCTCCTGGAACGCCGGCGTGGTCACTTCGGCGGCATCGATCAACGCAGCCTTGGTACGCAGGCGCGGATCGGGGAACTCAAGAATGGGGAGTAAAGCCATGGCAGTTTCCGGGGTTGGGGCCGGGTTACGCCGGCATACGTCGCAGATTCTAGCTCCAACGCTTGCCTTGCGCCCCGGTTTCTGGACTATAGTGCGCGGACCTGTTGGGGAATCAGGGCTTCACACCTATGTTGCTTCGTTTTCGTACGGTCGTCGCCGCGGCGATGCTGACCGTGGCTGCCTATGCTACCGCCGTGGAAGTGAATGGCGGGCACCCGGACACCTATGTGGTCCGCAAAGGGGACACCCTGTGGGACATCGCAGGACGATTCCTGCAGAAACCATGGCTGTGGCCGGAGATCTGGCAGGCCAATCCGCAGGTCGCCAATCCACACCTGATCTATCCCGGTGACGTCCTCAGCCTGGCCTACCTGGACCGGGTGACGGCCCAGCCCGGCCCGCGCCAGGAAGCCCCGGTGACCGGCGTGCCGCTGGCCCAGGTCGAGCCGTTCCTGAAGCAGCTCAGCGTGGTCGACAGCATCGAACAGCTGCCGTATGTGGTCGGCCTGGAAGACAACCGCCTGCGCGCCACCGGTGGGCAGACCGCCTATGTGCGCCTGGCCGACACCCAGGTCGGGCAGCGCTGGGCCGTGGTCCGCCCGACCGTGCGCTACGCCCAGCCCAAGCCAACCGAGGACCTGACCGCCAACGGCGATGTCACCCCGGGCAGCGGCAACCTCTGGAAGGCCTTCAGCGCCCCCAACCACCGCCGTGGCGTACTGGGTTACGAGCTGGCACAGGTCGGCACCGGCACCATCACCAAGGTGGCCGGCGGCAAGACCGAAGCGTCGACCCTGGTACTGGACAACGCCAGCGGCGGCCGTGAAGTGCGTGCCGGCGACCGCCTGGTACCGGTCGAGGCCACGCCGTACGACCTGCAGTTCTTCCCGCATGTACCCGCAGCGGGTGTGGAAGGCGTCGACGTGCGAGTACTGGCGGTCACCGACATGTTCAACGCCGGCGGCCCGCGCGATGTGATCGCGATTTCCGCTGGCCGCGCCCAGGGCGTGGACAACGGCACTGTGTTCTCGTTGTGGCGCCAGGGCAGCCACGTGGCGCACCGGATGAAGTTCCCGGGGTCCTCGCGCATGGACGACTCGACCAGCACGGGCGCCGGCCGGGTCAGCCTGCCGGATGAGTACGCCGCGCATGCGATGGTCTTCCGCACCTTCGACAACGTCAGCTATGCGTTGGTGATGCAGGGCGTGAAGCCGGTGCGTGTGGGCTACAGCGCGCTGCATCCGGACGCGGAATGATCCGGCGCCGGGCCCCGCCCGGCCTCGGCAGATGGCGCCGGCCACATAGGCCGGCAACCTCCGGGATACCCTGACAGCAATACGCGAAGGCGCCCTAGGGCGCCTTTGTTGTGTGGGGCCGATAGTCGGGGGATGACTGAGCATGGACATGAGGCGCTGCTGCGCCTGTTGATCGCCGGTGGTTCCCTGGCACCCAGGCGCGCGCTGTTGCAGACCACCGGCAATGCGGATGCGGCGTTGGCACTGGGCGTTGCAGGCTGGCGGGCCCACGGCTGGACGCCGGAACAATGCGCTGCGCTGGAGCGTCCCGACACCCGCGCCCTCGCGATTGCGCAGCGCTGGCTGCAGCAGCCGGATCATCATCTGCTGGCCTGCAACGATCCGGCCTTCCCGCCCCTCCTGCTCGATGTACCCAATCCGCCCCTGGCGCTGTTCGTTGCCGGGGATCCGGCCATCGCCTGGCGTCCCGCGGTAGCCCTGGTCGGCAGCCGTTCACCCACCCCCGCCGGCCGTGCCCTGGCCGCCCGGTTTGCCACCTGCTTCGTCGAGGCCGGGCTGGCGGTGACCAGTGGATTGGCGGCAGGTATCGATGCGGCCGCCCACCAGGCGGCGCTGGACGCAGGCGGCTGCACGCTCGCGGTGATAGGCACCGGCCCGGACCGTGCCTATCCGACCAGCCACAGCCGTCTGCAGGCAAGAATCGCCGCCGAAGGTGTGGTGCTCAGCGAATACCTGCCAGGCACGCCCGCACGGCCGGGCCACTTCCCCGCACGCAACCGGCTGGTGGCCGGGCTGGCCCTGGCCACGGTGGTGGTCGAGGCCGCGCAACGCTCGGGCGCCCTGATCACCGCCCGGCTGGCAGCCGAAGCCGGCCGCGAGGTCTGCGCGATACCCGGTTCGGTGCTCAATCCGCGCGCCGCCGGCTGCCACCGGCTCATCCGTGAAGGGGTTGCCCTGGTCGAACGGCCCGAAGAAGTGCTGGAACTGCTGGCCCCAGCACTGCGTCACCAGCTTCCGGGCTTGCAAACCCGGCTTGCGACCCCCACTGAACAGGCAGCGCCGGCGGACCTGCCGGCATGCTGGGCGAACGACGCTGACTACCAGAGCTTGTGGCGGGCGCTGGAGCACGACCCAATCAGTATGGATTCCCTGATCACGCAATGTGGATTGACGGCGTCGGAGGTGTCCTCCATGCTGCTGGCCATGGAACTTGCGGGGATCGTGGTGTGCGTACACGGCCGCTACTGTCGACGTCCCTAGTTTCTTCACCTCCACAGCGTCGCGCGACGCAGGCCGAGGGGCAATGAAAGAGAGCATCCTGGATGTACTGTTGTACCTGTTTGAACACTATTTCAGCGAAGATGCGGACCTGATCCGTGACCGCGACTCACTGCAGAATGGCCTGATCCAGGCCGGTTTCAGCCCCACTGAGATCAACAAGGCATTCGAATGGCTCGATGCCCTGGCAGCGCAGCGCCCAAGCGCGGCCCAGGCCCGGGTCGATGGCCCGGTGCGCATCTATCACGGCCCGGAGCTGGACAAGCTTGACGTGGAATGCCGTGGTTTCCTGCTGTACCTGGAACAGCACGGCATCCTGGATGCCGGCCAGCGCGAGCTGGTGCTGGACCGGGCAATGGCCCTGGACCAGGACGAACTGGACCTGGACGACCTGAAATGGGTCGTGCTGATGGTGCTGTTCAACCAGCCCGGCGCCGAGGCGGCCTACGCCTGGATGGAAACGCAGATGTTCGTGGACGAGCCAGAACCCCTGCACTGACCGTACACTTGGGGGCCGTGCGCATTCAGGAGCGTCCCCCGTGAGTGAGTGGTTCCATGCCGAAGGCAACCGCCAGCAAGGCCCGTTGCCCTCGGAACAGTTGATCGAGCTGTTCCGTAGCAACCAGATCACCCTGGACACCTTGGTATGGCGCGACGGCTTGCCGCAATGGCAGCCGTTGCGCAATGTGGTCGACGAACTGGGCCTGATCGTGCCCGCCGTCGATGCACCCGCAACTGCGGCACCGCCGCCGCCTGTCGCCCCATTGCCGCCCACCCTGCCACCTGCCTCTCCGTACGCGACCACGCCGATGGATGCCGCGCCGGTCGCGAAGAAGGGCCTGTCCGGCTGCGCGTTGACCGCCATCATCGGCGGCGTTGCACTGCTGGTGGTGGTACCGATCCTGGCCATCCTGGCGGCTATCGCCCTGCCGGCCTACAACGACTACACCGTCAAGGCCAAGGTCGCTGGCGCGATCACCGCACTGCAGCCGCTGAAGGACAAGGTCCAGCATTTCGCCGATGACCAGGGCCGTTGCCCGGGCGCCAACGACGCCGGTTTCCCGGCCGTGGACGAATTCGCGGGCCAGGGCCTGTCGGCCGTGCATATCGGCCGCTTCAACAATGGCCACTGCGGTATCGAAGCGACGCTGGCGTTTCCGGGCAAGAGCCAGGATGGCGACCTGCTGTGGCTCGAGTACGACCGCGACAGCGGACGCTGGGAATGCAGCGGCGAAAGCGACGACAAGTATCTGCCCACGCAATGCCGCGGCTGAGCCGCGCACCGGGCAACCCACCAAGGACGACCCAACAGGGGACATGCAATGACTGAGTGGTACTACGCCGAAGGACAGCAACGCCAGGGACCGCTGGAGGTCACCGAGATCCGCCAGCGTTTCCAGCGCGGCCAGTTGAATCTGGACACCCTGGTCTGGCGCGAAGGCATGGGACAGTGGGCGCCGCTGCGGCAGATGGTGGACGAACTGGGCCTGCAGACCCTGGCCGATGCCAGCACGTCCAACGCCACCGGTGGCTTCGACCTGCGCAACGACTACGCCGCGATCGACAACGGCACCGCGCCCCTGCCGGGCACCGGCGCCCTCAGCAGCTCGCCGTACACCGCGCCCGGCGCGGGCGGCGGTGACTATTCGCAGCCGGTGCAGGGCGGCGAAGTGGTCTACGCCGGCTTCTGGAAGCGCTTTGCCGCCTACCTGATCGACTATTTCGTCCTGCTGATTCCCAGCGGCGTGGTCGGCGGCATACTGGGCTTCGTGCTCGGTGCCGGCATGGGCGCCACCGGCAGCGGCGAAACCGCGGTGGAAGTGGTCACCCAGCTGATCAGTGGTCTGGCTGGCCTGTTCATCGCCGCCGCCTACTACGGCTGGTTCCATGCATCCCGTGGCGGCGCCACCCTCGGCAAGATGGCCATCGGCATCAAGGTCGTGCGCGGCAACGGTGATCGCCTGACCCTGGGCCGCAGCATCGGCCGCTACTTCGCGACCATCCTCAGCGGCCTGACCCTGTGCATCGGCTACCTGATGGCTGCCTTCACCGAGCGCAAGCAGGGCCTGCATGACCTGATCTGCGACACCGTGGTGGTCGACCGCTGGGCCTACACCGACCAGCCGCAGCTGCAGCGCCGCGAGCTGGGCACGGTGACCATCGTGATCCTGGTGCTGGGCGGCCTGCTGATGCTGGCCGGTTTCGCCGCGATCATCCTCGCCGTCGGCGTCATCGCCAACATGGCGTCGTGATCCGGGATCGAGGGCCAATGCGCCGTCGCGGACGGCCATCCTCACGCCTCCCTGCTTGACAACGGCAGGCCGGGCGTGATTCCTCTAATAAGGTGAAACCTGAACGCCCGGCACAGTCCCGGGCGTTCAGTTTATTGATTTGCCCGTGGCCGCTTCACTAATGCGGCCGTTTGCTCCACCCTAGCGGCCCTTCCCCGCGGCTTACCCACAGACCCTGCTGCCATGCCCAAGCACCTGCTCATCGTTGAATCGCCGGCCAAAGCCAAGACGATCAACAAATACCTCGGCAAGGACTACACGGTCCTGGCCTCGTATGGGCACGTGCGTGACCTGATCCCGAAGGAAGGCGCGGTTGACCCGGACAACGGGTTCGCCATGCATTACGACGTGATCGAGAAGAACGAAAAGCATGTCGATGCGATCGCCAAGGCCGCAAAGGGCGCCGACGACATCCTGCTGGCGACCGACCCGGATCGCGAGGGTGAAGCGATCAGCTGGCATATCGCCGAGATCCTGAAGGAGCGCGGGCTGGTCAAGGACAAGCCGATGCAGCGCGTGGTCTTCACCGAGATCACCCCGCGCGCGATCAAGGAAGCCATCAGCCAGCCGCGCGAGATTGCCAGCGACCTGGTCGATGCCCAGCAGGCGCGCCGCGCGCTGGACTACCTGGTCGGCTTCAACCTGTCGCCGGTGCTGTGGCGCAAGGTCCAGCGCGGCCTGTCCGCCGGCCGCGTGCAGAGCCCGGCGCTGCGCATGATCGTCGAGCGCGAGGAAGAGATCGAAGCCTTCATCGCCCGCGAGTACTGGTCGATCGCCGCCGAGTGCGCGCACCCCTCGCAGCACTTCAACGCCAAGCTGGTCAAGCTGGACGGCCAGAAGTTCGAGCAGTTCACCGTCACCGACGGCGACACCGCCGAGGCCGCCCGCCTGCGCATCCAGCAGGCCGCACAGGGCGCCCTGCATGTCACCGACGTGGCCAGCAAGGAGCGCAAGCGCCGCCCCGCGCCGCCGTTCACCACCTCCACGCTGCAGCAGGAAGCCTCGCGCAAGCTGGGCTTCACCACCCGCAAGACCATGCAGGTCGCGCAGAAGCTGTACGAAGGCGTGGACATCGGCGGCGACGAAGGCACGGTCGGCCTGATCTCGTACATGCGTACCGACTCGGTGAACCTGTCGCAGGACGCGCTGGCCGAAATCCGCGACGTGATCGCCCGTGACTACGGCATCGCCTCGCTGCCCGACCAACCCAACACCTACCAGACCAAGTCCAAGAACGCCCAGGAAGCGCACGAAGCGGTGCGTCCGACCTCGGCACTGCGCACCCCGGCCCAGGTCGCGCGTTTCCTGACCGACGACGAGCGCAAGCTGTACGAGCTGATCTGGAAGCGTGCAGTGGCCTGCCAGATGATTCCGGCCACGCTCAACACCGTCAGCGTGGATCTGTCGGCCGGCAGCGAACACGTGTTCCGCGCCAGCGGCACCACGGTGGTCGTGCCCGGCTTCCTGGCCGTGTACGAAGAAGGCAAGGACAGCAAGAGCGCCGAGGATGACGACGAAGGCCGCAAGCTGCCGGCGATGAAGCCGGGCGACCGCGTGCCGCTGGAACGCATCGTGGCCGACCAGCACTTCACCCAACCGCCGCCGCGCTTCACCGAAGCGGCGCTGGTGAAGGCGCTGGAAGAATATGGCATCGGCCGTCCTTCGACCTACGCCTCGATCATCCAGACCCTGCTGTTCCGCAAGTACGTGGAAATGGAAGGCCGCAGCTTCCGTCCGTCCGATGTCGGCCGTGCGGTGTCCAAGTTCCTGTCCAGCCACTTCACCCAGTACGTCGACTACGACTTCACCGCCAAGCTGGAAGACGAGCTCGATGCCGTCTCGCGCGGCGAGGAAGAGTGGATTCCGCTGATGTCGCGCTTCTGGGGCCCGTTCAAGGAACTGGTCGAAGACAAGAAGGAATCGGTCGACCGTGCCGAGGCCAGTGGTGCGCGCGAACTGGGTACCGACCCGAAGACCGGCAAGCCGGTCAGCGTGCGCCTGGGCCGGTTCGGGCCTTACGCAGCCATCGGCAGCACGGCCGAGGATGCCGAGGACAAGCCCAAGTTCGCTTCCCTGCGGCCGGGCCAGTCGATGCACACCATTTCCCTGGAAGACGCGCTGGAGCTGTTCCTGATGCCGCGCGCGCTGGGTGAGGACAAGGGCGAGGACGTCAGCGTCGGCATCGGCCGCTTCGGACCGTTCGCCAAGCGTGGCAGCACCTACGCCTCGCTGAAGAAGGAAGACGACCCGTACACCATCGACCTGGCCCGCGCCGTGTTCCTGATCGAAGAGAAGGAAGAAATCGCGCGCAACCGGATCATCAAGGAGTTCGAGGGCAGCGACATCCAGGTGCTGAACGGCCGCTTCGGCCCGTACATCAGCGACGGCAAGATGAACGGCAAGATCCCCAAGGATCGTGAGCCGGCATCGCTGACCCTGGCCGAAGTGCAGCAGCTGATGGAAGAGACCGGCAAGCCGGTGCGCAAGGGCTTCGGCGCCAAGAAGGCCGCCGCGAAGAAGACCCCGGCGAAGAAAGCGGCAGTGAAGAAGGAAGCCGCGCCGAAGAAGGCCGCTGCCAAGAAGGCGCCGGCAAAGAAGGCGGCGAAGAAGGCCGCCAAGAAAGCGGTGAAGAAGGCCCCGGCCAAGAAAGCCGCCAAGTAGATCCACGCCATGCGTGGATGATCTGCCAAAGTGTGCGGACCAAGGTCCGCACCCACTGTTCCACCCGTTCTGCACGCAGCGGGGGGGATAATGAAAGCCCACGCCGGGCCCGGTCGCCGCCATGAAAGAACTCACACTGGACACCGCAGTCGCCACGCTTCGCAGTGGCGGGGTGATCGCCTACCCGACCGAAGCCGTCTGGGGCCTGGGGTGCGACCCTTCGCATGAGGCAGCAGTGCACCTGCTGCTGCGGCTGAAGCAGCGCCCGATCGAGAAAGGCATGATCCTCGTGGCCGCGGAACTGTCGCAGCTGCAGGACTGGGTGCGCCTGCAGGCGCTGCCCGATGCACGCCAGCGCGCGGTGCTCGCCAGCTGGCCCGGCGCCAACACCTGGATCCTGCCCGCCGGCGCACGCGCCCCCGGCTGGATCACCGGCGAACACAACGGCATCGCGGTACGGATCAGCGCCCACCCCTTGGTCGCGGCACTGTGCCAGGCCTGGGGTGGTCCTCTGGTCTCCACCAGCGCCAACCTTGCCGGCGAGCCACCTGCGCGCAGCCGTGAAGAGTTGGACCCGCGCCTGCTGCGCCTGCTCGACGGCATCCTCGATGGGCAGACCGGCGGCCTGGCCCAACCCACGCCGATCCGCGACGCGCTCAGTGGCAACGTACTGCGCTCCTGACAGGCTGATTGCGTCGGCGTTGCCGATCGCGCACGCTGCGCCCATGACCCTGCTGCGCCCTGTCCTGTGCCTGGCCCTGCTGCTGCCGTTGCCGGCACTTGCCGCTGACGACGTGCGGGTCTACCGCTGCGTCGGCAGCAATGGTGCCGTCGCCCTGCAGGACAAGCCCTGCACGGCCGGCCGCCAGGAAGTGCGCGACCTGCAACGTCCACGCGATCCGCCGCCGCGAGTGGTCAGCACCGATGCCGCAGTGCCCGCACCGGCGCAGACATCGCCGATGCGCGAGCGCGAGGTGCGCCATGTCTACATCCAGCCGCCACAGCCGATGTACGAATGCGTGAGTGAAGACGGCGACCGCTACACCAGCGACAACAACGAAGGGAATCCGCGCTGGGTACCGCTGTGGACCACGGTCTGGTATCCGCATGGTCATCCTGGCGGCGGGCGACCCGGACCGCATCCAGGGCCGCGCCCGGCCGGTAGCGGCAGCACCATCGGTGCCCCCATCGGCGGCGGGCCGCCGGTGTATCGCCCGCCGTCAGTGGGCGTCGGTGTCAACGTGCCTGCCGGCAACATCCTGGTCCGCGATACCTGCCACGCCCTGCCCCCGCAGGAAGTGTGCGCACGCCTGCGTGATCGTCGCTGGGAACTGGACCGGCGCTACAACAGCGCACTGCAGAGCGAGCGCACCGCGATCAGCAACGAGCAGCGTGGCATCGATGCCCGGCTGGCGCAGGACTGCGGCCGCTGAGCCCTGCGCTGAGCGCTGTGCCGCGCGCTTTGGTAGCTTCCCACCTTGGTGGGCACTGGCAGACAGCGGTGCCAACCAAGGTTGGCAACTACCAGGGCATGTGAGCCCTGCGCCCTGGCAGACAGCGGTGCCAACCAGGGTTGGCAGCTACCAGGGCATGGGCCACGGCTGTAGGCTGCTCGCATGAGAAGACTGATCTGGCTGGCCATCGGCCTGTTGCCCGGCAACGCGTTGGCCGATGACATGGTGATCTACCGCTGCACCTCAGCCAGCGACGTGCAGACCATCCAGCGCATGCCCTGTCCCGACGGCAGCACGCAGCGCGTGCAGCGGGTGGCCGATCCGGCTCGGGCGGCGCCCGTCGCTGCCACACCGGAAGTTCCGCCCCCCAGTCCCCGGGCCTTGCCTGTATCTCCCCCCACCTCAACGCCCAGCGCGCCCACCGCCGCGTCGGCCAGCCCGCGCGCCGGTGAGGAACGTCCGATCATGGAAGCCCGCATGGTCGACAGCGCAGAGGGAGACACCATCCTCGACAGCGCGACGCTGCACCAACGCGGTGATGGCGCTGCGACGGACAAGGACGCGCCACCAAAGCCTCCGTTACCGGCGATCTTCCAGTGCGTTGACACGCAGGGCGGTTCCTACCTGCATGAGTACGAGGCTGCGCCAGGTCGCTGCGAACTGTTGAACATACAGGGCCTGGGCGGGGCAACACCGGTCAACGCCGCCAGTTGCGAAGTGGTCCGCGACCGCTGCACCGAAGTTGCCGAAGCACAGCGCTGTGGTAGCTGGCAGCAGCGCTTCCGCGATGCACGGGGTCGCGAGCGGTTCGCCGCACCGGAGAATCAGCCGACGGCGCGTGGCGAACGCGAGCGCCTGCAGGCCGTGCTGGAAGCCAGCAATTGCCCGGTGCCGCAGTGAGGCATTCACGCAGCGCGCGGATCCTTCATCCGCAGTGATCAGCCGCGATCAGAACCCATAGCGCAGGAAGCCGCCATCCACCGCGATGCATTCGCCGGTGACATAGCTCGACGCCGGCAGGCACAGGAAGCCCACCGCCGACGCCACTTCTTCCGGCTCACCGATGCGCCGCATCGGCGTGCGTCCGATCACTTCTTCGTAGTAGTCGGTATCGGACAGCGGGCCGGAGGTGCGACGGGTGCGGATGTACCACGGCGCCACCGCATTGACCCGGATGCCATCCTCGGCCCACTCCACCGCGAGGTTGCGGGTCATCTGGTGCATCGCCGCCTTGGTCATGCCATAGACCACGCCACTGCGCACATGGGTCAGGCCGGACACGCTGCCAACGTTGACGATGGCCGATGACGCGTGGCGCGCGAGCAACGGATGCGCATAGCGCGACAGTTCGAACGCCGAGAACAGATTGGTTTCGAAAATGCCACGCCACTCGTCTTCGGAGTACTCCGTGGCGGGCTTGGTGATGTTGCCACCGGCATTGTTGACCAGGATGTGCACGCCATCGGCGTGGTCCTCGACCCAGTCCAGGATCTGCCGGCGGTCTTCGTCGTCGGACACATCGGCGGCCAATGCGTGCACCTGGTGCTGCGGATATACATCCAGCAGTTCGTCACGGGCACTCTCCAGCATATCCAGGTCGCGGCCGACGATCATCAGATCGGCGCCGAGACCGGCCAGTTCATGCGCGATCGCCAGGCCGATACCGGCGCTGGCACCGGTGATCAGGGCCGTCTGCCCATCCAGGCGCCACCGTTGCTGGGTCATATGTCCTCCGGGGCCGCGCCCACTGTGTTTCGATGTGGCAAGGATACGCGCTCACGGTCGTCCCCCGTCCGTGATGCGACACTTGCCCCACATCCCTCGTGGAGAGCTGCCATGCGCGTCCTGATTCCCATCCTGCTGTCGGCCGTCGTGCTGGCCGGGTGCCAGCGCCCTGCACCGCCGAATCCGGAACGACCACCGGAACCGCAGGCATTGGCCAAGGCAGTCAATCAACCCCTGGACCGCGCCAAAGGCGTGCACAAGACCATGGACGAGGCGGCCGAACGCGAGCGCAAGGCAGAGGCCGACGCGCAGTAGATCCCCGCATGCAACAACGCCCGGCCAAGGCCGGGCGTTGTGCGTTCAGTAGATCCAGGGCATGCGTGGACATTCCTGGTAGATCCACGCCATGCGTGGATGGGTTGTCAGAATCCGCAGAAGCAGTACGCCAGCGACTTCACCGGTGCACCGTTGCCCTTCTCGCGGGCCGCGTTTTCAACGAAGCGCAGCTGCGTATCGATTTCCGGCATCGTGCGCGCCAGCATCATCCGGCCCACGCCGGAATCGGCCAGCATCCAGGCGCCGGCGTGGCTGCCAGCGAAGCCGCTGACGAACTGCGCGAACGGCGTCGCCGCCTTCTCGATGTAACGCACACGGTACTTGTCGGTCGCACCCAGCTTGGCCCGACCGGCAGCGTCAGCCACGGCGTCCTTCAGGCCACCGAACGCATCGACCAGACCGCGCTCCTTGGCCTGCGCACCGCTCCAGACACGCCCACGGGCGACTTCATCGATCGCCTCGACTGGCTTCTTGCGGGCCTCGGCGACACGCCCGGTGAAATCGGCATAGCCCTTGTTGATCACCGACTGGATGACCTGGCCCACCGCCGGGTCCATCGGCCGGGTGACATCGAAGGCACCGGCGAAACGGGTGGTGCCGACGCCATCGGTGTGCACGCCGAACTTGTCCAGCGCACGGCTGAAGTTCGGGATCATGCCGAAGATGCCAATCGAACCGGTGATGGTCGATGGATCAGCGTAGATGCGATCGGCGTTCATGCTGATCCAGTAACCACCGGACGCAGCGAGGTCGCCCATGGACACCACTACCGGCTTGCCGGCGGCCTGCAGGGCCACCACTTCGCGACGGATCTGCTCGGAGGCGTAGACCTCGCCACCGGGCGAATCCACGCGCAGCACCACGGCCTTGACGTCGTCATCGTCGCGCGCCGCGCGCAGCAGCGCCGAGGTCGATTCACCACCGATGCGGCCGGCCGGCAGATCACCGCCGCTGATTTCACCGGAGGCCACCACCACCGCGACCTGCGGACGCGAATCAACCGGGTTGCGGCGCGCATCGAGCTGGGCCATGTAGGTGCCGAAATCGATGTTGCGGAAACCACCGTCGGCGTCGTCATCAGCCACGCCGCGCTCGATCATCAGATCCTCGAATTCCTCGCGGGTCTTCAGCGCGGTCACCAGCTTCTGCTGCAGGGCGAACTTGGCCAGGTCGCCGCCAGCGGCAGCCACACCTTCAGGCAGGGTATCGATGCCGGCCGCCAGCTGCGCCGGATCCAGGCGGCGGGCCTTGGCGATATCGCCGAGGTAGCGCTGCCACACATCGTTCATCCAGAACAGATCGGCTTCCTTGGAGGCCGGCGACGCCGCGTCGAGCACATACGGCTCGGCGGCCGACTTGTACTCGCCCACCTTGAACAGGTGCACGTCCACGCCCAGCTTGTCCTGCAGGCCGGTGCGGAAGTACTGGCGGTAGCGGCCCAGGCCTTCCAGCACCACCGAACCCATCGGGTCCAGGTAGACCTCGTCGGCCTGCGCGGCCAACAGGTACTGCGACTGCCCCATGCTTTCGCTGAAGGCCACCAGCTGCTTGCCCGAAGCGCGCAGTTCCTGCAGCGCAGCGGACACTTCGCGCAGCGAGGCGAAACCGGACGGCTGCAGCTTGTCCAGTTCCAGCACCACCCGCTCGATCTTCTTGTCGTCGCGCGCGCTCTCGATCACCCGGATCAGATCGCGCAGCTGCACTTCCTCGGCACCGTTGTCACCGACGGCCTTGGCCAGCGCGCGGCTGACCGGATCGGCACTGTACTGCTCGACCAGGCGGCCTTCCGGCGCGATCACCAGGGTGGTGCGGTCCTGCAGCGCCTTGCTGGCACCAGCGCCCATGCCCGCAGCGACGATGAACATCACCAGCACCAGCAGCAACAGGCCGAAGAACACCAGGTTGAGGATCAACCGGCGGGTGAAATTCATCACGTCCCACAGCCCGATGAAGAAGCTGGCGACTGGATTGCGGTTCGCCGGGGGCAGCGGCGGCACGGGTTGGTTCATGGAGCACTCCGGATGGCTTCTTGCCGTGGTGACAGCATAGCCGGTGCCGCGTGAGGCAGCATCGGACACAAGTCAGGGGATCGCCGGTCACGGTCTCCCTGGACCGGCGTGATGTCAGGCCAACGTGGACTGGCCGATGCGCTTGCTGCTGCGGCTCAGGCGCCAGCCCATCAGGATTGCCGCCGCGGTCAGGCCGACGATCAGGCCGATCCACATGCCCTGCGGGCCCATGCCCAGGCCGAGGCCGAGCCCGGCGCCCAGCGGCATGCCCAGGCCCCAATAGGCGAACATGGCGATGAACATCGGCACGCGGGTGTCCTTCAGTCCGCGCAGCGCGCCGGCCGACAGCACCTGGATGCCATCGGGGAACTGGAAGGTGGCCGCGTACAGCAGCAGAGTCGAGGCCAGCCCGGCCACGGCCAGGTCGTTGGTGTAGACGCCGACGATGGCGTCGTGGCCGAACAGCAGCGCTGCCGCCGACAGCGTCTGCGTACCCATGATGATCGCGTAGCCGGCCCACGCCGCACGGCGCACGCCGAAGCCATCGCCACGGCCGACCGCATGACCGACACGCACGGTGGTCGCCTCGGCCACGCCCATCGGGATCATGAAGCACAGCTGCGCCACGTTGATCGCGATCTGGTGCGCGGCCGCTTCATTGGCGCCCAGGCGACCAATCAACAGTGCGGTGACGATGAACAGGCCACCTTCCATCAGCACGGTGATGCCGATCGGCAGGCCGGTGCGCAGCAGGTCCCAGATCGCTGACCAGCGCGGTCCCTCGAAATGCGAGAACAGCTGCAGGTGGGCAAAGCGCTTGGTGAACCACAGGTAGGTACCAAAGGCGATCGCCTGCAGCCACATCATCACCGCCGAGGCGATGCCCAGGCCTTCGGCGCCCATTTCCGGGAAGCCCAGCTTGCCGTTGGCCAGCACGTAGCCCATCGGCGCAAGCACCAGCAGGCCGCCAAAACCGAGCAGCATGGTCGGCAGCGTCCAATGCATGCCTTCACTGAGATAGCGCATGCAGAAGTACAGCGTCAGCGCCGGTCCCCCCCAGCGCACCGCATGCAGGAACGCCGTTGCGCCGGGCACGATGTCCGGGGCGATGCCGAAGGCCGGCAGCAGCGGCGGCACCACGGTGAGGAAGGTGAACATGATCAGGCCAAGGCCCAGCGCCAGCCACAACGCCTGCCGGAACAGCGGGCCGATCTCGCGCTCACGGCCGGCGCCATGCAGCTGCGACACCGAGGCGGTCAGTGAGATCAGCGTACCGATCGGGATCAGCATCGGCAGCCACAGCAGCGCAGTGCCGATGGTCACTGCGGCCAGGGTGGAAGTCGCATGGTGGCCGGCAATCACGTTGTCGACGAAGGAGATCAGTCCGGTGGAGACGTGCCCGAGCACAAGCGGCAGGGCAAGCAGACCGGTAGCGCCGACTTCCTTGCTGAAGCGCGGCGTGGAGGTTGCAGTAGACATAAGGTGCTTGACGCGAACTACGGTTGCGCGCGAAGGGCACAGGCACCGGGTTGCGGCCGGCCATCTTACGCGCGCTGGACGGTCATTCCCATGACTGCCCCATAAAGGGTACGGAGGCAATTAAGTCGCATCCGGCACGATCGGGCCAGAAACGACTTAATTGCCTCCGTCCCCTTTTCGCTTATTGGCCGGCCTGGCGCTTGAGCCAGGTGTCGCGTTCGGCGGCGGGGACGGTGAGGAATGCGCTGCGCACGCTGTCGCGTTCCTGCGGCGGCGTGCGCTGCGCGACCAGGGCCAACTGTGCCAACTGCGCAGGGCTCAGCTGGCGCAGCACGGCAAGGACCGCGTCACGCTGTTGCGGCGGCACGAAACCGAACAGGCCGTGCAGCTTGGGGAACTCAGCGCCCAGTTGCGGGCCCAGACGCCAGCCTTCGCGGAAAGCCTGGTCCTGTGCCAGGAACTGCGTGCGCAGGCGCTGCTGCTGATCGGCCGGCAGGGCGGCGAAACGGCTGGCGGCCTGACGGATGCGTTCGCGCTCACCCTCTGGCAGGGCCCGCCACGCGGCGTAGTCGCTGCGACGCTGACGTTGCTGGGCGGGATCGAGTTGCGCGAATGCCGCCGCTGCGGTGGGCGCGACCGCCGACGTCGTGGCCGACGGCGCAGGCAGCGGCACGTTCAACGATTGCGGAGCAGCTGCCAGCGACAGCGGCAAGGCCAGCAGCAGGCCGGCGAAGGGGAGCTTATTCATCGGCAGCAGAGGTTTCCAGCGCTGCGCCGACCGGTTCCGGGCGGGTCGGCTTGGGTTGTGATTCGTCCACCGGCAACGGGCCACCGGCAGCACTCCAGGCATGCATGTCGGCCTCGGCCAGCAGCGGGTAGTCGCGGTCGGCCAGCATGGCGGCATCTTCGCTGGCCTGCGCATCGCCGCCTGCAGCGGGGCGGACATCGCTGGCGGGCAGCGCCTCGACGGTGACCGGCCCGGCCTCACCCACCACGCCCTCGGGCAAGGGGCCATCGGCCGTCAACGCGCGGCCCTGCCAATGGCGCCAGCCCAACGCAGCCAGCAGCAACACCGCCACGGTGATCAACAGGATCACCGGGCCACGCCAGCGCGGCTTGGCACTGGGGCGGCGACGCTTGCCGCTGGCAGGCACGCGTTCGTCGCGCGGCGGCGCACGCCAGCTGGAAGCAGGCGCCTGGTTGTTGGCCGCTGGCGCGGACGGTTGCGCCAGCTGCTGCAGACGCTTGGCCGGCAGGTCGCGGATACGCAACTGCACCTGTTCGGCCAGCGTCCGCCATGCGGCGGCATCGGGCTGGCCATCGGCATCGCGTGGGCAGGCCGTGGCCAGCAGGCGCTGGTAGCCCTCCTCGTCGACATCCAGAACGCGGGTGGCGATGCCCTCATCCAGGCTGCCGCCCACCCGCAGCAGCAGAGCCAGCCGCGGCAGGGGTGCCATGTCGGCCAACGCAGCAAGCGACGGCGGCCACTGACCGGTGGTCGGCTCGCGCAGCGCCTGGCGCTGGCCCAGCAAGGTCCAGAAGCGGCCGGGCCACTGCGCCATCGGCAGGTCGCTGGCGACGGCGGCGAAGGCGCGCATCACCGCCACCAGCGTTTGTTCGGCGCGGGCGGGGTCGCCGCACTGCAGTTCGGCCACGACCAGGGCACGGCGTTCGACGCCACGCAGAAATGCCGACAGCGCGCCGGCCGCGGTCGAGGAAACAGGGGCGGGCACAGCCGTCATCGGTCACTCCAAAGGTCTGCCGGCATGATAGCGGCAGCCCATCGCCGCCCGGCAGGACTTGCGATTCCAGACACTTCATGCTGCAGGTTGTGCACAGCATCACGCGGGAACCGGGCGATTCCTCGATGAATGGCTGAATTCACCCTGTTTCAGCAATGTTTCACACTTAAGCTATTGATTTTCATGGAATTTAAAGTGTGGCTATTTTTTGACCAACCCAAGCGTGAGGCCGTCGCCATCAGCCTCATGCGGCGCCATGAGCCGCTAACGCACAGACTTATCCACAGAAGATGTGGATAAGACTGAATCTCCAATAGACACCGATATTTAGGTGACATTTATGATTCGCTGGAGGGCATGCCGGTCGCATCTGCCTCTGCCATGCGCCCTCGCACGGGCCGTTACACTGAGCCGATGCTCGCCCCTGAATCCGGCCCTGTCCCGACCCTGCAGGTCGCCCTGCCCGTTCCCCTGCCGCGCCTGTTCGATTACCTGCCGCCGCAGGGCGAGGGCCCGACGGTGGCAGTCGGCTGCCGGCTGAAGGTGCCGTTCGGCAACCGCGAACTGATCGGCGTGGTGGCCGGCCACGGGCAGGCCGAGGACAGCCAGGGGCTGCGCCAGGCACTGGCCTGGTGTGACACGGCGCCGCTGCTGCAGGGCGAGCTGTGGCAGAGCCTGCAGTGGCTGGCCCGCTATACCCACGCCCCCCTGGGCGAGGTGCTGAGCACCGCCCTGCCCGGCCCGCTGCGGCACGGCGAACCGCTGCCCGACACCCATCACTGGGGCTGGCAGCTGACACTGGAGGGCCACGCCCAGCGCGAAAAGCTGCGCGCCGGCAGCCGACCACGGCAATTGGCCGAGCTGCTGGCCGACGCGGTGGTGGACGAGGATGTCCTGTCCGCGCGCATGCAGGACTGGCGGGGGGCCGCACGCAGCTTGGGCAAGCGCGACCTGGCCGAGCGCATCGCCCTGAGCGTGGCGCCGCAGCACGCTCAGCCCCTGCCCGGCCCCACCCTCAATGCGGAGCAGGCCGAGGCCGTGGCCGCGATTACCGCCGCCGAAAGCTTCCAGGCATTCCTGCTGGACGGGGTGACCGGCAGCGGCAAGACCGAGGTCTACCTGCAGGCAATCATCCATTGCCTGGCGCAGGGCAGGCAGGCGCTGGTGCTGGTGCCCGAGATCGGCCTGACCCCGCAGACCCTGGCCCGCTTCCGCGGCCGTCTCGGCATTGCGGTGCACGCGCTGCACTCGGGGCTGACCGACAACGAGCGCGCGCGGGTCTGGGCCGCGGCCTCACGCGGCGAAGCACGGGTGATCGTGGGTACGCGTTCGGCGGTGTTCATCCCGCTGCCGCAGCCCGGCCTGCTGATCGTCGACGAAGAGCATGACGGCAGCTACAAGCAGCAGGACGGCATCCGCTACCACGCGCGCGATTTCGCCCTGGTGCGGGCCAAGGCGCAGGGCATTCCAGTACTGCTGGGCAGCGCCACGCCCTCATTGGAAACCCTGCACAACGCCTACGCCGGCCGCTATGCGCACCTGCGCCTGAAGCAGCGTGCCGGTGATGCCCAACCGCCGCGCGTGCGCATCCTCGATGTGCGCAAGCGTCCGCTGCGCGATGGCCTTTCCGCCGACGTGCTGGCTGGCATCGGCGAGCACCTGCAGCGTGGCCAGCAGGTGCTGGTGTTCAAGAACCGGCGCGGCTATGCGCCGGTGCTGCTGTGCCACGACTGCGGCTGGACGGCACCCTGCAACCGCTGCGATGCACCGATGACCGTGCACGGCGGTGGCCGTCGCCTGCAATGCCATCACTGCGGTGCGCGGCAGCCGGCACCATTGGCCTGCCCCGCCTGTGGCAGCCTGGCGCTGCAGCCACAGGGCATCGGCACCGAGCGGCTGGAAGAACACCTGGTCAGTGCGTTCGCCGATTTCCCGGTGGTGCGCATCGACCGCGGCACCACCGCACGGCGCGATGCGCTGGAGCAGCAGCTGGCCAAGCTGGGCGACGAGCCCGGCATCCTGGTCGGCACGCAGATCCTGGCCAAGGGCCACGACCTGCCCAAGCTGACGCTGGTGGTGGTGGTGGGCATCGACGAAGGCCTGTTCTCGGCCGATTTCCGCGCCAGCGAAAAACTGGCGCAGCAGCTGATCCAGGTAGCAGGCCGCGCCGGTCGCGCGCGCGATCCGGGCGAAGTGTGGCTGCAGACCCATCATCCGGGTCATCCGCTGCTGGAGACGCTGGTGAACGGTGGCTACCACCCGTTCGCGCAGGCCGAATTGAACCAGCGCGAGGCAGCCGGGTTCCCGCCCTTCGCGCACCTGGCATTGATGCGTGCCGAAGCACAGCAGGTCGAGCACGCCAACGCATTCCTGCTCGCTGCGCGCAAACTGCTGGGCGAGCAGAACGTGGTGGAGGCCTATGGGCCAATGCCGGCGCCGATGCCGAGGCGTGCCGGTTACCAGCGCACGCAGCTGCTGTTGTCGGCAGCGCAGCGGCCACCGCTGCATGGGGTGCTGGCACAGCTGGTGCCGCAGCTGTACGCGCTGCCGGAGGCACGCAAGGTGCGATGGTCGCTGGATGTGGATCCGACCGACCTGTATTGAGGGGTGCCTGCCTTGTGTGGAGCCGCGCTTGCGCGCGGGTGCCGAGCATGGCTCGGCACTACAGGTGCCACGTTGGATCCACCGTTACGTCATCGGTGACATCACGCCGCGCTGGTACGCCGGGCGTTCGCGCAGGCGCGCATACCACTCGGCCAGGTGCGGCAGGTCCGGGCGCTGGATCGGCAGCTCGAACCACGCGTAGATCAACGAGCCCAGCGCGATGTCACCCATGGCGAATTTCTCGCCTGACAACCACGGCTGCGTGGCCAGGGTTGCGTTGGGCAGCGCCAGGAAATCACCGGCACGCACGATCGCCGCATTGATGCGTGACTCGTCGCGGTCGGCCGGTGCGGTGCGCATGATGCCCCAGATCAGTTCGGAGTACAGCGGCGCCATCCGCGAGGTGCTCCAGTCCATCCACTTTTCGGCCTGCGCGCGCTCCATCGGATCTTCGGCATACAGCGTGCCCAGCGAATAGCGCGCACTGAGGTAGCGCACGATGGTGTTCGATTCCCACAGCGGCAGGCCGTGGTCTTCGATCACCGGCACCAGCCCGTTCGGGTTCATCGCCACGTACTCCGGCGACTGCGTGCCACCGTGGCTGCCACCCACTTCGATGGACTCATACGGCAGGCCGATTTCCTCGGCACACCACAGCACCTTGCGGACGTTGCTGGAATTGCGGCGACCCCAGATCTTCAACATGCGGATTTCCTGGCTGGCAATGCGAGCGGCAACGATACGCCTGATCGGGCCGGGTGTGTGCGTGCGCAATGACTGCATTGGGCATCCGCCGGGCATGGCCCGGCGCTACCACATCCGCCTCCGGTCAGCGCCGGACGAAGCCTGGCGGCGCTGCGTCGCCGCGCGTTACCGGTTCTTCTTCGGCAGGGCGCGCACATAGGACGACTTGCCGTCCTTCTTCAACTCGAACAGGCCGATCGCGGCCAGCAGGTCGCTGAGCTTCCCGTAACCGTAGTTGCGCGGATCAAACGAGGCCTGGTTACCGATCTGGCTGCCGACCGGCCCCAGGTGCGACCACCCGTCCTCGCCCTCGGCCGAGGACACCGCACGGCGCAGCATCTTCACCAGCCGCGTGTCGCTGCGCATTTCCGCGCCGCTCTTGCGTGGGCGCGCATCATCGCTGCTGGCCTGCTCGCTGGGTGCCTGTCCGTTCGATGATTGCTCGTTCGCTGCCTGCTCCACATCCTGCACGCTGGCGTGGGTCTGGCCCAACGCTTCGAGGTAGGTGAACTTCGAGCACGCGTTGACGAAGGGTTCCGGCGTTTTCTTTTCGCCGAAGCCATAGACCTTCACGCCATCTGTCAGCAGGCGCATCACCATCGGGGTGAAATCGGCATCGCTGGACACGATCGCGAAGCCATCGAGGTTGCGCGCGTACAGCAGATCCATCGCGTCGATCACCATCGCCATGTCCGACGCGTTCTTGCCCTTGCTGTAGGCGAACTGCTGGATCGGCCGGATCGCGTATTCGTGCAGCACCGCCTCCCACCCTTTCAGCCGTGGGCTCTTCCAGTTGCCATAGGCACGGCGGACGTTGGCCACGCCATAACGGGCGACTTCGGCCAGGACCTCGTCAATCTTCGAGGCCGGCGCATTGTCGGCGTCGATCAACAGGGCGATGCGCTTTTCCGGTTCGCTCATGGACTCCTCACGGGCAATTGCCTGAACCCGAGTATCGCCGATCCGGATGCACGCTGACGTGACAAGGAGCGGCCGTGCGAAGATGCCAGGCACTTCCCCCATGCCCCCCTGGAGTGAGTCGATGAGTCGTGATCGCGTCCCCCACCTGGTCGTTGTCGGCGGCGGTTTCGCCGGCCTGTGGGCCACCCGTGCGCTGGCCCGCGAACGCATACGCATCACCCTGGTCGACCGTCGCAACCACCACCTGTTCCAACCGCTGCTGTACCAGGTGGCCACCGCGGGACTGTCTGCGCCGGATATCGCCGCACCGCTGCGCCACATCCTCGGCCACCAGCGCAACGTGGAGGTGCGGCTGGGCGAAGTGGTGGCCATCGACAAGCAAGCCCGCCAGGTGCGCATGGCCGATGGCAGCACGCTGGATTACGACAGCCTGCTGCTGGCCACCGGCGCCACCCACGCCTACTTCGGCCACGACGAATGGGCCGACGATGCGCCCGGCCTGAAGACACTGGACGATGCCATCGCCCTGCGCCGCAAACTGCTGCTGGCGTTCGAGCGCGCCGAGGCCGAGCCGGACCCGGCGAAGAAGGCTGCATGGCTGAGCTTTGCCGTGGTGGGTGGTGGCCCGACCGGCGTCGAGCTGGCCGGTACACTCGCCGAAATCGCCCGGCATACGCTGCGCAATGAATTCCGCCACATCGATCCGGCCAGCGCCAAGGTGCGGCTGGTCGAGGCAGGTCCGCGCGTGTTGTCCACCTTCCCCGAAGTGCTATCGCTGAAGGCACGCCGGCAGCTGGAAAAGCTGGGCGTGGAAGTGATGACCGGCACGCCGGTGAGCCACATCGATGGACAGGGCTTCAAACTGGGCGACCAGTTCGTGCCCGCACGCACCGTGGTCTGGGCCGCCGGCGTGGCCGCCTCGCCGCTGGCGCGCACGCTGGACGTGCCGCTGGACCGCGCCGGACGCGTGCAGGTACAGCCCGACCTGACCCTGCCCGGCCATCCCGAACTGTTCGTGGCCGGCGACCTGGCCGCACTGAGCCAGGCCAACGGCAAGCCGGTACCGGGCGTGGCTCCGGCCGCCAAGCAGATGGGCAAGTACGTGGCGGAAACGATCCGCGCACGCCTGCACGACAAGCCGGCACCTGGGCCGTTCAAGTACGCCGACTTCGGCAACCTGGCCACCATCGGCCGCATGGCCGCGATCGTGCACCTGGGCAAGCTGCAGCTGTCCGGCGTGCTGGCCTGGTGGTTCTGGCTGGCCGCGCACGTGTTCTTCCTGATCGGTTTCCGCAACCGCGTCGTGGTGCTGTTGAACTGGGCGGTGGCGTACTGGAGCTACCAGCGCAGCGCGCGGATCATCTTCGGCGATGACCGCGAAGACCGGCGACAGAAGCGGTAGATCCACGCCATGCGTGGATGATTGAATTGCATTGGGGTCGGATCCCTTTCCGCGGGAGAGGGCTCTGACCCCGCCTCCCAACCATCACTCAAAGGAATGCCATGACCACCCCTACCGCCCAGCAGAAGCGTGCGCGCACCGCCCTTGAACAGTTGCTGGGCACCGAGGAAGGCGAGGACAGCGTCGTCCTGTTCATCCAGCACCATCTGGACGAGATCGAAGCCGATTACTGGAGTGAGCAACTGGGAACGGCCACGCCGGCGGCCAGCGCGGTGCTGGGCCTGCTGCAGGCGCGCGAACCGTGGGAAAGCGATGGATCGGTGCACGTCGATTTCGCGCTGCCGGGCGACGTCTCGCAGTATGTGCTGAGTGTCGAGTTCGACGAGGACGGCGAAGTGCTTGGCGTTTCGATGGAGAGTTGAGCGCCGCGCACGGTGTGAACGAGCGCAGTGACGTCATCCACGCATGGCGTGAATCTGCTCTTCGTGCTGATTGCCTCTGCGCTAAGGCGCCTTCGGCTTCGGGTACCACAGCGCGTTGACGATGACCCAGCGCTGCCCGAAGCGGCCCATGTGGAAGTAGTCGACGAACCACGGAGTTTCCAGCCGTACCGAAGCCGCGTTGCCGGTCACGTCCAGCACCGTGCAGCGGCGGTCCCATTGCTCCTTCGGGGTCTTCAACGCACCCTGCCTGGTCAGCGCAACCAGTTCTTCCTTCGACATCCGGCGCAGGCCAAGGCGTTCGTCGGGTGTATCACCGAGCACCGCGCGCTTGGCCAGGTCCGGATGCAGGGAACGGGCGACGCGCTGCGGATCGGCTTCCAGCTGGCCGTCGACGTAGTCGTGGCAGGTCGCTTCGATGGCGGCGATCGTGGCGGCCTCTGCGGCGGGGCTTGCTGCTGCGGAAAGTGCGAACAACAGGGCAACGGTGGACATCCGGGTCTCCAGCGCTGAGGGCTGGGCGATCATGGCATGGCCGGACGCGCCCCATCCACGCATGGCGTGGATCTACCGGCGCTGTTGTAGAGCCGAGCCCATGCTCGGCTGATGCTTGTCGCCGAGTCCAGCAGCCGAGCATGGGCTCGGCTCTACAGACTCTACAGAACAGCCTCGGCCGGCGCCTGCAGCCACGCCAGCTTGCGTTCGCGCGGCTGCCGCTTGAGCTCCCATTCGGCGCGCGAGGCCGCTGCGCGGTCCGGGTACTCACGCACCGCCAGGACCCGCAGTGGCGGCCGCGACCGGGTGTATCGGGCCCCCTTGCCTGCCTGGTGGGCAGCAAAGCGGGCCTGCACGTCGGTGCTGATGCCGGCGTAATAGCTGCCGTCGCGGCATTCGAGCAGGTACAGGAACCACGGGCGGGAGGGAGAAACCATGGCCGGATTATGCCGTGCTGCACTGCAGCGGATATACTGCCGCCCGAATGCAGGAGAGAGGCGCCGCGCTGGCGCCCGCCGAAGGCGCAGGCTCCCATGATCGCTCAGGCCGGTGGGCTGGAATCCCACCAACCATGCATTCGACTCGCCGAGCTGGAGAGAGGTCACCGGGCATGCCCGGGACGATCCGCCGAAGGGGCACGCGGCTCACGCCGCTGAACTCTCAGGCAAAAGGACAGCGGGAGCGGCACCGGTCATCGTCATCCCGTCATTGCGCAGGCAATGGCGGTGGTCGCGCATGGCCGGCCCCACCGCGTCCGGAGCCTGTCCATGCTGCTGTCCATCATCTACCTGATCGCCATTTCCGCTGAAGCCATGACCGGCGCCCTGTCTGCAGGCCGCCGCCGCATGGACCTGTTCGGCGTGGTCATGATCGCCTGTGTCACCGCCCTCGGTGGCGGCTCGCTGCGCGACATCCTGCTCGGCCACTATCCACTGGGCTGGGTGAAGCATCCCGAGTACCTGGGCTTCACCGTGTGCGCGGCGCTGATCGCCACTTGGGTGGCGCGCTGGATGCATCACTTCCGCCGCACTTTCCTGGTGCTGGACGGGCTGGGCCTGATTGCCTTCACCCTGATCGGCTGCTCGATCGCGCGCGAGGCTGGCCATGCACTGCCGATCGTGCTGATCGCCGGCATGCTCACCGGCGCCTTCGGCGGCGTGCTGCGCGACATCCTCTGCAACGAGGTACCGCTGATCTTCCAGAAAGAGCTGTACGCGATCATCTCGCTGCTGACCGGCGCGGTGTATCTGCTGTTGCTGCACTGGGGCGTGGCCGATGCCACGGCGATCCTGTGCTGCCTGGGGGGTGGGTTCGCCGTGCGCCTGCTGGCCATCCACTACCGTTGGGAAATGCCCAAGTTCGTGTACCACGACGAAGTGCATTGAAGCTCGCCTTCGCCGGGATCCACCCCACCCCGGCGATGTACCTGGCACTGGCAAGGTTGCACAGCGCCAGGCGCATCGCCGGTGCAGACGGGCCGGTCTCCAACTCCGACCGGCCCTGATCGCGGCCGCACCCCCGCAGGCGCTGGCCGCCATCCACACACGTGCCGCCGTCAGGCAGCTTCTGACACCTTCACTTCGCGGCGGGCGCGCACCGCAGCCGCGAGCCGCTCCAGCACCGTCACGGTGGTGTCCCAGTCGATGCAGCCATCGGTGATGCTCTGGCCGTAGACCAGTGGCTGGCCTTCGACCAGCTCCTGGCGGCCACCGACCAGATGGCTTTCAACCATCACACCGACGATGCGCTGCTCGCCGTCTTCCAGCTGGGTGGCGATGTCTTCGATCACCTTCGGCTGGTTCTCATGGTTCTTCAGGCTGTTGGCGTGGCTGGCATCGATCATCAGCCGCGTCGGCAGCTTGGCCTTGGCCAGTGCCTGGCAGGCATCGGCCACGCTGGCCGCATCGTAGTTCGGCTGCTTGCCACCACGCAGGATCACATGGCAGTCCGGGTTGCCGGTGGTGGAGACGATGGCCGTGCCGCCCTGCTTGGTGACCGACAGGAAGTGATGCGGGTTCGAGGCCGCGCCCACGGCATCGGCCGCGATCTTGACGTTGCCATCGGTGCCGTTCTTGAAACCGACCGGGCACGACAGGCCCGACGCAAGCTCGCGATGCACCTGGCTTTCGGTGGTGCGTGCACCGATCGCGCCCCAGGCCACCAGGTCGGCGATGTACTGCGGCGAGATCACGTCGAGGAACTCGACACCGGCCGGCAGGCCGAGCTTGTTGATGTCGCGCAGCAGGCCGCGGGCGATACGCAGGCCCTTGTCGATCTTGAAGCTGCCATCCAGGTCCGGATCGTTGATCAGGCCCTTCCAGCCCACCGTGGTGCGCGGCTTTTCGAAGTACACGCGCATGACGATTTCCAGCTCGCCGGCCAGCGCATCGCGCAGCGGCTTCAGGCGCTGCGCGTACTCGATGGCGGCCTTGGGGTCGTGGATCGAGCACGGCCCGACCACCACGGCCAGGCGGTCGTCGCGGCCATGCAGGATCTGGTGCAGTGCCGCGCGCGAGGCGCTGACGGTGTCGGAGGCTTCGTCATCACAGGGCAGCATCGCCAGCAGCTGGGCAGGCGGTGTCAGCGGTTCGATGGTGCGGATACGCAGGTCGTCGGTGTGCGGGGGCATGGTGGGGGGTCTCTACGGAACGTTGGGGGTCCGCAGCGTGGCGACATGAAAAAAGCCGCCAGGTTCGCTGGCGGCTTTCGGGAATGCGTCTGAAGCTTTCTTCAGGGTGAGCGCAATCCTTCCTCCGCCGGGGGCTTCGGAAAGTAATACCAATAAAAGCTGGCGTGGGTTGCGCTCATGGGATCTATTGATAACACAGGGTTTTGGCAGGTGCCAACTGTTTCATCCGCAACTGCGGGCGCGGTTCAGCGGACTATCGGCTGCCATGCACTTCCACGTCCAGCAACAGCGTCTCGTGGATGTCCACCCAGCGCTCCACCACGCGGTCCAGTTCCTGCCTGGCCTCACCCAGCTGCTCGGGGTTGAGCATGGACCTGGCCGTATACAGATCGGACACCAGCTGCCGCAGGGTGGCTTCCTGGATGGCGACCACCGGCCCTTCCAGGCCGGGTACCTGCAGCGCGGGACTGCTGCCCAGCGCTCCGTACAACGTCACCTGGATCTTGCTCTGCATGCTCGACTTCCCTGCGAATGGACATGGGCAGGGCTCATCTTTACCGCGTATTGGTGACAGGCGCATGTGCCGTGGCGTGCCCAATCCAGAAACACGGATTTCCAGTACCGCCGTCGCGTAGTACGGCGTACCTCTGATGTATAGCTTCTGGTGCGCGTTGAGCATGACGGACTGCTGCTCGCTTCGCCGTGGTGCAGCGTCGGAGCCGCCGGGCGGATTGCATCTCATGAGGCTACGCGGGCTGTACGCTTTGGCCAGAAGCTCTTCGATCTCGGAGCACATCAGGCCATCTTTCTGCTTACGGGCATCCAGAACGTGCCGTATTTCACCGGGATCGTGCATGACCGCGTAGCAGTTCAACCGTAACCAGCCGTTCTCGTCACAGACTCGATCAACGTCATCGCACTGTTTGGGCGTGAGGAGGTATGAAAACGCGGGAGCATGCGCATCCTCTGCACCACCGGAGGTCTGCCGGTCGACGAATCGAACAAGCTCGCGAATGCAATCTGCGAGCACATATTCCTGGATGACTGACATGACGCTCGCCCTCCATGCGAGCTTCGACTTCCCGCCAACGTGGGCAGCCAGAAATTTTCCCAGAACACTTGAATTCATTCGCCGGGAAGAAGCGTCATTCCAGAAGACGCATCATTCGTGCGTTCATTGATCGTGTCGGGAATGACCTGCATTGAGGCACGCTGCGTGACGCATCCTTTCCTTCTCACGCGCGAATTTCAACGCCAGAAAAATGCAGGTGAAATAGCGGATTTCATGGCCTCCGGCGTATGTAATACTGCGGCGCGCTCTAATAGCTGTCACGGATGCCCTTGGTGCTACTCGCAGGCACGTGCACAAGATGGATTGCCACCGAAAACGGGTGGCCGGGTCTGGAAGCCCGTGCAACAGAAGGAACGTTTGCCAGCCGGCGCCGCGTGTTGCGGCGCCGGCTGGCATATCGTCCGCGTTCCATGGCGGGCGGTGCGTGGGGACCCAAGGGTCCACCGGTTTACTTCTGTTTCCCGGCTTCCAGACACGTACCGTCCGCCACCTCTCCCGGTGGCGCTGCCGTCTTCTCTGTACGGAGCACACGCCATGAACGCAAAACACGTCCCCTTCCCTGGTAGCGGCCACAACGACCCGGCCAACACCGAAGACGCTGCCCCTGATCCCCACGGTTTCATCGCCAACCTGCAGCGCATCGGCGCAGGCTGCGGCAGCGATGGCCGTCCCTGGCCCGAACCGAACCTGCCGATCGGCCGACACATCCAGTTGGCCGATGGCGATTGCGCTCTGGCCGGGCTGCGCATCGTGCATGAGGTCATGCTCGCCGCCGAGCGCAGCCGCCAGAACAGCGGCCCGGAGCATGATGTCGGCCCGCGCGTGATTGAGGGCCTGATGATGGCCTGTCTGGAACTGGGTACGCATGCCGCGGAGCGGGTGCGGCCGCGGTAGAGCTACAGCGCCAGTCGACGCAACAGCTGCCTGCCAGCCGTGCAGCATCCTGCACGGCTGGTGACTACGGCGTGGCTCGAATTCTTCCAAGCGCTGGCCTCTAGACATGCCGACCTCTGCCGTTGACGCATTCCACCAAAGATCGAACGTCGAGCGGCCTTCAGGTCCCACTGAGCGACGCACAGAATCGCAATTCAGCTCAAGTGAAATGCGGGTCAGCCTGCGTCAGATATTCCCTACTACACAACGAGCTTGACGATGGCTGGGGCATGCATCAGTTTCCGTCGCCACGAACGGTCAATAGAACTTCGGGAACAGCTAGTGAATGAAACCCATCGTTTCACGCGTTCAAGCAGCAGTGTCCACCTACTGGTGCTGACCTGCGTGCTCATGGTCTCTTTAGCCGGCTGCGCAGTAGATGGATCAAACGTGGGGGCTGCCCAGGACAGCAAAAGCCCTCCCATGATCCCGGTTGATGAAGTACGTAACCAGAGAGGCGACAAGAATCAGTCTGTCGCACCTGGAAGTGTTTCCTTGCCACGCGCAACGCGGCAAGGCATGGGCTTCGACGATGACCCTTGGGGTGCCACAAACCTGCAGGAGCAGCACTGGCTGGACCGGCATGGATACCCGAACAAGGAACAGCATGAGGCGTTTACCGGCGCCTCCGACGGCATCCTTTGGAGTGCAGCCAGCGCTGGGGACATCGTTGCCCAGGTCATGTTGGACACGCGGGCGTTGCCGGAGCGCGAAGCCCTGGATCGACTGTTGATCAAAGGCGCCGAGGGCAATCTCTATGCGCTGCAGTCTGCTGCGTCGTTCTTTGCGGGAAGCACACAAGGTGATGTGGTCACCGGCTACGCAATTGCACGAGTCGCCGAGATGAGAGGAGATACATCACTGGCACTGGCCAGGGAAATGATGTTCAGAGCCCCCTTGACCGTTGAACAGCGAATGCGTGGTGAAGCAGAAGCGCTGAAGCTCAGCAGAACGCTGGATGCAATACACCGGGAACGAACCGGAAACGAATTCGTCCCCGATCCTCGACCGCTACCGTCTGAGTAGCGACTCGTTTCATACGCAAGGAGCAAACGTTGAGAACGTCAGTAAAGCTGTGCCTGATTTCTGTTGGATGCTGCGCCGGCATTGCAATTGCCTGTTCGGAGCTACCCATTCCGCCTCTTCCTCCCTTGAAAGTTGATATCAAGGACATCTCAAAGGAGCGCGCCGCAGGCGCCAGCGATCCTTTTGCCTCGGCCTTCAACAAGAAGCTGGATGAAGCTGCAGAGAGAGTTGTTGGCGCCGCTGTTTGGCGCAACAACTACTTCAAAGGAAACGTGAGCTACACCACAAGGATCATGATGATGACCGGGCGCGCCATGATTCACGTTGAGAAGCCCTGCGGCCAACGTGCACAGGACTCATCGAATGATGGAAGCACTGCTGGACAACCTGGAGCCGGTGGTGGCGGTGGTGGCGGTGGTGGCGGCGGTGGTGGTGGCATTGGAGGCTGGCTGCCCGGGGGGGGAGGTTGTTACGGCAATTGCCAACCCCCTTATGGAGGGGTTGGGCCCATCGAGCAGGCTTGACGGCCCTCAGATCGCAACCATTGAACGGGGCTTGCTGCGAAGTCTGCAGTACAGCGAAGTGTAGCGACTGACGCGCCTGCGATTTATCGCAGGCGAAGTTCAACCGCAGGACGCCAGGCGCAAACGCCCGGCGTTTTCCTCTCAGCGCGGGTGCGATAGTACGCGGCGCGTTATCAATGCCGCAAACGCCCTCGACGTTCTTTGCAGGCATCTGCACAAGATGGATTACCCCGAAAAAGGTGGGGCGGGCTTGGAAGCCCTTGTGGCTGTAGTACTTGCGCTGCTCAGCCGCGTTCCATGGCGGCCCGGAGCGTGATGTCGCACCGCGCGTGATGGAATGTCTGTTGATGGCCTGCCTGGAACTGGTTACGCACGCGGCGGAGCGGGTACGTCCGCGGTAGCCAGGCCTTGGCGGAAGATTGGGGAGCCGCCGGGCATGGCCCGGCGCTACCGGTGCCGTGGGAGGTTCGTCCACGCGTGGCGTGAATCTACTCGTGGGTTGCCAGATCGTGCAGGTGCTGCGGCATGGCATCCACGGCACCTACCGTATTGGTGGTGGTGAAGTACTCATGCCAGCCTGTGGCGCTGATGCCGGCGACCAGTGCATCGGCGTCGGCGCGGCTGGCGCACTGCCAGACGGCGTAGAACTGCTCGGCGCTGGAATGGGGTACATCACGGGCGACGCGGCCCATTGCCAGCGGCGTGATGCTCGCCGCGTCGAACTGCTGCATGCCGGCGCCGATGCGGGCGAAGACGGCGTTGCGCTGTTCGGGCGGGAGTGCGGCCCAGGCGGGAGTGGCGGTGTAGTGCTCGATGAGGATGTGGGGCATTGGGGCCTTCCTTGGGTTGGTGGGTTTGCCGGCCAGCGGCCGGCACTACCGGGGTGCAGGGTTCTCCGGCCAGCGGCCGGCACTACCTGGGTGGTGGGTTCTTCGGCCAGCGGCCTGCGTTACCGGAGGGAGCGGTGGGCGCGCTTGCGGATGTACGCGTTTGCTGCGCTGCTGTGTTCGCGTTGCCAGCGCGCGCAGAGGTCGCGCACCCACTCGGGTTGCGTCTTGCTGGCATCGTTGAGCCAGTTGCCCACCGAGTCCTGCACGTAGCGCTCGGGATCGTTGGCCAGGGCGTCCAGCACCGGAAGTGCGCGCTGCGGTTGTTCCTTGAAGACTGAAATGTGCGTGGCCCATACGCCGCGCGGGCGCAGTGCTTCGCAGGCGAAGCGACGCAGGTAGGGCGAGGCTGCATCTGTCCACGGTAGCAGCAGCGTCAGCGCCTGCAGCGGCGCGGCCACGAGGTCGGCGCGCACGGCCAGCCACGCCCATTCGCGCACGCCGAAGTGCGGGTCATCGGCCAGTGGCTGTATCGCCTGCAGCTTTTCGCTGAGCCCCAATGTGGCATCACTGCCGATGAGGTAACACGCCCAACCGCGTACGGTGTCCGAGGGGTGCGACTGCCAGTGAATGACAGCCCCCTGCCCCGCTTCGCGCAGCAGTGCTGCCGCCAGCGCCATGCGCTGGGTAATGCCCTTGCTGGCGGCATCGCGCATGCGCTGCAGCGCGGCGTCTGGCAGCGCTGCAACCGTCTGCAGCAGGGTTGCAAAGTCCACCGCAAGGCACTCGGCCAGATGCGTGCTGGCGACCAGACCGGTGTCGAGCGCGTGCTTCCGCGCCACGCTGATGACTGGACTCACGGCGTCGCGCCACGGCCGCTGTCGGTGTGCAGCCAGACCTTGCCCAGCAGCTGCGAAAGCTGCGCCTGTTCGTTGGCGTCCAGCCCCTTGAACAGTCCACCGATCCACTGCGTGTGCTGGTTGAACAGTTCCTCGGCCAGGTGCTTGCCGCGGGCGGTCAGCACGACCTGCAGGCGGCGCCCGTCTTCGGCATCGTGCCTGCGCTGCAGCAGGCCCTCACGCTGCAGCCCGTCCAGCAGGCCGCTGATGGTGGCGCGGGTGACGCCTGCGCGTTCGGCCAGTTCGTGCGGCGGCAGCGTGCCGCCCGCACCATGCAGCAGGAACAGCACGATGAAACGGCCTTCGCTGAGGCCGTGCGGGGCGAGACGGGTGGCGCAGTCGCGGTCGATGGCGGTGGACAGGGAAAGCAGCTGGAAGCACAAGCGCAGCTGGTCCAGGTTGGCGTGGCCGCGGCGGGCGGCTTCTTCCATGAGTGCGTTGTGTTTTGCTTCCAGCATGACAGTCATAGCAATGATTAGGCGCCTAATTATATTGGCATGAGCTTATCAATCAAGCCTGTGCTCGTTCACTCCACTAGGGGATCGGGTAGTTGCGCGCCTGCTCGAATGCCTCGTAGTCCGCCTCAACCTGGGGATCCTGATACGAAGCGGCCAAGTCGGCGCCCGCGTTCTCACCGTCGAGCCCGCGCAGTTCCATGATGCTGCGGTTCCAGACATGTCTGCCAGCGACTGGGCCCAGATAGGGTGCGAGATAGGCATCGAGATGGCCTTGGCCAGGCTGTTCGATTTCCTCAGTCAATGCAGCCAGGTAGGCGTTCTTGCTTGTCCGCGTCCAGTCTACGGATATGCCCGCACGGTGACAGAGTTCGGAGTGGACAACCAGCATCGTGCGGCCATTCCCATCAAGAAATGGATGCCCATACGCGAAGATCCCCATGATCTCACCCGGGCATTCGCGCATCCTCTTCGTGTCATTTGCAAGCCGAAGCGCATACGCGACCGCCCGCCGGCACTCGGAAGGATGGCAGAAATGGACATCACCCTTGCTGACATGCTTTCCCGGCACAAGTGTCTGCCGATCCTGACCCGCCCACGGGTAGAGTCCCTCGAACAGGATCCGATGGACCTCCAGGAAAGCGTCATAGTCCACCTCCTCAACCTGCTCGAGAAAGGCAAGTGCGGCCGGCAGTTGCGCGCGGAACAGTTGATGTTCCGCAATCTTGATCAGATCGGGATCCTTCTCACCTTCGTGATTCCGCAGATAGCCTGCAGATGCGAAATCACCGAAGGGATCAAACATCCTTGAGCCTGCGATGATGCTCCATCACCAGCTTGACCATTTCGCGCGCTGGCAGCTTGCCATGGCGCGTCAATGCCACCAGTAGATCATCCGTCTCATCGCTGGCGACGCTATCGCCGGCGAGCGACGTCACCGCCGTCGCCCAGGCGTCCATGTAGCCGACCGTATGAACAACCCCCTCCTGCTTGGCGCGCATCCGCGCCCAACGCGTAACGCCGGTCAGTGGCGGTCGCTTCGAAGGGTGAAGCCCTGCCAAAAGCGTGTGGCGTCCCAATCTCGCAATCGCAGCGGGCCGCGCGTAGATACCGCGCTGGATGCGCTCCAGTTGTCGTGATTCCACCAGCGCCTTCAGTGCCGCCCCAACCTGGCGGCGCCCGCCCAGACCATCAAATTCCGAGCGAAGGAATGCCTCCGCTTTCCGGGGCCTGATCTTCCGAAGAATCTGACCTTTGATGTCCATGCAAGCATGCTAGCACAGCGAAGGTAAATTCATTTATATCAAGCAGTTGGAGGATTTCATGGCAGGCATCGCGATCCGCACCCATAAAAAAAACCCCGCCTTCCGGCGGGGTTTTTCATTACGTCGGGAACGCGTGGACTTAGAAGTCCATGCCGCCCATGCCACCCATGCCGCCCATGCCACCAGCGCCACCCATGGCCGGCTCGTCCTTCTTCGGAGCGTCGGCAACCATGGCTTCGGTGGTGATCATCAGGCCAGCGATCGAGGCTGCGTTCTGCAGCGCCGAACGGGTCACCTTGGTCGGGTCCAGGATGCCGAACTGCAGCATGTCGCCGAACTCGCCGGTGGCGGCGTTGTAGCCGAAGCTGCCGGTGCCTTCCTTGACCTTGTTGACGATGACCGACGGCTCTTCGCCGGCGTTGGCGACGATTTCGCGCAGCGGGGCTTCCATCGCGCGCAGGGCGATCTGGATGCCGTGGTTCTGGTCTTCGTTGGCACCCTTCAGGCCAGCCAGCGCGGAGACCGCACGGACCAGGGCAACGCCGCCGCCCGGAACCACGCCTTCTTCAACAGCCGCACGGGTAGCGTGCAGGGCGTCGTCGACGCGATCCTTCTTTTCCTTCATTTCGATTTCGGTCGAAGCGCCGACCTTGATCACTGCAACGCCACCGGCCAGCTTGGCCACGCGCTCCTGCAGCTTCTCGCGGTCGTAGTCCGAGGAGGTGTCTTCGATCTGGGTCTTGATCTGCGCAACGCGCGAATCGACCGCAGCCTTGTCACCCACGCCATCGATGATGGTGGTGTTTTCCTTGGAGACCTGCACCTTCTTGGCGCGGCCCAGGTCCTTGATGGTGGCCTTTTCCAGCGACAGGCCGACTTCCTCGGAGATCACGGTGCCGCCGGTCAGCACGGCCATGTCTTCCAGCATCGCCTTGCGACGGTCGCCGAAGCCCGGAGCCTTGACGGCCACGACCTTGACGATGCCGCGGATGGTGTTGACCACCAGGGTCGCCAGCGCTTCACCTTCGACTTCCTCGGCGACGATCAGCAGCGGCTTGCCGGCCTTGGCGACGCCTTCCAGCACCGGCAGCAGGTCACGGACGTTGGAGATCTTCTTGTCGTGCAGCAGGATGTACGGGTCATCCAGGTCAGCAGTCTGCGACTGCTGGTTGTTGATGAAGTACGGGGACAGGTAGCCGCGGTCGAACTGCATGCCCTTGACCACGTCCAGCTCGTTGTCCAGGCCCGAGCCTTCTTCAACGGTGATCACGCCTTCCTTGCCGACTTCCTTCATCGCGTTGGCGATGATCTGGCCGATCGACTCGTCCGAGTTGGCCGAGATCGTGCCGACCTGGGCAATGGCCTTGTCGTCAGCGGTCGGCTTGGAGATGTTCTTCAGCTCGGCGACGGCGGCCACGACGGCCTTGTCGATACCGCGCTTGAGGTCCATCGGGTTCATGCCGGCAGCAACAGCCTTGGCGCCTTCGCGGATCAGGGCCTGTGCCAGCACGGTGGCGGTAGTGGTGCCGTCGCCGGCGTCATCGTTGGTACGCGACGCGACTTCCTTCACCATCTGCGCGCCCATGTTCTCGAACTTGTCAGCCAGTTCGATTTCCTTGGCGACGGACACGCCGTCCTTGGTGATGGTCGGGGCGCCGAAGCTCTTCTCGAGCACGACGTTGCGGCCCTTCGGGCCCAGGGTGGCCTTGACGGCATTGGCGAGAACGTTGACGCCGCGCACCATGCGCGAACGGGCGTCTTCACCGAAACGAATATCCTTGGCAGCCATTGCAGTTACCTCATTGGTAGCGCCGGGCCATGCCCGGCGGCTGGGTGTTTGGAATCAGGGTATGAAGCAGGTCGCGCCGACGCTCAGCCGATGACGGCGAGCACGTCGTCTTCGCGCAGGACCTTGTACTCGACGCCTTCGCTCTTGTACGAGCTGCCGGCGTACTGGCCGTAGATGACCTTGTCACCGACCTTCAGCGACGGAGCGCGCACGGTGCCGTTGTCCAGCGGCTTGCCCGGGCCCACGGCCACGACTTCACCCTTGGTGGACTTTTCCTTGGCGGAGTCCGGGATCAGGATGCCACCGGCGGAAACTTCGTCGGCTTCGATCGGCTTGACCACAACGCGGTCGTGCAGCGGCTTGATGCTCATGTGGGACCTCTTAAGTTATTGATTGGTCTGAAAAAGTCCGGCGATGTTAGCACTCGCACCAGGCGACTGCCAGCAACGCGCGTGAAAAAGCCCGACAGGTCGGGAGCACGACAGAGATGGAGACCTCCGGAGGCCTTTCAAGGCCCGCCGCCGAAATTTTTCTGCGGAGACCCGGCGGCGCTCCATTCCTGCGCGGACGCCTTTATAGGGATGCGTCGCGGCAAGCCAAGGGGGAAATCGCGGACATTTGGTGACCGCCGTCTCACTGTCAGATATCTGGCGTTCATTTACGACAAAGTGTCACCAGATCGGCTTTAGGGTGGCCCGGCATTCCCAATCACAAGGAGTAGTCGATGCGATTGCTGTCCCCGCTCGCCGCCGCCTGCCTGCTGGCACTGGCTGCCTCGCCGGCCCAGGCCGAGGTCTTCATCAACGAACTGCACTACGACGACAGCACCGCTGCCGGTGACGTCGGCGAAGCCATCGAAGTGGTCGCCACCGCCGGCGAGGACCTGTCCGGCTACCGCCTGTACCTCTACAACGGCAGCAATCCGTCGGCCGCCACGGTCTACGCCAACAATGCGGTACCGGCGGGAACCGCGGCCAGCTGCGGCAGCGCCACTCTGGCCGTGGTCACCTACCCCACCAACGGCCTGCAGAACGGCCCCAATGACGGCATCGCCCTGGTCGACGCCAGCGGCAAGGTGCTCCAGTTCCTCAGCTACGAGGGCGCGATCACCGCCTCCGGTGGCCCCGCCGCCGGCATGACCAGCCAGAACATTCCGGTTGCCGAAACCAACAGCACCGCGGCGGGCACCTCGCTGCAACTGACCGGCAGCGGCAGCCAGTACGCGCACTTCACCTGGGCCGAATCGGCCAGGCAGACCTTCGGCAGTTGCAACAACAACCAGACCTTCAGCGGCGGTGGCACCCCGGGTCCGAACACGCCGCCGTCGGTGTCCACCACCACGCCGGCACAGGGCAGCAGCACCTTCCCCGCCGCCGCTGATCTGGAAGTGGTGTTCAGCGAAACGGTCAACCTTGCCAGCGGCGCCTTCGCGCTGAGCTGCGGCACCTCCGGCAGCATACCGCTGACCTGGCCGGCGAGTGGCAAGAGCGTGAAGCTGTCGACCAACACCGCGCTGGTCGGCGGTGAAGCCTGCCGTTTCGACATCCGTGCCGCACGCATCACCGACGCGCAAGGTGCCCACCCGGCCGCCGACAGCCGCATTGCCTTCACCGTGGCCAGCACCGGCGGCAATCCCGATCCGGGCAACCCTGGGGTGCCGGCGGGCTACTACTCCAAGGTCAATACCAGCAGCCCCAGCCAGCTGCGCTGCTCGCTGCATGCCACCATCAAGGGCCATACCGCGTACCCCTACAGCGGTACCGGCACCAGCACCTGGACCATCCTGGAGATCGCCGACGAGGATCCGAACAATCCGAACCGGATCCTGGATGCCTACCGGAACCGCAGCTACGCCAAGGTCAGTGACCGCGCGGGAACCGGCAGTGGCCTGACCTACAACCGCGAGCACACCTGGCCGAACTCGCTGGGCTTTGCCAGCACCACCGGCGACAAGGGCCTGCCGTACGCGCCCTACACCGACACCCACATGCTGTACCTGACCGACGCACAGTGGAATGCCGACCGCGGCAACAAGCCGTTCGCCAAGTGCGATGCCAACTGTGGTGAACGTGCCACCGAGGCCAACAACGGCCACGGCGGCGGCAGCGGTGGCTACCCGGGCAACTCGAACTGGGTGCGCACGCCGGATGGCAATGCCGGTACGTTCGAGGTGTGGGGCCATCGCAAGGGCGACATGGCACGTGCGGTGATGTACATGGCCATCCGCTATGAAGGAGGCAAGGATGCGGCCACCGGCCAGTCCGAACCGGACCTGGAACTGACCGATGACCGCAGCAAGATCGTCAAGACCAGCAGCTCGCCGGCCTACATGGGCCTGCTGTCGACCTTGATCGACTGGCACCTGTCCGATCCGCCGGATGCTGCCGAGCAGGCGCGCAATGACGTGGTCTACAGCTTCCAGGGCAACCGCAACCCGTTCATCGACCACCCCGAGTGGGCCACCCCGGGCCTGTTCACCTCGGCCAAGCCGGCCACCTGCCAGCTGGCCAACTGACCGCGCAACGCTGCGGTCCACTGCCGTCGCCGGGCCCTGCCCCGGCGACGGCCCTATACTCGACGGTCATGTCGACCGTCGATCCCGTCCTGCTGCTGTTGACCACCTGCCCGGACCGGGCCAGTGCCGAGCACATCGCGCACGCGCTGGTCGCCGAGCACCTGGCCGCCTGCGTCACCCGCCTGGACGGCGCACAGTCGACGTACCGCTGGCAGGGCGAGGTCACCACCGACGCCGAACTGCAGCTGCTGGTGAAGACCACCGCAAGCCGTGTCGATGAAGCCATCGCCCGGATCGTCGAACTGCATCCGTATGAACTCCCGGAGTGCATCGCGGTCGAAACCCGGGCCGGCCTGCCGGCGTATCTGGACTGGATCCGGGCACAGACCCGGGAGGACACTGATTGAAGACTCTGTTTGCGCGTGGCGCCGCCTTGTGCGCCCTGTTGTGGCTTTCGTTGCCGGCCTTCGCACTGGATGAGAAGGATCTGCTGCCGGTGGACCAGGCGTTCGCACTGACCGCCAGCGCGCCCGAGCGTGGCCAGATCCAACTGCAGTTCAAGATCGCCCCGGGCTATTACCTGTATCGCCACCGCACCACGGTGAAAGCCGACCCGGCCTTCAATGCCGCTGCGCTGCAGATGCCCGCAGGCAAGAAGCACCACGACGATTTCTTCGGTGAGGTGGAGACCTACCGCGAGCGCCTGCAGGCCACCCTGCCCGGTGCGCCCACCGATGCCGCCGGCACCATCAGCCTGGAAGTGCGTTACCAGGGCTGCGCCGATGCCGGTGTCTGCTATCCGCCGCAGAAGCGCGTGGTGCAGGTAACCCTGCCCGGCGCGGGCGGTGCGGCTGCTACGCTGCCGACCACACGCGCCACCGGCGCCAGTGCGTTCAACAACCCGCTGGCCGGCGCCGGCAATGGTGGCGGCCTGCGGCTCCCTGGCACCAGCAACAGCCAGGCGTTGCCGCTGCCGTCGGAACAGGCCTTCGGCTTCGATGCCATCGCCAGCGATGGCAACACCCTGCTGCTGCGCTTCAGCCCGGCACCGGGCTATTACCTGTATCGCGACCGCACCTCGCTGAAGCTGGAAGGCAGCGCCGGGGTACTGACCGACAAACCGCGTTGGCCGGCGGCGCAGTCGCACCGCGACGAGCACTTCGGGGATGTGGCGGTCTATTTCAACCAGGTGGAAGTGCCGGTACCGCTGCGCCGCAGCCGTGCCGAGGCCGTCGACAGCACGTTGGTGGTGACCTTCCAGGGTTGCCAGACCGATGGCATCTGCTACCCGCCGATGACCCGGCGGGTGAAGCTGTCGATTTCCGCCGGCAAGGCCAACGCCACCGGCGATGCACCTGCCGTACGCGACGAAGTGATCCGCTCGCTGCCTGCTTCGTCCGCTGCCAGCACCCGCGAGGGCGCCAACGGCACGCCGCTGCGCCTGCTGCCGACCGTGCCCAACGACACGCCGGCCAACACCGGTGCTGCCGACGCCAGCAGCGGCGCGCGCGATGCCTTCGCCGCCGACGCGCAGCAGGACAATGCGCTGCGTACCAAGGCCCCCAGCAGCGTGCCGAAAACCGACAGCTCGCTGCTGTGGGTACTGCTGCTGGCGCTGGGCGGTGGCCTGGTGCTGAATCTGATGCCCTGCGTGCTGCCGATCCTGTCGTTGAAGGTGCTGAGCCTGGCGCAGAGCGGCGAAAGCCCCGAGCGCGCCCGCAGCCACGCCATGTGGTACACGCTGGGCGTGCTGGTGGCCTTCGCGGTGATCGGCGCGCTGATGGTCGGCCTGCGCATGCTTGGCAACGCGGTCGGCATCGGTTTCCAGCTGCAGCATCCCGGCGTGGTCGCGGCGTTGGCCTACATCATGTTCGCGGTGGGCCTGAGCCTGTCCGGCGTGTTCACCATGGGCGGCGGCATCGGCAACTTCGGCCAGTCGCTGGCGCGACGCAGTGGTCCGGCCGGCGACTTCTTCACCGGCGTGCTGGCCTGCGTGGTCGGCAGCGCCTGCGTGGGTCCGTTCTTCGGCCCGGCGGTGGCCTATGCCTTCGTTGCGCCGCCGGTGGCGGCGATGCTGGTGTTCCTGTTCCTCGGCCTGGGCCTTGCCCTGCCGTTCCTGCTGATCGGCTTCGTGCCGGCGCTGGCCCGTCGCCTGCCCAAGCCGGGCCAGTGGATGGAAACCCTCAAGCACGTGCTGGCCTTCCCGATGTACGCCGCTGCGTTGTGGCTGCTGTGGGTGCTGGGCAAGCAGCGTGGCGTGGATGGCATGGCACTGGCACTGGGTGGCCTGCTGCTGCTCACCGGTGGCCTGTGGCTGTTCGAGCGCAGCCGCTGGCGCAGCCAGCGCGCGGCCGGGCTGCTGGGCGTGCTGCTGGTGATCGCGGCGCTGGTGCCGGTGTGGGGCGTGACCCAGCTGGCACCGCCGACACGTGCCGCGCAGGCGAGCAGCGAGAACGTGGTGGAGTATTCGCCGCAGATGCTGGACCGCCTGCGCGCCGACAACCGCGTGGTATTCGTCAACATGACCGCCGACTGGTGCGTGAGCTGCAAGGCCAACGAGCGCGCGGTGCTGTCGCGCCCGGAGTTCAAGGAACTGCTCAAGCGCACCAACGCGGTGTACATGCGCGGCGACTACACCAATGTGGACCCGCAGATCACCGCCTTCCTGGATGAGCACAAGGCCGTGGGCGTGCCGCTGTACGTGGTGTACGGCCCGGGCGCGCCGCCGATGGTGCTGCCCACCCTGCTGACCCAGGCGCTGGTGGAAGAAGCGCTGCTGCGCACCGCACGATGAAGTGGCAACGGCCAGCACTGCTGTGGACAGCGGTGCTGGCTGCCGGGCTTGGCCTGTGGGCCGGCAACCGGCTGGCGCCGCCGCCGATGGCGCAAACCGCAGCGCCTGTTGCCGTATCGCCGCCGGCGTTGCCGGTGCTGCGCCCTGGTGATCCGCTGCCGGCGCTGGTCCTGCCCGATGCTGAAGGCAACGCGCTGGATATCCGCGAACGCTTCAAGGGCCGGCCATTGCTGGTCAATGTCTGGGCCAGCTGGTGCGGCCCGTGCGTGGAAGAAATGCCCGAGCTGGCCCGCTTTGCCGAGGGCCAGGGCACGCGTGGCGTACAGGTGTTGGGCCTGGCGCTGGATACGCCGGACGGCGTGCGCGATTTCCTGCAGCGGGTGCCGGTGAACTATCCGATCGTGCTCGATACCCCGGGCCCACGCGATGCCAGCGTGCAGTTGGGCAACGCGCAGGGACTGCTGCCGTACAGCGTGCTGTTCGACGCGCAGGGACGGATGGTGAAGGCCAAGCTCGGACCGTTCGCGCACGGCGAGATCGAAGGCTGGGCGAAGTAGGTCGGCAGGGCTGCGCCCTGCACCTGCAGAGGCCGAAGCAACGGCAACAGCCGAAGCAACGGCAACAGCGGGCGTTCCGTGGGATGGCGCGGCGGTGTCGGAGTGCGGGGACGCCGCAAGTACGTCCTTGTAAGCTTGGCCGCGGCATCCATGCCGCGGACACCCCGTACTCCGACACCGCCCCACCTCTGACAGATTTCCGGCGTCTGATGGATCCACCTCATGCGTGGATGAATCTCCATTGAAATCGAAGATTTCGACAATTGGACAATTGAACGAAGAGCATCCACGCATGGCGTGGATCTACGTGTCGACCAAGGTCGACACCCACCAAGAGCAGGTCATGCCTTTCCGGCAGATCGCAGAAATCTGTCGAAGGCGGGGTGGGTCCGGTTGCGGGGGCGTGAGCCGCATGGATGCGGCGACCGAGCTTACATGGACGTACTTGCAGCGGCCCCCGCAACCGGTCCCACCCCGCCTACCCTCAGGAAACCAGCTTCTGCTGTTGCTTCGGCCGTTGCCGTTGCCTCTGCAGGTGCAGGGCGCAGCCCTGCCGGCAAACTCTCCTTGACCGCAGCGGCCCGCGACCCGGAGAATTACGAGATTAATTCTCATTTGCTGTTGCGCAGGATGCGGGCGGCAGCCTCGACGGCCCTCGATCCCGATGTTCAAGAACGTCCTGTTCCAACTGCACTGGCTGCTGGGCATCAGCGCTGGTGCCATCCTGGCCGTGATGGGCCTCAGTGGTGCAGTCCTGTCGTTCGAGGATGAACTGCTGCGCGCGGCCAATCCCGGCTTCGCCGAGATCGCCGAGCACCATGCCGACAACCAGCAGCCGCTCGCCCTGAGCGAGCTGGTGCCGTTGCTGCAGGCAGGCAGCGAGCGGCCGCTGCAGCGCCTGCGGGTGGATGCCAGCGGCCAGCGCCCATCGGTCGCACGCTTTGCCGGTGGCAAGGACCACTGGGTCTATTTCGATCCCTACAGCGGCGAGCGCTTCAGCGCGCTGCGCGGACAGGCTTTCTTCGATTTCGTCGAGGACCTGCACCGCCATATGGTTGCCGGCGAGCGCGGCTCGTGGATCACCGGCAGCTGCGCGATCGCCCTGCTGTTCTTCACTTTGTCCGGGTTGTACCTGCGCTGGCCGCGTCGCTGGTGGCACTGGCGCAGCTGGCTCGCCGTGGAGTGGGCGCGCAAGGGGCGTGGCTTCCTGTGGAGCCTGCATTCGGTGATTGGCACCTGGGTGCTGCTGATCTACCTGATGAGCGCGCTGACCGGGTTGTGGTGGTCGTTCGACTGGTACCGCAACGGGCTTACCCAGCTGCTGGGTGTCGCGCCCCCCGCCAAGCACAAACTCGCCACCGATCTGTCCCTCGATCTGCACAACGTCGAGGCCACGCTGTATGCGCTGCCCGGTGTGCGCCAGGGCTTCGTCGACCTGCGCCTGCCGGAGGAGCCCGGTCAGGCGCTCAACGTGAGGGTGATGTCGGCTGACCCCGCTCAACGCGGTGGCCATCACGACCGGGCGCATGACCTGCTGCAGCTCGACCCGGCCACCGGCGCCGTTCTCGACGCGCGCCCCTACACGCGCCAGGGGGCCGGCGGCCAGCTCACCACCAGCATGTTCGCCCTGCATTCGGGCAGCTTCTTCGGCATGCCCGGACGCATCGTGGTGATGCTCAGCAGCCTGGGCATGTGCCTGTTCTTCATCACCGGTTGGCTGCTGTACCTGGACCGCCGCCGCGGCCAGCGCGCCGCGCGCGCGCTGCGGCAGACCGTTCCGGCAGCAGCACGCCACGCCGGCGGCACGCCGTGGCTGGTGGTGCATGCCAGCCAGAGCGGCCTGGCCGAACAGTTGGCCTGGCGTGCGGCGGCACAGCTGCAGGCGGCCGGCCACGGGGTGCAGGTACTGCCGCTTGCGCGCGCAACTGCCACGCAGCTGCAGGCCACCACACAAGCGCTGTTCGTGCTCAGCACCTTCGGTGATGGCGAACCACCAGACAACGCAAGGCGCAGCGCGCGCCAACTGCTGGCACAGTTGCCGGACCTTTCCGGGCTGCGCTACGGCATGCTCGCGCTGGGTGACCACCAGTACGCGCAGTTCTGCGGGTTCGGCATGCAGATGGATGACTGGCTGACCCGCGCGGGTGCACAGCCGCTGTTCGCGCGAATCGATGTCGATGCAGCTTCGGTGACGGCACTGCGCCAGTGGCAGCTGCAGCTGACCGCGCTGACCGGCATCGACACCGATGACAGCGTGCTGCCAGCCGCCACGGTGATGCACGACTGGCGCCTGCTCGGCCGCACCCTGCTCAACGCCGGCAGCGTCGGTGGCCAGATCTGGAAGATCCGCCTGGCACCACCGGCCGACGTCGATTGGCGGGCCGGCGACATCCTGCATATCGCGCCACGCCACGACGCGCTGCATGTGCACACGGTGCTGCGGGCGCATGGCCTGGATCCCCTGCAAACGGTACTGATCGACGGTGCTGCGAAAATGCTGTTGGAACCGGCCAGCGAACGGGTGCTACCCGAAGCCGGCAGTGCATTGCGAGTACAGGATGCAGGCCTGTGGTTGTCAGGCCTGCCGTCGCTGCCTGGGCGTGAATACTCCATCGCCTCATGCGCCGCCGATGGCGAGGTGGAGCTGGTGGTGCGGCTGGTCCACGACGCAGCCGGCCGCACCGGCCTGGGCTCGGGCTGGTTGGCGCTGCACGCGCCGTTGGAGGGTGCGGTTGCGGCCCGCGTGCATCGCAACCCTGGCTTCCATCGGCAGCCAGGTGTACCAATGGTGCTGATCGGCAATGGCACCGGCATCGCCGGCCTGCGCAGCCTGCTGCGCGAAGCGGCGCATCACGGTGAGCACGGTCATTGGCTGCTGTTCGGCGAGCGCCAGCGCGCGCACGACTTCCTGTTCGCCGAGGAAATCATCCGATGGCAGGCTGACGCACACCTGCTGCGGTTGGATCAGGCCTATTCGCGTGATGTGGACGATGGCAGCTACGTGCAGCATCGCCTGCGCGCTGCGGTGGATGACCTCCATGCGTGGCTGGCACGCGGTGCAGTGATCCATGTGTGTGGATCGCTGCACGGCATGGCCGAAGGCGTGGACCAGGTGCTGCGCGAGGCACTGGGTGATGAAGCAGTGGAAACGCTGCTTGAGAACGGACGTTACCGGCGCGACGTGTATTGAATCCGCTCGCCGGGCATGGCCCGGCGAAGGCGATCAGGCCATCACGCCGCCGCGCGCGGGCGTCGCTCGGGCAGTAGGCGGAACGCGCCCACCGCTTCGGCAAGTGCCTGCACCTGGGCCTGCATCTGCGCAGTCGATGCGCCGGCTTCTTCCACCAGGCTCGCATTGCGCTGCGTGCTGGCCTCCATCTGCACGATGGTCTGGTTCACCTGGGCGATGCCCGCATGTTGCTCGTGCGAGGCACTGCGGATACCGGCCAGCAGCCCGGCCAACCGCTGCACGCTGCTGACGATCTCGTCCATCGTCGTGCCCGCCTGCTCGGCCTGCGTACTGCCTTGACCGACCCGCGCCACCGAATCCTCGATCAACCCCTTGATCTGCTTGGCCGCATCCGCACTGCGCTGGGCCAGCAGGCGTACTTCGGCCGCCACCACCGCGAAGCTACGGCCCTGCTCGCCTGCACGCGCGGCCTCCACTGCAGCATTGAGGGCCAGAATATTGGTCTGGAACGCGATGCCATCGATCAGCTGGATGATGTCGCCGATGCGCCGCGACGACGCGCTGATGCCCTGCATGGTCGCCACCACCTGGCCGACCGCAGCGCCGCCACGCTCGGCAACCCTGGCGGCGTCGCGTACAAGTCCATCGGCTTGCCCCGCCGCGTCGGCATTGTGGCCGACGGTGTCGGTGAGTTCATGCAGGGATGCCGCGGTTTCTTCCAGGTTGGCCGCTTGCTGCTCGGTGCGCTGTGAAAGATCGTGATGGCCGGCAACGATCTCGCCCACGCCCACATCCAGGCGCACTGTGGCCTGCTGGATACGGGTGACGATGTGGCCCAGCTGCGCAACAGTGGCGTTGGCATCGTCACGCATGCGGGCGAACACGCCCTGCAGGTCGCCCTCCATGCGCACGCTCAGGTCGCCGCGTGCCAGCGCGGCCAGCAGCGCCTGCAGGTCGCCCAGGTTGGTCTCGAAAGTGGACAGCAGGCGATTGATACTGGTCGACAGCGTGCGTACGAACCCCTGCTTGCCCTCCAGCGCGATGCGCCCCTGCAGTTCGCCATGCGCCGCCGCATCGACCAGCGCCGCCACTTCGGTTTCCAGCAGCGTTTCCAGCGCGCGACTGCGCCATTCCACCGCGACGCCAAGAAAGTGGTCGTCCTCGACGATGGCATTGGCGATCAACTGGTAGCGGGTGCCGGCGTGGCCGATCTCACGCTCTTGGCGCTGACGAACGCCGATCAGGCCCGCCAGCGCCGGATGCAGGCGGACCGCGTCGCTGCCAAGCAATGTCTCTGCGGGAAGATCCAGCAGTTGCAGCAGCGCTGGATTGGCGTAGGCCACCTGCCCTTCCGCATCAACCACCATCAAGCCGGTCTGGGCACTGTCCAGCGCCTGCCGCACGCGCGTGTTGCCGCGTGCCACCGCGCGTTCGGTCTCGGTCCGCGCACGCAGGCGTTGTTGCATGTCGACCAGGCGCTGCGCGAGCTGGCCGATCTCATCATTGGCGTTGTGCACGCGCAGCGTGGTGTCGAGCCGATCATCCGCGATATCGCCTGCAAAGCGCAGCGTGTCCTGGATCGGCCGACGCACCGCGCGTACCACCAGCACCAGGCTGGTGATCAGCACACCGGCCACCAGCAGCAGGGTGGCCACGAACAGCACGCTGGCCATCCTTGCGCCCGATCGTTGGCGCAGTTGTGCCTGTTCCAGTGCCGCAACCTGGGCCTGCTGGAAGGCGACCAATGCCGGGCCGACGGCAGCCGCGGTCTCCAGCAGCGACTGCGCCTCCACGTCCAGGCCGACGCGGGCGGCGGTATAGCCCAGCAACGCGGCCTGATAGGCTTCCATGCCGTTGCGCACGTGCTCCTGCACCTCGGCTGGCAAACCGGCCAATGCCAGATCGAAGGGCAGCTTTTCTTCGCTGGCACGATCGGCGTGGGTGGAATCACCATCGAGCAGCAGCAACGCTTCCTGGCGCCGCATCCGCTGCACATGCAGGGACAGCGCTGGCCGCTCCAGCGCATCCACCTGCGCCTGCAGCGCGTCGGCCGCCTGCTGCAGCTGCGCGGCCAGGCCGGCGTCGCCGCGCCCCATCTCATCCACCCGCTCGAACAACGCGGCGATGCCCTGTGAGAATGCGTCGACGGCCTCGGCCATCGCCTGCAGCACCTTGCGCCGGCCCGCGTCCATCGGCATTTCCCGCAACGCCTGCAGGTCCTGCTTCAACATCTGCTGCGTGGCCAGCAACTGGCTGCGGTCCGCATCATCGAAACTGCGCGCATACTGAGTCTGCAGGCGCCGGGCCTCGGCCACCCGGGCCGCCAGCGAAGCAACGCGGTCACTGCCGTGCTGGTAGCTGGCCTGGTCGCGTGCTGCCTGCGTACTCGCGTGGCTGGTCCAGGCATGGACGGCGGCGATGGCCACCAGCCCCAGGCTGCAGACCAGTAGTGTCGCCTTGAGCTTGTCGGCGACGCTGAGCCGATGGGGCTGCAACCAGCGCAGCAGGCCAGGGAAATGGGAACGCAACCCGACAACGCGGCTACGCAGGGACCGAAGGTGGGGAACGACGGCCGACATGACAGACTCCAGGCAGAAGAACGCACCTGTATCGACCGGTTCTGGCGGAACTTTAGCGCTGGATTGAATCCTGCCGCGGACAGTGGCCAGTCGTCGCTGTTGTACCGGCCGCAGGCGACGGGGGGATGACACCGGCGAGGCACGCTTGACCTCAACCCCGGTTGCGGTAGCACAGTTGAGCCCCCCCCCCCCGCGCTTGGTGCCTGCCATGTCCATCGACGTCCCCCGTTACCTGCAGCGCCTGCAGCTGGACGCCCCGCCACCGCTTACCCTGGCCGGGCTGACCCTGCTGCAGCAGCGCCATAACGCCCTGCTGCCATTCGAGACCCTTACCAGCCTGCTGCGCGATGCGGTCGCCATCGACCTGGACAGCGTCCAGCACAAGCTGCTGCACGCGCAGCGCGGCGGCTACTGCTTCGAACTCAATGGCGCGTTCCTGGCCCTGCTGCAGGCCTTGGGTTTCGATGCGCAGCCACTGAGCGCACGTGTGCTGTTGTCAGCCGCCGATGGCGAGCTGACCGCGCGTACGCATCTGCTCCTTCGGGTGCGTCTGCAGGAAGCGGACTGGCTGGTCGATACCGGCTTCGGCAGCCTGACCCCGACCGTGCCACTGCGCCTGCATGAGACCGCAGTGCAGGACACACCGCATGAGCGCTACCGCGTGCGTCGGCTGGACGATGGCGACTTCTTGCTTGCCGCCGAAGGAGGGGATGACTGGCGGGCGCTGTACCGCTTTGACCTGCAGCCACCGGCGCCGATCGATAACGAAGTGGGCAACTGGTACGTGTGTACGCATCCGCAGTCGAGCTTCCCTGGCCAACTGCGTGCATCACTGACCGGACCGGATTGGCGACGCACCATCGGCAGCGGCAACTACACCGAGTACCGCCCGGGCCAGGTACCGGCCAAGCGCCCGCTGCGCGATGTGCAGGACGTGCGCGAGGTGCTGCAGCAGGGCTTCGGCATGCGCCTTCCGGACGATCCGCGATTGGATCCGGCCATTGCCGACTGGCTGCAGCGGTCACGGGCCACGTCCGTGTAGAGCACGCGATGTAAGACTGCTGACCTCAGGGCTATGGTGTGACGAGCGCCTGCAGGGCGATCCGGTTGCCCTCGCTGTCGCGGATCTCGGCCACCCGCCAGTCACCGGCCACGTCCGGGCCAAAGCACAGCACCGCGCCAGCCTGAAGGGCACGCTGCAGGCTGTCATCCAGATCGTCCACGCCCATGTAAATGCGCGGGCCCTGCTGCGACGGCAGGTAGTCCGCGCCGTGCACCAGCGCCATGCTGGCACCCGCGTCCCTATCGTTGAATGGCAGGTACGCCATCCGGCAGTCATGCACGTTGATCGGCACAGCGATGTCCACCTGCAGCCATTGCCGGTAGAACGCCATGGCACGGTCCAGGTCGGCAACGGGAACTTCAACGTGCAGGATGGGATTCATGGTGATCAGGCTGGGCGTGCAGGCGGATGAAACGCAGGATCGCAGCTCTGCACACCACACGCTACGGCCACAGCTGGCATGCTGGACCGCCCGCCGTAACGGAGTCCATCATGTCCCTGGCCGATCACCGTCATGCGTTGGCCCCACTCGGCTACCTGCGCGTTGCCATCAACCTCGGCAACCCGGTGCTGGCCCAGGGCGACGCCAATGCGCCACGCGGGCCATCGGTGGAACTGGGCACCGCGCTGGCGCAGCGGCTGGGTGTGCAGGCCCGCTTCAGTTGCCACGACGCGGCCGCATCGGTGGTGGCAGCGGCGAGCGACGATGCGTGGGATCTGGCCTTCCTGGCGGTGGACCCTGCACGCGCCGACCGCATTGCCTTCAGTGCACCGTATGTGGAGATCGAGGGAACCTACCTGGTGCGCAATGACAGCCCAGCACGGCAGGTTGCAGATCTCGATCGCGACGGGCTGCGCATCGCGGTGGGCCGCGGCGCCGCCTACGATCTGTTCCTCAGCCGCGAGCTGCAGCAGGCAACGATTGAACGTGCCGACACTTCGGCCGGCGCCATCACCCTGTTCGACCAACAGCAGCTGGATGCAGCGGCCGGCGTACGCCAACCCCTGCAGGTCTGGGCACAGGCGCATGCCGGCCATCGCGTGCTGGCCGATCGCTTCACCGTGATCCAGCAGGCGGTCGCAGCGCCCGTTACACGTTCCGCGGCGGCGTTGCAGGCACTGTTCGCCGAAGTGGAAGCGATCAAGGCCGGGCCACTGCTGGGCGAGGCCTTCGCACGTGCCGGGCAGGCGGTCACGCTGGTGCGCTGACGCACACGCCACAGCATCGCGCCTGCGCGACGGGTGCTATCCCGCGTCGGCAGCCTGCATGTGCCGCACGTGCTCGGCGGCCTGCGCGTGCAACCATTCGCGGAAGGCCAGGAAACCACGGTGGCGTACCGAGCGCTGCGGGTACACCAGCCAATGCGGCCATGCGGTTTTCAGGCGCAGGTCCGACAACGCAACCAACTGGCCGGAATCCAGCAGCAGCCGCGCCCGCGTGACCCGCCCAAGCGCAACACCAACGCCGTCCAGTGCAGCGCGATGGTGGGCCTCGGAATCATCCAGCACCGCCACGAACCGCGCGGGTGGGCGCTGCCCGGTCAGCGCGAACCAGGCGCCCCACGCGCCGTCAGGATCTCCCAGCAGCGGCCACTGCGCCAACGGTACGTGGCCGATGCCGCCCATGCGCTCGATCAGTGCGGGGCTGGCCATCGGCAGCAGCCATTCGTCGAACAACGGTTCCACCACCAGCCCCGGCCATTGTCCGCTGCCCAGCCGCAGCGCTGCATCGAACTGCAGTTGCCGGTCGAAGTCGATCAGTCGTTCGCTCGATTGCAGATTGATTTCGATCTGTGGATGCGCCGCCACGAAATTGCCCAGCCGTGGCACCAGCCATGCGCTGGCCATCGACGGCACGGCGCTGAGGGTGAGCACATGCTCGGGTCGCGCAGCGTAGGGCTGGAAGGCTTCGTTGATCGCATCCAGGTGGGGGCCGACCTGATCCAGCAGGCGCTGTCCTTCCAGGGTCAAGGACACACCGCGTGCCTGCCGGATCAGCAGCGGCTGGCCCAGGCGTTCCTCGAGTTGTCGCATCTGATAGCTGAGCGCACTGACCGTCAGGTTCATCGACGCGGCGGCGCGGGACAGGTTGCCCAGGCGTGCGGCAGCGACGAAGCCCTGCAGGGCATGTAGCGGTGGGCGGGACATAAGCCTTGAATTCCTCTCAAGCCGACCTTGCGGAAATGTCGCTTTTTGCGTCCCCATGCTGCCCGTATCGTGCATTCCACTCAAGTGGAGGCACGATCATGAACATCTTCAGCGGTCTGTTGTTCCTGCAGGGTTACGTGACCAACGTTGCCCTCGCCCAGCGCCTGGCCGAACCGGTTCCCGCAGCGCCCGATGCGCGCCGGGCACCGCGGCCAGCCAACGTCCCCGCCACCTCGGGAAGTGTCACCAGCCGCGCTGCAGGTGCTGCGGCAACCACGGCTCCGGATCGATAGCGAGCGCGCGGTACGCATCGATGGCTTCGCGCAGTGCGCCCACACCGATGGCGGTGCGCAGGCTTTCCTCTTCCGGTACCTGCGTTGCGGCCCAGTCATGCAGCCGGTCCAGACGCTGAACCATCGCCACCCGCAGCCACGGCCGCAGCGGGCAGGTGCGATACCCCTGCTGCGCCAGCGCGCACACCGCCTCGGCCAATGCGGCGTTGGCCCCGCGTACCCATTCGGTGCGCCCACCGGCCTTGTCCTGCACCGTCATCGGTGCCGGCGCACGATGCAGCTTGAAGGGCCGGCGCAACTGCAGTTCCAGGTCACGCGCATCCCGCTCTGATTCGGCCTCGACCAGCGACCCCGCTTCCAGATCGAAGAACTCGAACCAGCGCCGATGCAGCGCACTGATCCGGCCCAGCGGATCGCGCGAGAAACCAATCTTCGCGTAGTCCTCCCAGGCACAGGGAAAGACGTAGGCGAACACGCGGCCATCGATGCGGATATCGGAGTCCATCGCTGCACGATGACGATGCCCGCATGTGCGGAACGTGCAGGCGTCGTGCAGGCGGGTGCGCGGTCGGTCAACGTCGCTGCAGCGCTTCCTGTATCGCAGCGGCCACATCGGTGTTGTCGATGTAGCTGCCGTCGTTCAAGCGCACATGCTGGCGATAGCCGTCGTCGACGCCTCGCACGCGTTTGCCCAGCAGTTCGGCGCCGTTGCCCTTGGCCCACAGCGGCACCAGGCCGTTTGCATGATTACCGGTGGGGCGGAAGCTCATGCCCGGCATGCGCCCCCGGCCATGGTTTCGCACCGGCTCGAAGGCCACCTGCTGTGCATCCGGGCCCATCGGCATGCTGTTGTCGTGGTCGGTGGTGACAATCAGCAGGTTGCGCTCCCAGCCACCGTTCTCCTCGATCCACGCCATGACCGCCGACACGGCATCGTTGAACTCGACGGTCTCTTCGATCAGACGGCCAAACTGCGGCTGCCCGGTGCAGGCGCCGTAGTGCCATTCACTGCCGCAGGCGCTGGTGTGCGCTGCCCAGTCGGTGGCGCCGCCTTCAACCATCAAGAACAGGCCCCTGGTTGAGCGTTGCTGCAGGAACTGCAGCGCGCCACGGGTCATCGTCGCCAGGTCCGGCACGCTGTCGATCTTCTTCACTCCCGATGGTGTGCTCGCGTCTTCGCCCAGTACCTGCAGCTGCCGCGCCTGTTGCAGGGTGTTGGCCACGCGCGGGACACCGATCAGCGGCCGGTCGGAGGGCACCAGGCCCTGCGTCAGTGCAACGAACTCGGCCTTGCTGCGGATCAACCGCCACGGGCCCGATGGATTTCCGGCAATGGCCGTGCCCGCCTCAAGCTGCTGCCAATTCTGCTGCGACACCCACTCCCAGGGGTTCCCGCAGCCCTCGGCCACCGGGCTCTGTGGCCTGTCGACGCAGGCTTGTCCATTGACGCTGTAGCCGGGGCCGCCGGTCCCCATCACCAGATCCATGTGGCCCTGGGCCAGCATCTGGTGGGCGATCTGGTGATAGCTGTTGCGTGATTCGGCCTGCGCAGCGAAGGCAGCCGGCGTGGCATGCGCGAATGGCACCGAGGTCACCACGCCGGTGGCCATGCCCAGGCGTTTGGCACGCAACGTGTTGAACTCCACCGGTACACCGTCGTTGTCGACGTTGATGGCGTTGTTGTAGGTCTTCACCCCCGAGGACAGCGCCGTGCCGGCCGCCGCGCTGTCGGTGGCCACCGCAGCCAGATACTGATACCCAGCGAAGGGCAGATCCGCCGCAGGCACGGGCGTGGCGTCCCACGCTTTCTGCGCGTCATAGCCGAGGGTCTGCGCTGCATCGTGCGTCGGCTGGCTGCTGGCGTTGAGCGGGAACGTTGTCACCGCCAACCGCTGCGGGAAGTCGGCATAGGGGGCGCCCTCGCGGCTGCCATATTGCCAATAGGCCGCGGCATCCCAGGTGCCCCAGCCGGCGCCATCGTTGATCATCACGATGACGTTGTGCGGCCGTCCCTGCGCCGGTTCCGGCTTTTCGATGCGCACATCGTGGTGGCAACCGGTGATGGCAACCAGCGCTGTCAGGATGGCCGGCCGCCACCAGCCCCCGAGGTTCGTTTTTTTCATCAGCAGTCCCAGCAGAAAGCGAAGTGATCCAGCCTCATTTGCGACGTTATATCATTTCAATATTTCAGAAGCAGTCATCCACCGCGGGCGCGGGCGCCGTTACGCTGTCGCCGTATGCCCTCCATGACGACTTCCCGCCCCCCTGCGTCATCGATCACGATCGATGCCCTCTCCCTCGACATCCTCCAGCAGCAGCACGCGGAGCTGCGACGACCGCCGGCCTCGCTGACCAAGCTGATGACTGCCTACACCGCGTACGACCTGCTCGCGCAGTCGGGCGGTTCGTGGTCGGACACCATCACCATCGATCCGCGCGATGTGCACGAGGTGGCCGACGATGAAACGCGGATGGGCCTGGTGCCCGGCGAACGCATCGCCCTCGACAAACTGCTGGAGGGCCTGATGGTGGTCTCGGGCAACGACGCAGCGCTCGCTCTGGCCCGTCACCTGGCCGGATCGCAGGCAGCGTTCGCGCAGCACATGAACCACCACGCGCAGGCGCTGGGCCTGCACGATACGCACTTCATCTCCGCGTCCGGCATCACCACCCCGGGCCATTTCTCGACCGCACGCGACATGGCGATGCTGGCCGCGCACCTGCTCGCCCGCTACCCCGACCTGCTGGCGATCACCGCACAGCGCAGCTCCGCGCACCGCACCCTGCAGAAGGCAAACCAGAACGCCCTGCTCGGCGAGAACGGCGTGGACGGCTTGAAGACCGGTTACACCCAGGCTGCGGGTTTCTGCCTGGCGGCCACCGCCCGTCGCAGGTGCGCTGGCCACGCCCTGCCACTGCGCCTGATCAACGTGGTGCTGGGGGCTGATTCCCGTGCGTCGCGCGATGAACAGGTGCGGACGCAGCTTGATGCGGGCTTTGCCATTGCCGCAGTGGCCGAGGCCCAGCGTGCGTGACGGGCAGACCGGGCAGACACCACGGGCAATGCGCTCTATAGTCCAGCGCCCGAAGGAGTACCCCATCGATGGATCGACGTCTCTTGTGCTGGATGCTTGCGCTGTTCTGCACGTTCGCCGCTGCACTCACCCATGCCGGCGAACTCAGCCCTGCCGAGACCGACGCGCGGCAGAAGGACGTGCGGTCGCTGCTGTCCACGTTCGCCGGCGGCGATACCGATGCCATGATCGCGCGCACGCATCCCAGCGTGAAGCGGCTTGCCGGCGGCGATGCGGCCTATGCGAAGGCCGCGCGCGAAACGATGAAGTCGCTCGACGACATGGGCGTGAAGGTCATCAGCGATGATGTCGGTGAACCGACCCGCACCTATGCTGCCGGCGACGAAGAAGTCTGCTTCGTGCCGCGGACCACGGTGTTCACCGTCGACGCGCAGACCGTGAGAAGCCTCGCCTTCATGGTCGCCATCCGGCGCGTCGGTGAAACGCAGTGGCGCTACATCGATGGTGCCGCGATGCAGGCGATGCCGGAGCTGCTGCGACAGCTGTTGCCGGACCTGCAGCCTGACGTGCCACTGCCTCGGGTCAGCGTCGAGCCACTGTAGGCCGCTTCGCCCATGCCTTTCAGGCGCCGCGCTTGACGATGGCGACGATCACGCGCTCCAGCTCGGCCTCGGCAGCCGCGTGTTCCACCGCGCCGACCGAAACGGCTTCAGACAGGGTTTCGGCGGCACCGAGGATGGCCCACAGGCCGGAGGCCGGCACGACCCCGCCCACTGCGAACGGGCCCAGCCACTGCGCGCACTTGTCGATGAAGTCCTGCTGATAGCAACGGCGTACCGCCCGCAGTTCCGGCGATCCCGCCAGCGCAGCGAGGATGTCCTGGATCTCGCTGCCCTGTGACAGCACGCAATCGATATAGCCGGATGCGATGGCATGCGCGCGATCCTTCAGCCGCGCCTTCGCACTGCCGATGCGCTCGTCGAAGACCGCGGTCTGCTTGTGGTCATAGTCGGCATAGAGCGCGGCCAGCAGGCCGTTGCGGGTTTCGAAGTGATCATAGGCCAGCGGCTTGGTGACACCGGCAGCCTCGGCCAGGCGGGCCAGGGTCAGCGCATCGGTGCCCTCATCGCCGACCAGCGCCCACGCCACGTCCAGCAGCTGGCGGGCGCGCTGTTCACGGGTCAGGCGGCGACGGGGCTCGGGCGCGGCAGGTCTGGAAGGCAAAGGAGATCGTCAGGGCGCGGGGGTTCCGATCTTACGTCCGATGTTCACTGCCGTCTGCAGATGCGCTTGGGCCATGCCGCTGTCGGCATCCAGCAGCAACGTGGATGACAGCACCGGCGCTCCGCAGTAATCGAAGATGCCCTGGTCGATCTGGGTCTTCATCGCCTCGCCATAGCCACGCCGGTCGATCATCTGCTGGCCGGCGCCGCCCAGCCCCACCAGATGCACCTGCAGCCGCTGCAGCTTCTTTTCCACCTTGCCATCGGCGCCTTCGTCATAGGCCCAGCCCTGGGTGAAGACGCGATCGATCCAGCCCTTCAGCAGCGCCGGGAACGACCACCAGTAGAGCGGGTAGACCAGCACGAGCGTGTCGGCCGCATCCAGCCGCGCGTGCTCGGCGGCGACATCGGCCGGCAGCGTGGTGGTCCTGCGGAAGAACGCATGGTCCTGCGCATTGAAGCGTGGATCGAAGCCTTCCGCCATCAGATCCACGGTGGTGACCGTGTTGCCGGCATCGGCGTTGACGATCGCCTCGCCGATCCGCGCGGCCACGGCATGGGTGAGCGAGGAGGGTTCAGGGTGGGCTACGACGATATGGGTATGCATGACGGGCTCTGGTAGTTCATTAGTTACCAATGGTAACTATGATTGCCACCAGCACCAGCACCATCGGTGGAATGCTGTCGCGCATCGCGGCCACGCTTGTGCACATCACAGCCACGCCGGGCTGCCATCGTCTTGATGCCTGTCAGGGGATGCTTGCCGGACCAACGCAGCATTCGCACGACATCACACCATGCAAAGCAACAATGAACGACCCGCGACGCTTCCGCGCCTGCTCCTTGTGGAAGACCAGCTCGATCTGGCCGATCTGATGGAACAGGCCCTGACCGACGAAGGCAATGAGATCGCCCACGCCAACAGCGTCTTCGAGGCATTGGGCATGCTCGACAGTGGCCACTTCGATGGCGCCGTGCTGGACGTGGAACTTCGTGACGGCGTGGTGTTTCCCGTTGCCGATCGGCTGCTCGAGCTCGGCATCCCCTATCTTTTCGCTTCGGCGGTATACGACCAGCTGGTGCCAGTCAGGCATCGGCGTGCGCCGTTCCTGGCCAAGCCGTTCCATGTGCAGGGCCTGCAGCGCGCGGTACGTGAAGCGCTCGGCAGGACGGCCGCCGCCTCGCCGACGCCGCCCCACTAGTCTGCACGCACCTATGGCTTGAACAACCCATTGAGCTCGGCACCGGACGGGGTGGCCGGCAGCGCATCGAATGATCCATCGGCAAGCATCTGCCGGGAGGCGTCGAGAAAGCCGGACCACGCACTGCGGGCCAGCGCTCCGCCGACGCTGACCCGGCGCACGCCCAGACTGGCCGCCTGCTGCAGCGTCATCTGGCCGGGCGAACCGATCAGCAGGTTGACCGGCTTGCCACCGGCCGACTCCACCACGGCGCGGATCTGCTCTGCGGTCCGGATGCCTGGCGCATACAGGCAATCGGCACCCGCCTGCGCATAGGCGCGGATGCGGGCCAACGTATCGTCCAGGTCAGGCCGCCCGACGAAGAAGTTCTCCGCGCGCCCCACCAGCATCACGTCATGCCCGCTTTCATCGATGGCACGGCGCGCGGCCCTGAGCCGAGCCACGCTGTCTTCGATGCTGCGCAGTGGATGCTCCGCATCGCCGGTGGAATCCTCGATCGACAGGCCGGCCACGCCGGTGGCGATCGCCATCGACACACTCTCGTGCACCGCCTCCGGGCTGCTGCCGAAACCATCTTCGAAGTCGGCGTTCACCGGCAGATCGGTTGCCGCCACCATCGCCTGCAGGTGGGCCAGGATCTGGCTGCGCCCCATCGCCCCGTCAGGCTGCCCATGGGCCCAGGCATGGCCGGAGCTGGTGGTGGCCAGTGCCTTGGCACCCAGCCGCGCCAGCGCCACCGCACTACCCACGTCCCACGGATTGGGCAGCAGGAAGCAACCGGATGCATGAAGCGCCCTGAAAGCGGCACGGCGGTTCTGGATCGCGTCGGCATTCATCACGGACTCCTGGTTGATCGTTACGCGTTTCCGGTCCACCAACAGTGCAGTGGTCCTCTGGCAGCGCGCCGCACGGCGGTGCTGCCCGGTTCCACTGTCTTCCGCGTTGGCAGGCCCTGCAACACCGCGTTGTCCAGCGTCACCGCCACGCCAGCACTGCGCCCGGCCAGACGGGGCCACCGGGCACGGAGGTCCGTGAACGCCGGGGGGATGGCAGGCACGGGCAATTTCCACTATCTATCTATAGTCAGCCTTCCAGCACCCGGCCGCCATGCAACCACGCGGACTAAGGCATTTTTCAAACAATTGTTTTAAACACCACTAATTTCGCCGAACTGGACAGCATCCTCAGCTTCCGCCAGACTGCCGCCCTTTCCCGTCAATCGGATCCCATGGCGAAGCTGCTGGTCCTGCATGGCCCCAACCTCAACCTGCTCGGCAGCCGCGAGCCGGAGGTCTACGGCCACACCACGCTGGCGGACATCGACCAGGCGCTGGCCGCCCAGGCCGCTGCCGCAGGTCATGCGCTGGAGAGCCTGCAGTCCAACGCCGAGCACGTGCTGGTGGATCGTGTTCAGGCCGCACGCAACGACGGAACCGCCTTCATCCTGATCAACCCGGCCGCCTTCACGCATACCTCGGTTGCCTTGCGCGATGCGCTGGCGGCGGTGGCCGTGCCGTTCATCGAGATCCACCTGTCCAACCCACATACCCGCGAGCCCTTCCGCCAGCACAGCTATTTCAGCGACAAGGCGGTTGGCGTGGTGTGTGGCTTCGGTGCCGACAGCTACCGCTATGCAATGGACGCGGCATTGGCACGCGTGCAGGCTGCCGCCGCGTCATGAGCCTGTCGCGCGTCCTTGCCAGCGTTGTGCTGTGGGCCGGCCTGTGCGGCGTTGCCGCCGCGTCCGACCGTGAGGCCGAAGGCATCGACTGTGCGCATCCGACCACCACGATGGAGAGCGACCTGTGCGCCTCGGACGTGGCAGCGGCCGCCGACGTCGAACTCAATGCCGTCTACGCCCAGGCCCGCAGGCAGCTGCGCACGCCGGCCAACGGTGGCAGCTGCAGCTACTGCGGCAACGCCGAACAGGAACTGGTGCTGGCCCAGCGCGCATGGATGCAGCTGCGCGACCACGACTGCCAGGCGGTGTACGCCCTCAATTCCGACGGCACCGCGCGCAATGGCGCACAGATGCGCTGCCTGATCACCCAGACGCGCGACCGCACCCGGCAGCTGCGCGACTTCTACGAACTGCTTTGACCCGAGCGCAACGCGCTTCCCACCACACTGACATCAAAGAGCAAAGAGGCCACCATGGATCTCCGCAAAATCAAGAAGCTGATCGACCTGCTGGAAGAGTCGAACCTGGCTGAAATCGAAATCAAGGAAGGCGAAGAGTCGGTGCGCCTGTCGCGCGCTCCTGTGTCCGGCTACGGCATGATGCAGGCCCAGCCGCAGATGATGATGGCCGCCCCGGCCGTCGCCCAGCCGGCCACCCCGGCAATGCCGATGCAGTCGCCGACCGAAGCCTCCACCGGCGGCACCGCCAAGCCGGGCAACGCCCTGCCGGAAGGCCACGTACTGCGCTCGCCGATGGTCGGCACCTTCTACGCCTCGTCCGCACCGGACAAGCCGGCGTTCGTCAGCATCGGCCAGCAGGTCAAGGCCGGCGAGACCCTGGCCATCATCGAAGCGATGAAGATGTTCAACCCGATCGAAGCCGATGCGTCGGGCACCATCGTCGCCATCCTCGGCGAGAACGGCCAGCCGGTGGAATTCGACCAGCCGCTGTTCGTGATCGGCTAAGGGGCGGCTGCCATGCTCGACAAAGTCGTCATCGCCAACCGAGGGGAGATCGCGCTGCGCATCCTGCGCGCGTGCAACACCCTGGGCATCCGCACGGTGGCCGTGCACTCCACGGTCGACCGCAATCTCAAGCACGTGGCCATGGCCGATGAATCGGTCTGCATCGGTCCGGCGCCGTCGGCGGAAAGCTACCTCAACATCCCGGCGTTGATCGCCGCGGCCGAGGTCACCGACGCCCAGGCCATCCACCCGGGGTATGGCTTCCTGTCCGAGAACGCCAACTTCGCCGAGCGCGTGGAAGAGTCCGGCTTCATCTTCATCGGCCCGAAGGCAGACACCATCCGCCTGATGGGCGACAAGGTCGAAGCGATCCGCGCCATGAAGTCGGCCGGCGTGCCGTGCGTACCCGGCTCGGGCGGCCCGCTGGGCGATGACATCGTCGCCAACACCAAGATCGCCCGCGAGATCGGCTATCCGGTCATCATCAAGGCCGCCGGTGGCGGCGGTGGCCGCGGCATGCGCGTGGTGCACGCCGAAGCCTCGCTGAAGACCTCCATCGAGACCACCAAGAGCGAGGCCAAGGCCGCGTTCGGCAATGGCGAGGTCTACATGGAGAAGTTCCTGGAGAATCCGCGCCACGTGGAGATCCAGGTACTGGCCGACGGCCAGGGCAATGCCATCCATCTCGGCGAGCGTGACTGCTCGATGCAGCGTCGTCACCAGAAGGTGGTCGAGGAAGCACCGGCACCGGGCATCACCACCGAGCAGCGCGAGCAGATCGGCAAGGTGTGCGTGGAAGCCTGCATCCGCATCGGCTACCGTGGCGCCGGCACCTTCGAGTTCCTGTACGAAGACGGCCGCTTCTACTTCATCGAAATGAACACCCGCATCCAGGTGGAGCATCCGGTCACCGAAATGGTCACCGGCATCGACCTGGTCGCCGAACAGCTGAAGATCGCTGCCGGCCAGAAGCTGTCGATCAAGCAGAGCGACGTGGTGCTGAGCGGCCATGCGATCGAATGCCGCATCAACGCCGAAGACGCCGAGACCTTCGTGCCGAGCCCGGGCACCATCACCGGCTTCCACGCACCGGGTGGCCCCGGCGTGCGCGTCGATACCCACATCTACAGTGGCTACCGCGTGCCGTCGAACTACGACTCGATGATCGGCAAGCTGATCGTGCACGGTCCGGACCGCGAGACCGCCATCGCCCGCATGCGGGTGGCGCTGAGCGAGATGGTGGTCGATGGCATCAAGACCAACATTGCCCTGCAGCAGCGGATCATGCGTGACAAGGGCTTCCAGGCCGGTGGCCAGAACATCCACTATCTGGAAAAGCGCCTTGCCGAGCGCAAGAGCAAGCCGATCGCGTTGACCTGATCGGCAGCTGCTGTCGCTGCATATGAAAAGGGCGGGGATTTCCCCGCCCTCTTCTGTTTACCGTCCGGCAGCGCCGGGCATGGCCCGGCGCTACCTTCAACGCTTGTCGGCGACTTCCGCGGGAATCTGCGAGTTCGCCAAAGGACGCACGCCGTTCGGCGAGGTCGGATCGACGATCACCATGGTCTCGCTGGAGCCATCCGGCCACACCACCTGGAAGGTGCTGCCAGCCGGCAACGACGAGAACGGCACGCCACTCTGCGCGCGGTAAACGGCGGCAACCTGGCTGGCGCCTGCACGGCGCACGTCTTCCTGTGTCTTCACCGAGGTCAGCTCCACCTTCGACAGACGCCGGTAGCGGTCCTCGTAGGTGTCGATCATCAGCAGGCCCACGGCACCGGCCGAGTACGCCACGAACAACACCACCCAGAACCAGAACTTGGCCCCATGCAGGAATCGACGGTAGTTCATCGTCCGTCCCTCGTTCCAATCAATCGCTTGATCCATTCCTTCATTTTCCCCGCACCTTGCCGCGAAACCGCGGCGTCATACACAAAATCACGGAAGTCCTGCGTTCCATCCGGCGAACAGATCCCTCCATTCGCACAAAAACTGTTGACCAGCACACTGTCGGCTCCACAGGGAAGACCGAGTTCGCAGGCCGCAACCCGCCATGCCAGTTCACTGAGCTGTTCTCCGGCGACCATGCCGACGAGCGCCTTGTCGCCGGCCGCGCGCAATCCCATGCCCGGCGCGATGGCCATATAGGCTTCCGGATCGCGCGAGGTACGCACGCGCTCGACCAGGTCACGACGGTACTGCTCGTTGTCGTGCAGCGGCTCACCTTCGGCAAACAGCGCCGCTTCGGCAGCGAGGTTGCCCTGCTGGGCCGCACGACGCCGCTCGCCGAGCACCAGCGCCGGCCCCAGCTTGTCGCCGGGCACGAAGCCACCGCAGCGCTGCGCCACCCGCTCGCGCGCCTCCACCATCTCCGGTGCAGCACTCAGGCCAAGGCCGGACAGCACGCTGTTGTCCAGGCGGTAGCCACCCGGATCAACCGCGTACTGCGCGCAGTAGTCATAGACCCGGCTGAGCATCCAGCGCGCCTCATGGTTGCCCTGGTCGGCCTGCACGCGCAGGCGCTGCGCGTAGGCGTACAGATCGGTGGCACCTTCGATGTCGGCGCGGATATCCAGCGGCAGGCCCGAAGGCAGCGCGGTGCCACGTTCGAAAGCAGCCAGGCGGCGTGCCAGCGCTTCCGGCATCACCGGTGCCAGCGCCCCCTGCGCGTCGCTGGTCTGGGTAACCAGCGGCACGTCGACGCGCGCGTCCATGTCCCGTCCGTGGCCATTGGCCCGATAACCGGCCACGCCCAGCACGGCCACGGCCGGCAGGACGAGCAACCAGGTTTTCAGGGGCGGGGCGAAAGCCATCGGCAACGGTCGGTGGTACGGCGCACAGGAAAGCGTCGAGTTTAGCAAGGCCCGTGAGGGCTGTCTGAATCGGCTTCGTTCATCTCAAGGCATACGGAGACGCCGTGATGGTCTAGCATGGCTCCCTTTCCCGCGATTGCCCTCACCGCCATGCCGTTCCTGGAACTGACCCTGCGTTGCACCGAAGCCACCCAGCCCCGCTATGAGAATGCGCTGGAGGACGTCGGCGCGCTGGCGGTGACCCTGCTTGATGCCGAAGCCGACACCAGCAACGAGCAGGCCATCCTGGAACCCGGCGTGGGTGAGACTCCGCTGTGGGACACCCTGGTGCTCAGCGCGCTGTTCCCGGCCGACAGCAACGCCCTGCTGCTGCTGGCCGCGCTGGAAGCCTTCGACCCGGAGCTGGACTGGAGCAACGGCAGCTTCCGCGCCGTGGAAGACCAGGACTGGGAGCGCGCGTGGCTGGACCAGTTCCAGCCGATGGACTTCGGCAGCCGCACCTGGATCGTGCCGTGGAACCATGAGCTGCCGGAGGCCGCGCAGGCTGCCGACGCCGCCATCGTGCGCCTCGACCCGGGCCTGGCCTTCGGCTCGGGCACCCACCCGACCACCGCACTGTGCCTGCGCTGGCTGGACCAGTTGGCCGTCGATGGCCAGCTGCAGGGCCAGCGCGTACTCGATTTCGGCTGTGGCTCGGGCATTCTCGCCCTGGCCGCGCTGAAGCTCGGTGCCGCCGAGGCCATCGGCGTGGACAACGACCCGCAGGCGCTGATCGCCACCGCCGACAATGCCGAACGCAATGGCGAACAGGCACGCATGCAGGTGTACCTGCCGCAGGACGAACCGGTCGCCACCTACCCGATCGTGGTCGCCAACATCCTGGCCTCCGCGCTGGACGCACTGGCCGAACTGCTGGCCACCCGTGTCGCCAGCGGTGGCCGCATCGCCCTGTCGGGCATCCTGCATGGCCAGGAAGACGAACTGCTGCAGCGCTATGCAGCATGGTTCGAGGACCTGCAGGCCACCCAGGATGGCGACTGGATGCGCATCACCGGCATGCGCCGCGCCTGATCGTGGTTGAATGACTGCTGGATCCGAGCCCGCGCCCAGAGCATGTCCGAGCCGAACCCACCGCGTCGCCCCCTGGCCACGTTCCTGCGCACCGCGCCGGGGCGTGATGCCGCGCCTGAAGCCACGGAACCGCGCGAACCGGGGCCGAGCGATGCAGCGCCGGTGATCGACGACCTCGACCCGGCAACGGACATCGCGGCGGCAACAGAAACAGAACCGCCGCCCGCCGATGATCCAATCATCGAGCCGGCGCCCACTGCCGCATCCGGCATCGTTGCCACCGTCGCCGATGCGCCCAGCTTCCTCGGCGTGCGCCCGCGGGCGCTGCCAACGCCTCGCTGGCATTGGCTGCTGGTGGCCGCGCTGGCGCTGCTGCTGTTGCTGCAGAGCGTGCTTGCCGATCGTGCGCGGCTGGCGGCCGATGCCGGCACCCGGCCATGGATTGGCGCGCTGTGCGGCGTGCTGCGCTGCACGCTGCCCGCTTGGCGCGAGCCCACTGCGTTCACCATGACCAGCCGTGAAATCCGGCCGTTGCCGGCCCAGGCGGGCGTCCTGCAGATCCAGGCCAGCATCCGCAACGACGCGCGCTGGCCGCAGGCATGGCCTGATCTGCGCCTGTCGCTGTCCGATGCCGATGGTCGCGTGATCGGCACCGGCGTGTTCACACCGGCGCAGTATCTCGGGGAAAACCCCGGGGCAGCCCCGCTTGAACCGGGTCAAAGCGCGCGCATCGCCTTCCGCGTACAGGAGCCTGCCGCATCCACGGTCGCATTCACCTTCGAGTTCCTTTGACCTTGGTCGGACCGTCCGGCCGTGGCAGGTCGGGCACGCTCGCGCTAGACTGACCGCCATCACCTCATCCGGTCCGGCGCCCCGCGTGCATGGACCAACCAGATCGGGAACCCCCTTGAACGCTGTCCTTTCTCGTCCTGACAACAGTCGTGGCGCTGCCCGGCCACCGCTGCGCGAACACGTGGCCCAGTCCGTGCGCCGTTACCTGCGCGACCTCGATGGCTGCGATGCGGACGATGTCTACGAGATCGTGCTGCGCGAGATGGAGATTCCACTGTTCGTGGAAGTGCTCAACCACTGCGAAGGCAACCAGAGCCGCGCGGCCGCGATGCTGGGCATCCACCGTGCCACCCTGCGCAAGAAGCTGAAGGAATACGGCATCAGCGCGTAAGCGCAGCACGCCGGGCATGGCCCGGCGCTACCGGTTCCGGGGCCACCTGGTTCCAGTAGATCCACGCCATGCGTGGATGGAAGCCCGCCGAATCACCCGCCGCCGCCAGCGTTCCAGTAGTACCGCACCACATGGAAGAACACCGGCGCGGCGAAGCACACTGAATCCAGCCGATCGAGCATGCCGCCATGGCCCTCGATCATGTTGCCCCAGTCCTTGATGCCGCGGTCGCGCTTGATCGCCGACATCACCAGGCCGCCCCAGAACCCCATCAGGTTGATCAGCAGCGACAGGCCGAACGCCTGCAGCGGCGTGAACGGGGTGATCCACCAGAGCGCGGCGCCCAGCGCGCTGGCACAGAGCACGCCACCGACGAAGCCCTCCACCGTCTTCGACGGCGACAGCTTCGGCGCGATGAGGTGCTTGCCCAACAGCTTGCCCCAGATGTACTGCAGCACGTCCGACGACTGCACCACGATCACCAGGAAGGCGAACAGCAGCACGTTGCGCGCCGGATCGTAGCCTGGCACACGCAGGTTCAGCAGCAGCGGTACGTGCGAGATGCAGAACACGCAGATCATCAGGCCCCACTGCACCTTCGACGTGCGCTCCAGGTAATGGGTAGTATCACCACCGATGGTGGCCAGGATCGGCAGGAACAGGAACGCGTACACCGGGATCAACAGCGTGTACATGCCATACCAGTCGATCCACACCAGGTAGTACTGCCACGGCAGCACGATGTAGAACGCGGCCAGCAACGCGTAGTAGTCACCTGACCGTGTGGGCGCCAGGGTGATGAATTCGCGCAGTGCGAACAGCGAGATGATCGCGAACAGCACGATCACGCCGGCGCGTCCGAAGAACAGCGCCAGCCCCACCACGATGGCCATCACCCACCACGCGCGGATGCGCGAGACCAGGTTGGCGATCACCGCGCTGGGCTTGCCGCGCTGGCGCCAGCGCAGCGTCTCGGCCACCAGCGTGGCCAGCACCAGCACCGCACCCACACCGGCGAACAGCAGCCCGGTCTGCTGACCCACACTGCGTGCGGCGAGATCACCGGACACATCGATCATGAAGCTCATGCGCGGCCTCCGTTCGGGGCCAGGGCCAGCAGCGCCTGCCGGCTGCGCGCCAGGAACGCGGCCTTGTCCTCATCGGCCTGCAGCCGCAGCGGCGTACCGAAGGTCGCCGTACACAGCAGCGGCAGCGGCAGGAAACGCCCCTTCGGCATCACCCGCTTCAGGTTGTCGATCCATACCGGCACGAACTCCAGCTCCGGGCGTTGCCGGGCCAGGTGGTAGATGCCGCTCTTGAACGGCAGCAGCGGCTCATCGCCGATGTTGCGCGTGCCTTCCGGAAACAGGATCAACGAACAGCCCTCATCCACCGCGTCACGCAGCACCTGCAGCGGATCCTGATGACGGTTGCCCGCCTCGCGTTCCACCAGCACGCCATTGAATACCGCGTCGATCAGATAACGACGCAGACCATCGCGCTGCCAGTACTCGGCGGCGGCGACCGGCCGCACCTGGCGCCGCAGCGCCGGCGGCATCGACGACCAGATCAGCACGAAATCACCATGACTGGCGTGGTTGCCGTAGTAGACGCGGTGCTCGCTGGACGGCGCGCAGCCGACCCACAACGCGCGTGCACCGGTCACCACATGGATGGCCGCGCTGCAGGCGCGGGCGATCAGTTCAGCGAACATCGGCACCTCCGGTCAGGTCTGTGGCCACAGCACGGCCAGCAGCAGGGCAGCGAACTGCAGCAGCGTGGCCACGTACTGGCGCATCAGCAGGCGGCGCATGCCGGTCCAGCGCGTATCCCAGCCACGCGTCGGCGCCTGTGCGTCCAGCCTGCGCAGGCCAGCGGCGTGCAGCGCCTGGTCCACCCGCTGCGCTGCGTCTTCACCCTGCAGGCCCTCCTGCTGCAGCAGGCGCAGCAGGCTGGCGTCCAACTGCACCCGCACCGCGTAGTACGCCTGCACAACGCCTGCAACCAGGCTCAGCAGCAGCAGGCCAGCGGCGAACATCGCCAGCGCCGGTTCGATGCCCAGCAGCAACAGGGCCACCAGCAGCAAGCCCAGCGACAACGCGGCAGGCAGACGTCCCTGCCGCAGCAGCAGATGCATCATCGGCAGATCGGGCACGGCGCTCATGCAATGGACTCCTGCGCGGCAGCGGCCGCGATCACCTGTAGATGAACGTCGTGCAGCACGATGCTCGGCCGCGCGGAGCGTACGATCGCCACCGCTTCGGCCACATCGCACGCACGGCCGGTGCGCAGCAACCACGTCGCCACACTGGCCGCGCTGCGCGAATAGCCCAGCGCACAGCAGACCAGAACGGGGCCCTGGTCGCGCAGGCGTTCGATGGCGTCCGCCGCGGCACGCAGCTGCGCCGCCGTTGGCACCACCAGGTCCAGCATCGGCACGCTGGTGTACGCTGCCCCTGGCGCACGACAGGAGAGCTCGGCACAGGTGTCGACCACCCCCACCAGCGGCACCGCCAGTGCGGTAGCCGGCAGGCGACCCAGCCAGACCTCGTCGATGACCGGCATGGGCTGCGGCGCGCGCCGCGTCCACAACCGCGAGTTGATCCACGCCGCACCCAGGTACGGTGCCAGCAGCCAGCGCGCGGCCATCGTCAACCGGCCATCGGCGCGCTTCTGGAACACTGCCGTGCCCAGCCCCGCATAGGCCAACGACACCAGCAGCAACGACGCCGTCGGCCACAGCAGCCACAACGCAGCGCCACGCAGCATCACCACCGGCACCAGCAGGAGGCCGGCAGCGAGCGCATACAACGCCGCCAGCCACCAACGTTTCGGGTCACCCGTGGCCTGCCACGCGCGTAACGGCGGTGTGCCCTGCTCCGGCCACAGCCACACGCACAACCAGCCGACCAGCAGCCCGGTGGGAATGTCGATGAAGTGATGCTGGAAGGTGGTCAGCACCGAAATGCCGATCAGCAGCGCCCATACATGCAGCAGCAGCCGCCAGGCCCCGTGCAGGTATTGCGCGAACTTCACCCACAGCACGATCAGCAGCACGATGTGCAGCGACGGCGCCTGGTTGAATGGCTTGTCGAAGCCCAGCAGCACGTCGAACAACCAGCCGAACACACCGCCGATTTCCGGTCGCTCGAAACTGAAGCGCAATGGCCACAACAGGAAGCAGGCCACCGCAATCACCTGCGCACTGAGCAGGCGCAGCGCGTGCCGGTCCAGCTCCAGCCGACGCCGGCACAGGAAGAACGAGATCGCATAGAACAGGTCGATCGACCAGTACGGCACGATCGTCCAAGGCACGAACGGAATCCGTGTTTCCCAGGCGAACGCCAGCACCGGCAATTCGGCGTGGCGACCAGCCATCCAGTTGGCGAAGCCATAGCTGGCGAAGAAGAACGGACCGAGCAGGGCCAGCCACAGCAGGGCGCGCCGCCACGGGCGCGCCTCGCTGGGTGATGCGGTTGCCGCCAGTGTCGCCATCACGCGATCCGGCGTGCCAGCGATACGGTGAAGATGCCGAAGTCATCGATACGCTGGGCCACCTTCTGGAAGCCGGCCAGGCGCACCAGTTCGTCCATCTCGTGCTGGGTACGGCGGCGCATCACCCATGCCGCGCCACCACGGTGGCTGGTCAATGCACGCGCGATGAACTCCAGCTGCGGATGCCACGGCTGCCCGGTATAGGCCAGGTAACCGCCCACCGGCACGGTCGCGGCGATGCCCTGCAGCGAACGCAGCACCGCATCGTTGTCCGGGAACAGTTCGTACAGGCCGGATACCACCGCCAGCGTCGGCGCCGGGTCCACCGATGCCAGCTGTGCCGGATCGAACGCATCGCCCTGTTCGAAGCGGGCGATGTCGGCCGCGCCGAGGCGCTCGATCAAGGCCTTGCCCTGGGTCACGTTCAGATCGCTGAAATCGCGCAGCACGATGCGGTCGGCACGCTGTTCGCCCTGGCCGAGTGCTTCCAGCACGTAGCGCCCATGGCCGGCAGCCACGTCCAGCACGCGCACCGGCGCGCCCTGCCCGCGCAGTCGCTGGGCGGCGTCGCGCAGCAGTTCCTGCAGATGCTTGCCGCGCACACGGATGCCGCGCCAACCGATCGCATCCAGATAATTGCGATCGACCATCCGGCCCAGCGGGCCCTTGCCCCGCGCTTCATCACGGTAGATGTAGTCCAGCGTGCTGCCCGAGTCGAAACCGGTCTGCAGGCCCAGCGCGATGCCCTCGGACAGCGTGCCACCGAAGCGCAGTCCACCGCGCACCACGCGCCAGCGCAGGTCGGCCAGGCTGTTGCGCTCCGGCGGCCACGACAGGATCTCCGATTCTTCGAAGGTCGGGCCGTGCCGATGCGCATCGCGCCGCGACAGCTCCTGCAGCGGTTCGGCAAAGCGTGCCTGGATGAAGCTGCGCACGCGAGCCAGTGCCGGTGCACGGTCGCGCTCGCCCAGGGTGTCGTGGAAGAAGCCCGGCAGGTGCACGCGCTCCTTGATCGGGCTGGACAGGCGTTCGTAGAAACGGTCCTGCGGGCCGCGATGCACCACGAAGTCCGAGCCGGACACCAGCAACTGCACCGGCACGCTGATCGCCTGCGCGTCGGCCACGATGCGGTCGGCCGCTTCGTACAGGCCCAGCAGCACGCGCACGGAGATCGGCCGGGTGATCAGCGGATCGGTGCGGTAGCTTTCCACCCGTGCCGGGTCGTGAGTCAGCCACTGCGGCTTGACGTAGCTGTTGACGAAGAAGTTGCCGCGCAGCTTCTGCATCAGCGTCAGCCCTGCGCGTGCGAACGGCACGTACAGCTTCACCTTGAACGCAGGCGAGGCCATCACCAGTGCGCGCAGGCGCGGCGCGTAGTCGTGCACCCAGGTGGCAGCAACCACTGCACCCACGCTCTGCGCGATGACCACGATGTCCTCGATCGCGATGCCGTGCTCGGCACCGATGTGGGCGATGAAACTGTCCAGGTCGCGTACCAGCGCCGGGAACCCCGGTGCGTCGCCGCGCGTGCCGGGCGAGCGGCCATTGCCGCGCGCGTCCCACGCAAAGAAGGCCGTGTCGGGCAGGTCCAGTTCGTCGACCAGATGGGTGACCCGGCCGGAGTGTTCATGGCCGCGATGCAGCAGCACGATGGCCCTGGCCGGCGTGGTTGCCATGGTGCTCGGCCAGTACCGGTAGAACAGCGGTACCTGGTCGAAGCTGTGGAATTCCCGTTCCTGCGCCTGACGCATGCAATCTCCGTATTGGAATGGCGTGTGGTCGTATTGTGTTTACTGCGGCGAAACCGCCGATTCCTTCAATCCCCGGCGTACGCGGTTGACCATCGTCATCCCGCACAGCACCGCCATCGCAGCGGCCACGCCGCTGACCGTCATCGCACCGCCCCAGCCGAACGCCAGCAACAGACCCAGCACGCCGATCACGAACGCGCGGTCGCTCTTGCCCATCGGGCCGTCATAGCGGCGGCTGGCGCCGACCATCAGGCCCAGTACGCCGGCGTACTCGCTCAGCGCGGCGGCCCAGGCCAGCAGCCACAGTGCCTCCGCACGCACGCCCGGCACGCTGAGCAGGCTCAGGTACAGCGCCGCGTCGGCGATCACGTCGCACAACTCGTTCAGATAGGCGCCCAGCCGCGATTGCTGGCCGAACTCGCGGGCCAGCATGCCGTCGACCGCGTTGAGGGCCATGCGCAGCAGCATCCACAGCGGCAGCGCCAGATACAGCAGCGGCTGCGCGGGTGCACAGCACCACACTGCGGCAGCCACCAGCAGCGAGACCACGGCCGCAGCCACGGTCACCGCGTTGGCGGTGACGCCCATGCGGTACAGGCCGTGTACGGCCGGACGCAGCAGGTCCTGGAAACGTCCTTTCAATGCATAGATCGACACGATCTGAACCCGCTAATCCTTGGCAGTGCGGGCACAGCCTACCTGATTGCGACAGCGCCACGTATCGAATCGCTCCCAATGCCGGTCCATGCAGGCGCTGCCGAGCGGACCGCGACGGGGGCTGCACCGGCCAATTTCCCCCACCAGCGCCCGCCACCGGCCCCCACCGCCTACAATATCGGCCCCGCTCCGCTGCCGATTGCCCTGTCCCCATGACTGCTGATCTGTTGCCCGTCCGCCGGGCCCTCCTCTCCGTTTCCGACAAGACCGGCCTGGTCGAGCTGGCCACCGCGCTGGCTGCACGCGGCGTGGAACTGCTGTCCACCGGCGGTACCGCCAAGGCGATCCGCGATGCCGGCCTGGCCGTGAAGGACGTTGCCGAGGTCACCGGTTTCCCGGAAATGATGGATGGACGGGTCAAGACCCTGCATCCAATGGTGCATGGCGGCCTGCTGGGCCGCTCCGGCCTGGACGACGCCGTGATGGCCGAGCACGGCATCGGCGCCATCGACCTGCTGGTGCTGAACCTGTATCCGTTCGAAGCGGTCACCGCCAAGGCCGACTGCACCCTGGCCGACGCGGTCGAGAACATCGACATCGGCGGCCCGGCCATGCTGCGCTCGGCGGCCAAGAACTTCGCCCGCGTGGCGGTGGCCACCGATCCGTCGCAGTACGCCGAACTGCTGGCCTCGCTCGACGCCAACGACGGCCAGCTGTCGGCCGGCACCCGTTTCGCTTTCTCGGTAGCCGCGTTCAACCGCGTCGCCCAGTACGACGCGGCGATCAGCAACTACCTGTCTGCCGTCACCGCCACCGACGCTGCCGTGCCGGCGCGTGCCGAGTACCCGGCGCAGATGAATTCCACCTTCGTGAAGGTGATGGACCTGCGCTACGGCGAAAACCCGCACCAGAGCGGCGCGTTCTACCGCGACCTGCATCCGGTGCCGGGCACGCTGGCCACCTTCCAGCAGCTGCAGGGCAAGGAGCTGAGCTACAACAACCTGGCCGATGCCGATGCGGCATGGGAATGCGTGCGTCAGTTCGATGCGCCGGCCTGTGTCATCGTCAAGCATGCCAACCCGTGCGGCGTGGCCGTTGGCGCCGGCAACGGCGATGCCTACGAGCTGGCCTATGCCACCGACCCGACCAGCGCCTTCGGCGGCATCATCGCCTTCAACAAGCCGCTCGACGCTGCGACTGCGCAGGTGATCCTCGACCGCCAGTTCGTGGAAGTGCTGATCGCTCCGGATTACGAGCCGGCCGCGCTGGAATACGCGCAGAAGAAGGCCAACGTGCGCGTGCTGCGCATCCCGCACGGCGATGGCCTGAACAACTTCGACAACAAGCGCGTGGGCTCCGGCCTGCTGCTGCAGTCGTCGGACAACCGCGGCATGACCCGCGACGAACTGAAGGTGGTCAGCAAGCTGGCGCCGACCGACAAGCAGTTCACCGACCTGCTGTTCGCCTGGAAGGTCGCCAAGTTCGTGAAGTCCAACGCAATCGTCTATGCCAAGGACAACCGCACCATCGGTGTGGGTGCCGGCCAGATGAGCCGCGTGTACTCGGCGCGCATCGCCGGCATCAAGGCGGCCGATGCGCACCTGGTGGTGGAGGGCTCGGTGATGGCCTCCGATGCGTTCTTCCCGTTCCGCGATGGCATCGACGCTGCAGCCGCGGCCGGCATCAAGGCGGTGATCCAGCCGGGCGGATCGATGCGCGATGCCGAAGTCATCGCCGCCGCCGACGAGCACGGCCTGGCCATGGTGTTCACCGGCGTCCGCCACTTCCGCCACTGATTATCGGAGCGACACGGATGTCTGCAGTCTCTTTGAAACCGCTCGCCGTGCTCGCCTTCATTGGCACCACCCTGCTGGCCGGCTGCAAGCCGGCCGCCGAACCCGCCTCTGCCCCGCAGGCAGAGCCTGCAAAGGCGGCCACCGCCGAGCCGGCCGCCCATGTCAGCCGCACCGCGCGGCTGCAGGCGTTCCTGACCGAGCGTTACGGCAACGACGCCAAGCTGTCGGGTGAGTGGCGCGGCACCTGGGCCCAGGAAAGCGAAACCCGTCCCATGGACTGGCAGGTCTGCGCCGAGCAGCCGGTGGTGACCGGCGACAGCTGGCAGCAGCTGCTGGCAGTGTGCGGTGCGCTGGCCGATGGCGCGCACATCGACCCGGGAACCATCGACTTCTTCGTGCTGCATCCCAAGGGCGAAGGCTTCGAAGTCGTGAGCGAACTGACCGGAGAGCGCTTCGGCAGTGGCGGTCAGCCCGGCAGCGCCAGCATCATCCGCGCTGGCAGCGATTTCTACGGCTTCCGCGTCGAAGATGGCTGGTTCGGCCAGGGCTTCTCGCTGCTCTCGCAGTCACTGATCCTGCCGGGGCCGAAGGGACTGGTCGCCACCGGCAACGTGCGCAGCCACATCGACAACGACGCCCAGTACGAATGCGAGAACGTCGACGCGGCCGCCGACCCCGACACTGCCGAGGACTGCCGCACCCGTCGCTTCAGCATCGACTTCGCGCTGCGCTTCGACGACAGCGATCGCAACGCGCGCGTCTGGCCGCTGCTGATCGAGGAAACCGGCAGCACCTGCGGTGGAAAGCAGGTACGGCAGGAACATCGCTTCATCCTGGACCCGAAGTCCTGGACCTACCCCTTCCCCGAATCGCTGCACCGCGAAGGCTGCGAGTGAACCACGCGCGCCGCCGGGGATATCCACCTACCCTTCCCACGCAATCTGGAATCTCGTGATGAACGTACTTGTCATCGGCTCTGGCGGCCGCGAACACGCCCTGGCATGGAAGCTGGCCCAGTCCTCCCGTGTCACTGAAGTGCTCGTGGCGCCCGGCAATGCCGGCACTGCCAACGAAGACAAGTGCCGCAACGTCGCGGTGAAGGTCACCGACATCGATGGCCTGCTCGCCCTGGCCCAGGCAGAAGGCGTAGCGCTGACCGTGGTCGGCCCGGAAGTGCCGCTGGTGGCCGGCGTGGTCGACCGTTTCCGCGCCGCCGGCCTGCGCATCTTCGGGCCGACGGCTGCCGCCGCGCAGCTGGAAGGCAGCAAGGCCTACGCCAAGGATTTCCTGGCACGCCACAACATCCCCACCGCGTTCTATTCCGTGCACACCGAGGTGGACGCGGCACTGGCCTACCTGCGCGAGAAGGGCGCGCCGATCGTGGTCAAGGCCGACGGCCTGGCCGCCGGCAAGGGCGTGATCGTGGCGATGACGCTGGCCGAAGCCGAAGACGCGGTGCGTGACATGCTTTCGGGCAACGCCTTCGGCGATGCCGGCGCGCGCGTGGTGATCGAGGAGTTCCTCGACGGCGAGGAAGCCAGCTTCATTTCGATGGTCGATGGCGTGCATGCACTGCCGATGGCCACCTCGCAGGATCACAAGCGCGTCGGCGACGGCGACACCGGCCCGAACACCGGCGGCATGGGTGCGTACTCGCCGGCCCCGGTGGTGACACCTGAAGTGCATGCACGTGTGATGCGCGAGGTGGTGAACCCGACCGTGCAGGGCATGATCGCCGATGGCATTCCGTTCACCGGCTTCCTCTACGCGGGCCTGATGATCGATGCCAGCGGCGCGCCGAAGGTGATCGAGTTCAACGTGCGTTTCGGCGACCCGGAAACGCAGCCGGTGATGCTGCGCCTGCAGTCGGACCTGGTGGAGCTGGTGGAAGCGGCGATCGATGGTCGCCTGGACCAGGTGGACGCGCAGTGGGATCCGCGCCCGTCACTGGGCGTGGTGCTGGCAGCCAAGCCATACCCGGAAGCGCCCATCACCGGTGAGGTGATCTCCGGCCTGGATGAGGTGCCGGCAACGGCCAAGGTGTTCCATGCAGGTACGACGCTGGACGCGCAGGGCCAGGTGCTCAGCGCCGGCGGCCGCGTGCTGTGCGTGGCAGCGCTCGGCGACAGCGTGCGCGATGCGCAGGCAAACGCGTACGCGGGCGTGGCGAAGGTGACCTGGGCCAACGAGTTCCACCGCAACGACATCGGCTGGCGCGCGATCGCGCGCGAGGGTTGAGGTCCACGCGGCATCGGGACATCCACGCATGGCGTGGATCTACTGGATCTTGCCGCCTCCACACATGGGGTGGATCTACGGTGCGATTCGTTCATGCAGGGTGTGGGCCCGTAGTAGATCCACGCCATGCGTGGATGAAGGCACCGCCGAAAAGAAAAGGCCCGGCAATGCCGGGCCTTCTCTCTTCTTCAACGCCACCCGCGCCTTACGCGGTAAACAGCGCCTTCATCTTCTTCAGCGCGTTCGCTTCGACCTGGCGGATACGCTCGGCCGACACGCCGTACTCGTCCGCCAGCTCCTGCAGCGTCACCTTGCTGTCGGCATCCAGCCAACGGCGGCGGATGATGTCGCGCGAACGCGCATCCAGTTCCGCCAGGCCTTCGCGCAGCAGCTGCATCTGGTTGTCTTCGCTGTCCTCGCGCTCGTAGGCCATCGACGGGTCTTCGTCGTTGGCCACCAGATACGCAGCCGGCGACGGCGGCGCGTGGTCGTTGTCTTCATCGGTCGGCGCATCGAAACCGATATCGCGGCCGGACAGGCGCGATTCCATTTCCAGCACTTCGCGCTCGGACACGTTCAGGTCCTTGGCCACCGCAGTGACTTCGGCCGCGTTCATCCAGCCCAGGCGCTTCTTCGACTTGCGCAGGTTGAAGAACAGCTTGCGCTGCGCCTTGGTCGTGGCGACCTTCACGATGCGCCAGTTCTTCAGGATGAACTCGTGCATCTCGGCACGGATCCAATGCACGGCGAAGGACACAAGGCGCACGCCCATGTCGGGATCGAAGCGCTTGACCGCCTTCATCAGGCCGATGTTGCCTTCCTGGATCAGGTCGCCCAGCGCAAGGCCGTAGCCGTTGTAGCCGCGGGCCACGTGCACCACGAAGCGCAGGTGCGAATGCACCAGCTCACGGGCAGCGTCCAGATCATTGCCGTCGCGGAAACGACGGGCCAGGTCCTGTTCGTTGTCGACCGACAGCACCGGGATCTGGTGCACGGCACCGATATAGGCGTCCAGCGAACCGAGCGCACTGGGAATCGGCAGATTGTTTGCCACAAGGGCAGTAGAGGTGTTCTGGCTCATAGGCACCCATCTTAGCAGTCTGGGATTTGGACTGCTAAAGGAGGAAAAAGTTCCAGCATTCCACTGATGAAACACTGGTCCCAACAGAAGCCTACCGTAACGCGATTTGATGACAGTGGCGAGCGCGCTTTTCGGGATACACAATCCCTTGGAATTCAACCCACTAGCCCGAAAAACACGGCCATTCCGGGTCAAAGGCAGCTGAACAGGCGGCGGTTTCGCCCCTCAATCACCGGGCAGCGTTGCCCAGCGTTCAGCCCGATGGCGCCAGCGACGCCCGTGGCGGCAGCGACCAGTCGATCGGGGCCTGCCCGCGGCGCTGCAGGTACTCGTTGGCCATCGAGAAATGACGGCAGCCAAGGAAGCCACGGTGGGCCGACAGCGGCGACGGATGCGGCGCTTTCAGCACGCGATGGCGGCCAGTATCGATGACCTTGCCCTTCTGCTGCGCATAGGCGCCCCAGAGCATGAACACCAAGCCCTCGCGCTCGCGGTTGAGCACGTCCACCACGTGGTCGGTGAAGCCTTCCCAGCCGCGCCCCTGGTGGGCACCGGCCTTGCCCTCTTCCACCGTCAGCACGGCGTTGAGCAGCAGCACGCCGCGCTGTGCCCACGGGATCAGGCAGCCGTGGTCCGGGCGGGCAATACCGAGGTCACCCTCGATTTCCTTGTAGATGTTCAACAGCGACGGCGGCACCGGCACACCCGGCTGCACCGAGAAACTCAGGCCATGGGCCTGCCCACGGCCGTGGTACGGGTCCTGGCCGAGGATGACCACTTTCACCTGGTCGAACGGGGTGGCATCGAACGCGGCGAAGATCTGCGGGCCGGGCGGGAACATCGCGGCACCGCTGGCCTTGCGCTGCCGCAGGAAGCTGGACAGCTCGCGCATCTGCGGCTGCAGCAGGTAATCGCCCACACGCTGTTTCCAGCTCGGTTCCAGCTGGATCGCCGGGGTGTCCACTACTTCATCGATCATCGCAACACGTCATCGCAACAGGGGGCCATCATTCAACCGGGCCAGCCGCAGCTGGAACAGCACCTTGGTGATCAACAGGCGCTCTTCGATCGGCTTCAGCACCAGGTCGTTGGCGCCAGCCTGCAGCAGGCCGGTCTGGTTGTGCGGATTGCCATCGCCGGTCATCACCAGCACCGGCAGGCGGCGCTTGCCGTAGCCGAAGTCCACGCGCACGCGCTGCACCACGTCGCGGCCGCTCAGCTCTCCCTTCAGGGTCACATCGGTCAGCACCAGATCGATGCGATGGCGGCTGCGCCCAAGCGATTCGGCGGTCAGCAGGGTGAACGCTTCTTCGGCGCTGACCACATGCATCACGTTGAGCTGCTGGCGCTCGAGCATGCGCTTGGTCGCCTCGGCCACCACCCGGCTGTCCTCGATGTAGAGGATGGTCGCGCCGGGAATGGTCTGCGGCTGCACGTAGCCGCGCACGAACGTCGCCAGGGCCTCGTGGCCCAGCGATTTGTCGAAGTAGTCGGTGACGTACTCGGTAAAGCGGCGCTGCTCCAGGTGCTGCTGGGCATCGCCGGAGACCACGATCACCGGCACATAGGCCTGCCCGGCAGCTTCACGCACCGTCCGTGCCAGCGCCAGGCCGTCGCCATCGCGCAGGGTCAGCGAGGTGGTGACCAGATCGACCGGGCCCTGCGCCAGCGCATGCTGGGCGTCTTCGATGCTGTCGCAGCCGATCACCTCCACGCCCGGCAGATCGCGCTGCAGGACGTCGGCGATCAGCTTGCGCACCAGCTTGGAGCCGTCAACCACCATCACCCGCGTCGCGGGCCCTTCAAGGTGCTTCAGCGCTTGCGGTTGCATGCCGGTCTCAGGTGTCGGTCGGGCGGGTCTGGCGGAGGAAGTGCCCGGTCACCAGCCATGCACCCAGCCAGCCCAGCAACAAGGTGCCAAGCAGCACCAGGCTGCCATGCAGAAGGTCCAGGCCATGCAGCACGAACGGGCTGCCGTAGCTGCGCGACAGCTCGGCCAGCGGCGCGCGCAGGGCGGCACCGGCAATGCCGATCAGGCCCAGCGCGACCGCACCGGCGCCCAGGCCATACCAGGCGCCCAGATACAGGAACGGGCGGCGGATGAAACCATCGCTGGCGCCGAGCAGCTGCAGTACGCCGATTTCCTCGCGGCGGGCCTGGATGTCCAGGCGCACGGTGTTGCCCACCACCAGCGCAGCGCCGGCGCCGAGCAGCACCGACAGCACCTGCACCAGCCGCGCGCCGAAGGCGAGCCATGCATCCAGGCGCTGGCGCCACAACGCGTCATGCTGGACCAGGTCCGCCCCAGGCAGGCTTTCCAGCGCGCGTGCCAGCCGCGCATCGTCCTGGCCTTGGCCGGGGGTGATCACCAGCAGCGAGGGCAGCGGATTGTCGTTGAGTGCGTCGATGGCTTCGCCGAGACCGGCCTGGCGCAGTTCCTCAAGGCCCTGCTCCGGCGTGCGCACGGTGACGCTGGCCACATCCGGGCGATCACGCAGTTCACCGGCCAAGCGCAGCGCACCGGGGCCGTCGACGTCGGCCTTCAGGAAGACGTTGATATCGCGCGACTGCTGCACGCTGCCGGCGAACTGCTTGAGGTTGTCCAGCGCGATCGACAGGCCCAGCGGCAGCGCCAGGGCCAGCGCCATGACCATCACGGTCAGCAGCGTCGCCCACGGTTTGCGGCAGGCGCGGCCGAGGCTGAACACCACGCTGTGCACGTGATGCTGGAACCACACGCCCAGGCGCGACGGCGCAGCGGCTTCGGTGTTTTCGTTCTTGGCCATGGTTACTCCGCCAGATCCTGCGGCGAGATGTCGTCCACCAGCCGGCCGTGGTCGAGGATCAGCACGCGCTTGCGCATGTGGCGCAGCAGCGGCAGGTCATGACTGACCACCAGCACGCTGGTGCCGCGCGCGGGCAGCTCGGCGAACAGGGACATGATTTCCGCCGCCAGGGTCGGGTCGAGGTTGCCGGTCGGCTCGTCGGCCACCAGCAGTTTGGGCTCGCCGACGATCGCACGGGCAATGCCGACGCGCTGCTGCTCACCGGCCGACAGCTGCGAAGGCAGCGCCTTCTCGCGGTGGCCCAGGCCCATGCGCTCGAGCACCGAACGCACGCGCTTGTTGATGTCGCCACGGCGGGTGCCGCGCAGGATCAGCGGCAGGGCCACGTTCTCGGCGATGGAGCGGTCCATCAGCAGGCGGTGGTCCTGGTAGACCGCGCCGACCGCGCGTCGATGCCGCGGCACATCGCCGCCGCGCACCTTCAGCAGGTTGCGCTCGTCGAACATCACCGCGCCGCGGCTGGGCCGCTCGTCGAGGTGGATCAACTTGAGCAGGGTGCTCTTGCCCGCCCCGGAGTGACCGGTGACGAACAGCATTTCGCCCGGCGCGACCTCGAAGCTGACATCGGTCAGGGCTTCGTGGCCACCGGCGTACTGTTTGCTGACATTGTCGAAGCGCAGGACACTCATGCCCCGATTATGCAGGACCGGCGCGACAGATCGGTAGCGCCGGACCGCATGGAGGGTGCCGACCGTTGGTCGGCACATCCTTGATGCCACCCGACCAACGGTCGGGTGCTACCGGATCAGTTGCCCGACAGCATCCGGCGGATCTTCCGACCGATACGGGTCAGGAACGAGTCACCGGCATCGGCGCTGGTGCGCACCGGCTTGGCCATCACCTGCACCGGGGTGACCGGGCTGGTGCCGTTGCCGGCGTTGCTTGCCACGCCCTCGGCACCCTCGACCGGACGGCCGTGGCGACGACGACGACGTTTGCGCGGCTTGCGCTCGCCGTCCACTGCACCTTCCGGCGCAGCGTCAGCGCGCGGCGGACGCGGGGCCTGCACGGCAGCGGCTTCAGCCGTCACCGCACCCTCGACGGCTGCGGCAGCAACCTGCTCGCCTTCCACACGCGGCTTGCGCGGGCCACGCGGACGGCGTTCGCCGCTGCGCTCGCCATCACGGCCACCACGTCCAGCGCCGGCACCGCTGCCGGAGCGACCGCCACTGCGGCCGCCGCCACGACGCTCTTCCTCGGCGGCACGCGCTTCGCGTGCTTCGCGGAAGATCTGGCCGACGCTTTCGTTCTCGTCGCCTTCCTCGCCCGGTGCCGGGGCGGCACGCTCAGGGCGCGGCAGCGAAGTCAGGATCTCGCTGGTGACCGCTTCGACCGGGATCTTCTGTTCGATGTAGGCCTCGATGTCCGGCAGGCCCATCGCGTAGCGCTCACAGGCGAAGCTGATGGCATCGCCTTCCTCGCCCAGGCGGGCGGTACGGCCGATGCGGTGCACGTAGTCTTCGGCGTCGAACGGCAGATCGTAGTTGTAGACGTACTTGATGCCGTCGATATGCAGGCCGCGGGCGGCCACGTCGGTCGCCACCAGGATTTCCAGCTGGCCCTTCTGGAAGCGGTTGAGCAGGCTCTCACGCTTCTTCTGCGGCACGTCGCCGGACAGCACGCCGACGCGGTAGCCGGAACGCTCCAGCGAACGGGCCACGCGCTCGACGAACACCTTGGTGTTGACGAAGACCATGGTGCGCGCGCCCTCGCTGCGCGACAGCAGGCCCAGCAGCAGCGGGATCTTCTCTTCGTCGGCCGGGAAATAGATGCGCTGACGCACACGTGCGGCGGTGATGGTCTCCGCTTCGACCACCAGCTTCTGCGGCTCGTTCATGTGCTCATAGGCCAGCTCGAGCACGCGGTGGCTCAGGGTGGCGCTGAACAGCAGGGTCTGGCGGGTGGAGCGCTCGGGCATGCGGCGCAGCAGGAAGCGGATGTCCTTGATGAAGCCCAGGTCGAACATGCGGTCGGCTTCGTCCAGCACGCAGATCTCGCATGCGTGCAGCGAGACCACCTTGTGCTGCTTGACGTAGTCGATCAGGCGGCCGGGGGTGGCGATGATCACGTCCACGCCCTGCTGCAGGATCTCGCGCTGCTTGTCGTAATCCACGCCGCCGTACACCAGGGCGAAACGCAGGCCGAGGTCGGAACCGAACTTGACCGCATCCTTGTGGATCTGGATGGCCAGTTCGCGGGTCGGGGCCAGGATCAGCGCGCGCGGATCTTCCGGCTTGCGATCGGCCAGCGCCGGACGCGTCAGCAGGCGGTTCACGACAGCGACCAGGAAGGCCAGCGTCTTGCCGGTGCCGGTCTGGGCCTGGCCGGCGACGTCGCCACCGGGCAGCGCGACCGGTAGGGTCAGCGCCTGGATGGGCGTGCAGCGGGTGAATCCGGCTCCTTCAAGACCGGCCTGCAGGGCCGGATGCAGATCGAAGGAGGAAAAAGTCAAATCGGTCAGCGGTTTGTCGCTCATGTGTCCGTCTTGGTATGGCCACGCGCCTGCGGGCGGCGGCACTGAAATCTGTCTGGGGCTCCGTCGCAAACTGCGGCCCCTGCGGCGGGTCGGGCTGGCCGGGACCCCTCGGGTCCGCGCGCCGCACAATGCCCCAGTTTACCGCACTCGGGCCGGCAAACCGGAACCACGCGTCTCAGAGCTTAGGGAGACGCACCTCTTCACGCCGCAGTACCGCGCTTGAACAGCGGCGCATACACCCATGGCCTACCGCGTCAGCACCCCCATTTCAGCCATGGACAGTGAAATCGGACACATACCGTGCTCAGCCCCGATCACGATACGCTGGGTTCCAGCCAGCACCTGTCCGCGCCCTGCGATAGGGGTACACTGCCGGCCGTGAGCGTCCAGGCATCCCGCCGAACGCACCGTGGCGGTCCGCCGCGAGGCAACGACGAGGGTCACGCCACCGGGCATGGCCCAGTTCACCCACCTCCGGCCTGGCCGGGTGCAATCCAAGACGAGAAACCAAGATGAGCGACAAGGTTGTACACGTCGGCGATGCCGACTTTGATAGCGCCGTACTGAATTCCAAGGAACCGGTCCTGGTCGATTTCTGGGCCGAATGGTGTGGCCCCTGCAAGATGATCGCCCCGGCACTGGACGAACTGGCCGATGCCTACCAGGGCCGCGCCAAGATCGCCAAGGTCAACGTGGACAACAACCGCGCGCTGGCCGCCAAGTACCACGTGCGTTCGATTCCGTACCTGGTCGTCTTCAAGGACGGCGAGAAGGTCGGCGAGCAGATTGGTGCCGTTGGCAAGGCCCAGCTGGCCGGCCTGCTGGACAAGGCCCTGGCCTGATCCTGCGCGTTACCGGCAGCCGTTTTCCACGGCTGCCGGGTGGGCGCCCCGGCGCCTGACTGAATACCATACCCGGCGACCCTTGCGTGGCGCCGCGGGCCGATGATAGTGTCGGCACATCCGGCCGCGTTCGCGTGCCGCATCTTCTGGACGCAGTTTCTTCCAGACCCATTCCCAACGTTCGCCGCCCCGCCGGGCGCTCGCACCTTCAAGCGAGGAATAACGCTCTTGTCCGATAACACTCCCGAAACCGGTAGCGCTGATGCGCCCGCCGAAAAGCGCGTGCGCAAAGCCCGTGTAACCAAGGCTGCCGCTCCGGCCGCCGCCGAAACCAGCGCCGCCCCGGCGCAGCCTGCCCTGCCGCTGGCAGCCGCGCCCGAAGCGCCGGCACCGGCCGCAGCGCCTTCCGCGCCGAGCGCACCCGCCGCCGAGGCCCCTGCCAGCAGTGGCGGTGGCGAAGGTGGTGAGGGCCGCGAATCCGGCCAGGTGCGGCAGAACAACCAGGGCGGTGGCCAGAACCAGAACCCCTACAACCAGGGCGGCCAGCAGGGCCAGGGCAACCGCCGTGACCGTTTCCGCAACCGCCGCGACCGTGATCGCAGTGGCGGCGGCGGCGGTGGTGGCAACGGCGGTCGCTTCCGCGATGACGGCATGCCCAACGACAACGGCGAACAGCAGCCGTTCGTACCGCGTCCGCACGCCAACGTGCCCGAAGGCTTCCCGGTCTATTCGCTGAGCGACCTCAAGCGCATGCCGGCCCAGAAGCTGCTGGATATCGCCGAGCAGCTGCAGATTTCCGAAGGCGTGGCCCGTGCCCGCAAGCAGGACGTGATCTTCGCGCTGCTGAAGGTGCTGACCCGCCACGGTGACGGCGTAGCCGCCGACGGCGTGCTGGAAATCCTGCCGGACGGCTTCGGCTTCCTGCGCGCGGCCGAAGCCAGCTACCTGGCCGGCCCGGACGATACCTACATCTCGCCCAGCCAGATCCGCCGCTTCAACCTGCGTACCGGCGACCACCTGTCCGGCCGCATCCGCTTCCCGAAGGACGGTGAACGTTACTTCGCGCTGTCGATCGTGGACACCATCAACGGTGAGCCGCTGGAGGCGTCGAAGAACAAGGTGCTGTTCGAGAACCTGACCCCCCTGTTCCCGCGTCGCCGCTTCACCCTGGAGCGCGGCAACGGTTCCTCGGAAGACATCACCGGTCGCATCCTCGACCTGATGGCACCGCAGGGCAAGGGCCAGCGTTCGCTCATCGTTTCCCAGCCGAAGGCCGGCAAGACGATGATGATGCAGCAGGTCGCCACGGCCATCACCACCAACCATCCGGACGTGCACCTGATCGTGCTGCTGATTGATGAGCGCCCGGAAGAAGTGACCGAAATGCAGCGCACCGTGCGCGGCGAAGTCATCAGCTCGACCTTCGATGAGCCGGCCGCACGCCACGTACAGGTCGCCGAAATGGTCATCGAGCGCGCCAAGCGCCTGGTCGAGCACAAGAAGGACGTGGTGATCCTGCTCGACTCGATCACCCGCCTGGCACGCGCCTACAACAACGTGGTACCGAGCTCCGGCAAGGTGCTGACCGGTGGTGTGGACGCCAACGCCCTGCACCGTCCGAAGCGCTTCTTCGGTGCCGCACGCAACGTGGAAGAAGGCGGCAGCCTGACCATCATCGCCACCGCGCTGGTCGATACCGGCTCGAAGATGGACGAGGTGATCTACGAAGAGTTCAAGGGCACCGGCAACAGCGAAGTGCACCTGAGCCGCCGCATCTCTGAAAAGCGCGTGTTCCCGGCCATCGACATCAACCGCTCGGGCACCCGTCGCGAAGACCTGCTGATCGAACCGGAACTGCTGCAGAAGATCTGGATCCTGCGCAAGCTGCTGCACCCGATGGATGAAATGACGGCGATGGAATTCCTGCTGGACAAGATGAAGAACACCAAGTCCAACGACGAGTTCTTCGGTTCGATGAAGCGCTGATCGCGCGGCATTGATGCACTACGAAAAGGCCCCGCGATGCGGGGCTTTTTCTTTGGGCGGCGGCAGGACAGACGGCTTCACTTCGCGGGCCGGCGTTTTGGCGATAATCTGCGGGACAAATGCCTGACTCTCCGCTCCGGCCGTGCTGGCCGGGCCGCCGATTCCCGCTGTCGCCCCATCCGGAGGATCCGGCGGGTCCAGCCCTGCCCGATCCTTCAACCGCATGCGCACACTGTCCCCCCGGCTCAACCTGGGCAAGCTGATCCTTGCCCTGGCACTGCTCAGCGCCGTCATCGCCCTGGCCAACACGCTGCTTGCCAGCTATCGCGTGCAGCGCGACCAGCTGGTGGGCAACACCCTGGAAGCCAACCGTGTGTACGCCACCAAGCTGGCCGAGACCACGCAGAACTTCCTGCTGGCCGCGCAGCAGCAGCTGGCCTATGCCGCAACCCGGCTTGGCAACAGCGACATGGATCCTGCCCAGGCGCAGGATGAGGCCAGCCGCCTGCAACTGCAGTCCAGCAGCTTCAACTCCTCGCTGGTGGTGGCCAGCGATGGGCGGGTGATCGCGACCTCGCCGCAGAGCCTGCAGCTGCAGGGCGAGATACTGCGCAGCGCCGGCAGCAAGGCGGCACTCGATCGGCGCGAGCCGATGATCAGCGATCCCTACCAGTCGGCCACCGGCAAGCTGCTGATCTCGATATCGCACCCGGTATTCGACCGCAGCGGCCAGTACCGCGGCTATGTCAGCGGCACCCTGTACCTGCGCCAGCGCAGTGCGCTCAACACCCTGCTGGGTACGCACTACTACCGTGATGGCTCCTACCTGTATGTGGTGGACCGCCATGGACGCCTGATCTATCACAACAACGCCAAGGAAGTGGGCACCTACGCGTTGAACAACCCGGCGGTGAAAGAGGTGATGCGCGGCCAGCGCGGTGCGCAGCAGGTGCTCAACAACCACAAGGTGGCGATGCTGGCCGGTTACGCGCCCGTCGCGGCGACCGGCTGGGGCATCGTCGCGCAGCGCCCGACCGAGGCGACGCTGCAGCCGCTGTCACGGCTGATGTCGGCGGTGATCTGGAATGCCATTCCGCTGGGCGTGTTGTCGCTGCTGATCACCTGGTGGTTCGCCCGCCGTATTTCGCTGCCGCTGTGGCAGCTGGCGCGCAACGTGCAGGACGGCGAAGACACCGGCAACGCGATCAGCCACGTCAATGGCATCCGCGCCTGGTACTTCGAAGTAGCGCAGCTGAAACAAGCGGTGCTGTACAGCTTCAATGCGCTGCAGGACCGGATCGGCACGCTCAACCGCGCCAGCCGCACCGATCCGCTGACCGGCCTGCTCAACCGTCGCGGACTGCAGCAGGCGCTCGACGCACTGCAGGCCCAGGGCCTGCCGTTTGCGATCCTGACGCTGGATATCGACCGCTTCAAGTCGATCAACGACAGCCACGGTCACGACGTCGGTGATGCGGCCATCGTGCATATCGCCGAACAGATGCGCCGCCATTCGCGCGAGACCGACGTGCTGTGCCGCGCCGGTGGCGAGGAGTTCCTGGTGCTGCTGCCGGGCGTTGGCGTCGAAGCGGCCCGGCAGACCGGCGAGCGCCTGCGCCAGGCCATCGCCGACGAACCCTTCGCTCCGGTGGGCACGATCACCGTGTCCTTGGGCGTGGCCCACTTCCCCAGTTTCCACACCGATCCGGAACAGGCACTGCGCCTGGCCGACAAGGCCCTGTACCTGGCCAAGGAACAGGGCCGCAACCGGGTCGTGGTGTACCCGCACGCCGATTGAGCACCTCGATTCAAGCGGGATGCGCCGCGACAGAGCCGGCGCATCCCGCAATGACGCATCAGCCCAGCGGGGTCAGCAGGCGCGGGCCTTCCTGCGCGCGACCGACCATGTACACACCGCCTTCGGGCAGCAGGTCGGTCCCGGCGACCAGGGTTTCCTCGCCGGTCTTCCACGGCGCCCGCTGGCGTGGGCCTGGAATGTAGGCGGCCCAGCGACCGTAGCGCTCGCTCTGTTTGTCAAAGAAATAATTGACCGGTACGCGCACGGTCCAGAAGTCCCGGTCCTTGTCCTCGCCGGTAGTGGGTGGGTTGAAGGTCCAGTCGCGGGCGCTTCTGACGCTGGCTTTGGCCAGCACATCACGCAGTTGGTTCATCGTGCGCTCGGAGCCGACCACGGTCAGGTTGGTCTGCTCGGCGATCACGTCTGCGACCTTGCCGTCCCGCCCGACCCTGACCAGCAGCAGCACGGTGCCCTGGCCGCGGATCGATGCCGCCTGCGGTGGGTAGGCCGGTGCGCGCATCTTCGCCCCGGTTACGTCATCGGTACTCGGCTGCCTGGAGTCGCTGAGTTTGCCGAAACGGGCATCGGCCACCCGTACCTGCATGCTGCCGGCCTCCAAGTTGTCCGCAATCAACCGCAGGCGGACGGTGGTACGGGCCGGTACCGGCTTGCCATCGACCAGCGTCGGCTCGAAACGCCAGCTCTGTACTGTTTTATCGACAAAGCCCGCCACGCCGGCGTCGACCTTCTCGCGGTGATCCAGCTGGAACCCCTCAACCTGTCCTTCGCGGCCGATGTCGATGACGCCGCTGAGGGTCATGCTGGCCTCAGCCTGCTTACGCACCTCGCGCGCGGTCTGCGCATCAGCGGTATCGACCAGGGCGGCACCGCCACCCACGGCAAGGGCCAACGCCAGGAAAAGAGAAGAACGCATCACACCTGCTCCTTGTGCATTTACGAGTGACCGACCCTAGCGCATCCCTGAAGGCCGTTCACGCCAAGGCAGGCCATGCGTCACGCTCTGATTCAGCCTTGCCCGAGTGGCGTCAACAGACGCAGGCCCCGGTGTGCAGCATCGACCATGTAGACGCCGCCGGCTGGCAACAGGTCACTGCCGACCTGCGCGGCATCGTCGGTGGTGCGCCACGGGGCCTGCTGGCGCGGGCCGGGAATGTAGGCCTGCCAGCGCCCGTAGGGGTTGGGCGGGTGCTTGCTGCCCTTCTCGCTCAGCGCGAAGGTGACCGGCACGCGCACGGTCCAGAACGCCAGGCCTTTGTCCTGACCGGAGGTCGGCGGCGTGAACGTCCACTTGCGGGCCTCGCTGATGCTGGCCTTGGCCAACATGTCGCGCATCTTCTTCATTGCGTGTTCGGGTGCGACCACGCCCATGTTCACCTGTTCGGCGACGACATCGGCAACCGCGCCGTCACGCTCGACCTTGACCAGCAGCATCACCTCGCCCTGTGCACCGACGCGGAAAGCCGCTTCCGGATAGCGCGGAGGCCGCATCTGCTCGGCAGTCACCGCGTCGGTGGCCTTGTCGTCGTACTCGCTGAAGTCCACGCTGGTCATGCGCACTTCCGTGTTGCCGTCGGCCCCGGGCCGGCCCAGCAGACGCACGCGCAACGGTGCATGTTTCGCCACGGGCTTGCCGTCCACCAGGGTGGGCTCGAACTGCCACTTGCGGATCGTACCGTCCACGAACGCAGCGATGGCAGGCGCGATCGACGCCCGCTGATCGAGCACCAGGCCAGTGACCGCGCCATCTGCGGCGACATCGATGTTGCCGGTCAAGACCATGCTGGCTTCAGCGGTGGTACGCACCGCGCGCGTACTCTGCGCTGCGGCATCGGTGCTGAGCAGGGAGCCAGCGGTACCGATCGCAAGCGCGAAGGCAAGAAACAGTGGAGAACGCATCATTGCCCGATCCTTGGTGATGAAGGTGCCGAGATTACCCGAGTTCCCCGCCGTCGGTACAGCCGATCACGCCAACCGCTGTGCAGCCGAATACGGTGGTGTGTCCGGATAATCACCCGCCGCAAAACGCGCCTGTAATCCCTGCCACCAGGCGGGGTCGAACAGATGCCGATAATGCTCGCGTACCGCCGCCAGCTCCTGCGCCGGCAAGCCCATGAACGGCCCGAACCGCTCCGGGAACACATCGCGCGGGCCGACATGGAACCAGGGCTCATCGGCCATCGCTTCTTCGGCGGAGCTTGGCTGTGGCCAGGCACGGAATACGCAGTCGCTGACCAGGCACAACTCGTCGTAGTCGTAGAACACGGCACGGCCGTGGCGCGACACGCCGAAGTTCTTCGGCAGCATGTCACCGGGGAATATGTTGTTGCGCGCCATGTCGGTGATCGCCTGCGCATAGTCGAGCACGGCTGCACGCACGGCCTCACCAGCCTGCTCGCGCAGGTAGAGGTTCAGCGGCCGGAAGCGACGCTGCACGTAGCACAACGCGATCTCCACTTCGTCGCCATCCACGCGCACGCTCTGCGCGCACTGCTGCAGCAGCTCGTCCAGCAACGCGGGGGCAAAGCGTTCGCGCGGGAAACGCAGGTGCCGGTAAGGCTGTGCGTCAAGCAGGCGACCGACGCGATCGAGGTTGAACACCAGCGCGTACTTTTCCTCCACCTGCTGACGCGACATCGCCTTGGGCCAGGCGAAGCGGTCGCGGATCAGCTTGAACACCAGCGGATAGCTGGGCAGGGTGAACACCGCCATGACCATGCCCGGCGTGCCTTCGGCATGCGCCAGGCGCTCGTTCTGGTGTTCATTGAAGTGGCGGAAGAACGTCCGGTAGCGCTCGGTTTTGCCCTGCTTGGCGCGTCCGAGCACGGTGTAGATCTCGTCAATCGGCTTGCCCGGCAGCAGGCTGCGCAGGAACACCACGGCATCGCCAACGGTGCCCAGGTCGGCCTGGAAGTAGCTGCGTGACACGCCGAACAGGTGGGCCACGTCGCGACGCCGGGTCAGCACGGCGTCAGCACGCAGGCCCTGGTCATCGTTGACCAGCGCGATCACGCACGGCGAGAAACGGTGTTCGCCGAACACGCGGCCGACCAGATAGGCGCGACGCTCGCGGTAGAACACGGTATCGAGCAGCTCGATGCTGCGTACTGGCGTGTCGCCCCAGTGCGCCAGATCGTCCTGCAGTCGCACGGCGATGGCGGCGGCACAGCGCAGCTGGTGTGCATACGGAACATCAAAGCGGTAGTCGGCCAGCACCCGCTGCAGCGCCTCCACCGGCCGCATCGGCGAAATGGCATAGGTATGCCGCGCCACCGGATGAGTGATTGCATCGGAGGGCTCGACATCGAAGGCGATGAACTCAACTTCCGGATCGACGCCACGGATGGCGAACAGCCGCCGCGACAGGGTGTTGTAGAAGGTCTTGTACAGCTCTGCGTCGATCAGGCCCTGCAGCAGGGCGCTGTAGTGCGCGTGCACCTGCAGCCACAGTGCGCGTTCGCCGATGGCCTCACCGGCCAGCCGCCGCAGCGCGTCCATCTGCTCGGCGATGCAGTGGTCGTAGAGGGCAATGCGCTCCACCGCATCGTGGCGCGCCGCTGCCCAGTCGCGCTGCTCGAAGCGCTTCCGCGCGCGGGCCGTGATCACCGCGAAACGGGTGTGGTACTGCTCGAAACCATCGCGGATGGCACCGGCAATGCGCGGCGCCAACTCGGCAGCGATGTCAGGCTTGGACATGCACAGCTCACCCGGGAGGACCGGCTCCACCATACGCTGGCGTGGGGCAGCTTGTGTAGCGCCGAGCCATGTTCGGCTGCTTCTGCCTGGGAGAACCAGACAAACGCAACCATTCCTACAGACCCGGCGCCTCCCTGCTGCTTACCATTTCACGCCAAGTAACGGCAAAAGGTGACGCATGCAGCAAATGACCCTGATCCCACGCATGGAGGAAGGCAACGTAATCCCGCAGCGCGCCCGCGACGGCTATATCAGCGCTACCGCGCTCTGCCAGTCCGTCGGCAAGCGCTGGTCCGACTACCGCGCATTGAAATCGACCGGCGAGTTCATCGAGGAGTTGACCACGCAGACCGGGCTTGCGGAGGACCAGCTCATCCACGTGGTGTCCGGGGGCAATGCGGCGATGCAGGGCACCTGGATCCACCCGTACCTGGCCATCAATCTCGGCCAGTGGCTGTCGCGCAAGTTCGCGGTGAAGGTATCGCAGTGGGTGGTGGAATGGCAGCAGGGCCGGGCGAACGCGGTCATGCCCGCCCACATCGAGCGCTACATGCAGAACCGCTCGAAGGTGCCCTACACGCATTTTTCAATGTTGAACGAGCTGACCCTGAACCTGATCGCGCCGCTCGAACAGGCCGGCTACACCCTGCCGCAGGAGCTGGTGCCGGACATCTCCGAGGGCCGGTTGTTCTGCAGGTGGCTGCGCGATCACAAGGGCATCGAGCCCAACGACTTCGACACCTATGAACACAGCTACCCAGACGGTCGCAACGTGCAGGCAAAGCTCTATCCGAACGAGCTCTACGAGGACTTCCGCCGGCACTTCAACGAAACCTGGCTTCCCCTGCACGCGCCCAGATACTTTGCTGCGCGCGACAAGCAGGCGCTGGCGTTCGTACGCACGCTTCTGCTGCCTTCGACGTGACATCGCACCGGAGTGATCCCTGGCTTGCCGTACAGCAGCCAGGGATCGACGCCATCGAGCCGGTTCAGATCGCCAGTTCGGACTCCACGTCCTGCACTTTGCGCCGCGCCAGGGCGAGGTTGGACTTGGTCCGGTCCAGCACGATATAGAAGAACAGGCCCTTCTTCTTCGCCACCGGGCGCATGATGTGGTACGCCTTGCCGAGCGAGATCAGGATGTCCTCGATGCCATCGTTGAGGTTCAGCGAAGCGGCGGTTTTCATCTTCGCGCGGATCACTTCGGTATTGCCGGCCGCAGCCACTTCCATGTCCATGCCCGAACCGGCTTCGCCCAGCAGCATGCCGCTCTCGTAGTCGACCAGCGCCACGGCCTGCGCGCCATCGATACCCATCAGTGCAGTCAACGAATCATTCAATCCAGCCACGTTGCACCCCTCTCAATGTTGGTTCGAGCCCCTCGTTCCCCTGCGGCCGGGCTCACGATCCGCTGAGTTCGGCCAGGATCGCCTGGCCACATTCCCTGCTCTGCCACAGCACCTGGCCGATCACGCTGCGCTGGTCGCAGGCGGCCATCAGCAGCAGCGGTGCTCGACCTTCGGCCTGGATGGCCAGCATCAGCACCTTGCCGCCGGCGGCCTCCAGCATCAGCGTCTGCAGATCGCCCAGTGCCAGCTCGCGCCCCACCGCCGCAGCCAGAGCCAGCATCGCGCTGGTCATCGCCGCCAGTCGCTCGCCGCGCCCTTCCGCACCGGCGCTGACCAGGGCAAAGCCATCGACACTGGCCAGCACCACGGTCCGTACCCCTTCCACCCGTTGCTGCAGGTCCTGCAGCAACGGGTGCAGGCGCTCGCGCTGCTGCGCGTCCGGCAACAGCGCGCCTTGTCCATCAGCCATGCGCGGCCACCAGTGCGTGCGCTTCCATTTCGCTCATCAGTACATCCATCAGCAGCAGTCCTTGTTCGCGATCACGGGCATCCACGGCCAGCAACGGCAGCGGCTGGCCATCGAGCCGGGCGCGATCAGCCCAATCATCCAGCGCCGCTGCCGGCACCTGGTCAAGATGGGTCACCGCCACCACCAGGGCCAATGCCGGACCGAACGGACGCAGCACCTGCAGGTAGGCATCCAGCTCAGCGGCCACCCCGGCCCGGCGCGCGTCCAGCAGCAGCACGGCACCGCGTGCGCCCTGCAGCAGGATCGGCCACAGGAAATCAAAGCGCTGCTGGCCGGGCGTTCCATACAGGCGCAGCCTTTCGCCGTTGGGCAGGTCGATATCGGCGTAGTCCAGCGCCACCGTGGTTGACGCCTTGTCCGCACCCGCGCGGTCGCTGTTGGCTACGTCGGTGTCGACCACCGCGCCGGCGGCGATGCTGCGTACCAAGGTCGATTTGCCGCTGCCCATGCCACCGAGCACCACCACCTTGTGCTCACGCATCGCGGTCACTCCCGCGCAGCGTGCGCCACAGGCGTGCGAGCAGGCCGGTATCGGCAGTGTTGGCACGCGCGCCCGACAGCGGTGCGGTAGGCGCGACCTGCAGCTGTGCATAACCGCACAGGTAGGCGGCGTGGATGAAATCGCGCACGGCGGCAGCGGGAAGATCCAGCAGCATCGCGCATTCGTCCACCGTGCAGGCACGCTTGAGCAGCAGCGAACACAGACGGAAACCATCGTGATCGTGGCCGAGCACGCGGAAATCCGGCCAGCGCAGCAGCTTCACCGACGCCCCGCGCAGGCGCTCATCCAACGCCTGCCAGTGGCGGCTGCGCTGTGCCCATTGCCACAGCAGCGGACGCAGCGGCAATCGCGTGCGGCCACCCGCCAGTACCTGCAGCTGCGCCGGCAGCAACGCATCCAGATACAGATGCTCGAAGCCCTGTGCCAGCCGCTCCACCAGCACCGTGGCCGGCTCGTGCAGCAGGACTGCCTGGTCCTGTTCCAGATCCAGCAGCAGCAGCGGCTCTGCGCCCTCGCCCAACAACGCCTGGCCCTGCCGCGATGGCAGGCGCTCGCGCAGCAGACGGGTGATCGCGTGCGCGCCGTCCGCCAGGCGGATCGGTGTCGCTTCGGTACCGGCCTGCATGCCGCGCAGTGCCCGCCCTATCGCGCCATCATCCAATACGTCCTGGCCGCCATCGCCCTCGCGCAACTGGCCACCCAGGTCCTCGATCCAGCAGTGCAGCCTCGGGCGTTGCTGGCGCATGCGCAGTGCCGCGTTGCGCAGCGCTGGCGTATCGCGGATCACCAACAGGTCGCAGTCGTCCAGGTCCTGGCTGCGGCGGATCTGCCCGTCGGGCAACGCCGAGGCCAACCGCAGCCGTTGCAGCAGGGCCTGTTCGCCCTGGATGTCGGTTCCTACTACGAGCACGCGTGCCATCCGTGTTCCCCGTGCGACCACCTCCCCGGCGGTCTCGCAGCGCCAAGGCTAGGCCATGGCTTGCCGGCATCGTCGTGATCGACTGCTCATATTGGCGGCAGCAGTGAACATGCACGCGCCCGTTCTGCGACGCCCATCGCGGGCAAGTTTCATGCCGTGTTGACGACATTCCGACAGCCGACGGATTTCACGGTTCTGGGCCCGAGTACATCCACGCCATGGGTGGATACGCGGGCCGGGGGTCAGATCCCTCTGCGGTGCACAGGAATCTGACCCCGACCCGCAAAAAGAAACCCGCGCCAGAGCGCGGGTTTCCAGGTCACCACCAGGCGGCGATGGATCAGCCGCGCAGCTGCTCCAGCGCGGCGTTGAAGGTCGCGCTCGGACGCATCGCGGCAGCGGCCTTGGCCACGTCCGGACGGTAGTAGCCACCGATGTCCACGGCCTTGCCCTGCACCGCGATCAGCTCGTCGACGATCTTCTGCTCGTTGTCGGCAAGCGCCTTCGCCAACGGAGCGAAGCGTGCCTGCAATGCGGCGTCTTCGTTCTGCGCGGCCAGCGCCTGCGCCCAGTACAGGGCGATGTAGAAGTGGCTGCCACGGTTGTCGATGCCACCCAGCTTGCGCGACGGCGACTTGTCGTTGTCCAGGAACTGGCCGTTGGCCTCGTCCAGTGCCTTGGCCAGCACGCGGGCAGCAGCGTTGTCGTAACGATTGCCGAGGTGTTCCAGCGATGCGGCCAGGGCCAGGAATTCACCCAGCGAATCCCAACGCAGGTAGTCCTCTTCGACGAACTGCTGCACGTGCTTCGGGGCCGAACCACCGGCGCCGGTCTCGAACAGGCCACCACCGGCCATCAGCGGCACGATCGACAGCATCTTGGCGCTGGTGCCCAGTTCCATGATCGGGAACAGGTCGGTGAGGTAATCGCGCAGTACGTTGCCGGTCACCGAAATGGTGTCCTCGCCCTTGCGGATGCGGGCCAGCGAGAACGCGGTCGCTTCCACCGGCGGCAGGATGCGGATGTCCAGGCCGTTGGTGTCGTGGTCCTTCAGGTACGTCTCGACCTTGGCGATGACCTGCGCGTCGTGGGCACGGGCGGCGTCCAGCCAGAACACGGCCGGGGTGCTGCTCAGGCGGGCGCGTTCGACGGCCAGCTTGACCCAGTCCTGGATCGGCGCGTCCTTGGTCTGGCACATGCGCCAGATGTCGCCCGCTTCCACGGCGTGTTCGAACACCACCGCACCGGCGTCGTCGGTGACCTTGACCACGCCGTCGGCAGCGATCTGGAAGGTCTTGTCGTGCGAACCGTACTCTTCAGCCTTCTGCGCCATCAGGCCGACGTTGGGCACCGAACCCATGGTGGCCGGGTTGAAGGCACCGTTGGCCTTGCAGTCGTCGATGACGGCCTGGTACACACCGGCGTAGCAGCGGTCCGGAATGACCGCCTTGGTGTCCTGCAGCTTGCCTTCGGCATTCCACATCTTGCCGGAGTCGCGGATCATCGCCGGCATCGAGGCGTCGACGATCACGTCGCTCGGCACGTGCAGGTTGGTGATGCCCTTGTCCGAGTTGACCATGGCCACGCCCGGACGCTGTGCGTACTCGGCAGCCAGGTCGGCTTCGATGGCGGTGCGGGTGGCTTCGGGCAGCGACGGCAGGCGCGCGGCCAGGTCACCGATGCCGTTGTTGGCATCGAAACCGGCCTGCTTGAGCACGTCGGCGTGCTTGGCCAGCACGTCCTTGTAGAACTCGTTGACCGCCACGCCGAACATGATCGGGTCGGAGACCTTCATCATGGTCGCCTTCAGGTGCAGCGAGAACAGCACGCCCTGGGCCTTGGCATCGGCAATCTGCTCGCCGATGAAAGCGGCCAGCGCCTTGCGGCTCATCACCGCAGCGTCGACGATCTCGCCGGCCTTGACCGCGGTCTTTTCCTTCAGCACGACGGTGCTGCCGTCCTTGCCGTGGAAGGTGATCTTCAGCGAACCGGCGTTGGCCAGCGTGGCCGACTTCTCGCTGCCGTAGAAATCACCGGCGGCCATGTGCGCGACGTGCGACTTCGAATCGGACGCCCAGGCGCCCATGCGGTGCGGATGCTTGCGGGCGTAGTTCTTCACCGACAGCGGCGCGCGCCGATCGGAGTTGCCTTCGCGCAGCACCGGGTTCACCGCGCTGCCCTTGACCTTGTCGTAGCGCGCCTTGTAGTCGCGCTGCTGATCGTCAGCCGGGGTTTCCGGGTAGTCCGGCAGCGGATAACCCTGGTCCTGCAGTTCCTTGATGGCTGCCTTCAGCTGCGGCACCGAGGCGGAGATGTTGGGCAGCTTGATGATGTTGGCGTCGGGGGTGGTCGCCAGTTGGCCCAGCTCGGCCAGGTCATCGTTGACCTTCTGCGCATCACTCAGCAGCTCCGGGAACAACGACAGGATGCGGCCGGACAGCGAGATGTCACGGGTTTCCACCGCGATGCCGGCGGTGGAGGTATAGGCGTCGACGATGGGCAGCAGCGACTGGGTGGCCAGGAACGGTGCTTCGTCGGTCAGCGTGTAGAGGATCTTGGACATGGGGGACTTGGACTCTGTAGCAGTGCTCAGGGGAAGGCCGGCGCCAGCGCCGGGCCACGTGCAACCGTGTCGCTTTCCTCCGCCGCCGTCAGGGTGGGCGCGCGCCGGAGAAACCCCTGCATTGTCGCGTTTTCAGCCGCGCGGGGCAAAGCCGCGCCATACGCGGCGGTACTGCGTCCAGGCAACGCTGTGATCCATCCACGCATGGCGTGGATCTACGGAAATGCGGCCGCGCGTGGATCGGCAGGTATCCCGCATCAGTAGATCCACGCCATGCCTGGATGGAAATGCCGCGTGCCGTGCTCCGGTAGATCCACGCCATGCGCGGATGGAGCCCTCCCGTAAAATCCACAAACAAAAAAGGACGCAGCCTCGCGGCTGCGTCCATCGTGAGTCCAACCGGGAGAGAGTCGGCGGGACTTACTTGACCTCGAACTCCTGCGGCGTTCCGGCCGCCTTACCATCGACCATGACTTCGGCGCGGTACTTGCCGGCCGGCCAGCCATTGGCATTCTTGAAGGTGATGTTGGTGGTCTCTGCACCACTGGTGTTCAGGGTCGCGTTCTGCTCACCGGCCACCTGGCCATCCTGGTAGGTCAGCTTGGCGCCGACGGTGACATTGTTGGCCGCGCCATCGGTCTTCACCGAAACGATGACCTCGTCCTTCGGCGCGAACAAGGCGGCAGTGGTCACCGACTTGTCAGCAGCGGCAGACTTGCCGACGGTGACGGCCGACACCGCTACGGCCGATGCAGCCATCGGCGGCGGCGCGCCGGTCATCGGCGCGGGCGCCTCGGCCGGCGTGGTTGCCGCCGGAGCCGCGTTGTTGTCTGCGGTTTCTTCCTTCTTCTTGCAGCCCACCAGGGCGACACTGCCGAGCAGCGCGGCCAGCAGGGCATTCTGAAGCGGGGTCGTCTTGATCATTCGGGGTTCCTCACAGGGATTGTCGGACGGCGATTGGATCGCCGGCATTACTTCGGCGGCAGTTTCAGGGTCTGGCCCGGGAAGATCTTGTCCGGGTCGTCGAGCACATCGCGGTTGGCTTCGAAGATCTTCTTCCAGGCGTTGGCATCGCCCAGGTGCTGCTTGGCGATCTTCGACAGCGAATCACCCTTCTGCACGGTGTAGGTGCCACCGCTGACCACCTCGGCGGTACTGTCCACCGAGGCACTGACGCCGGAGAAGTCCGCCTTGGGGACCTGCTGGGCGGTACTGTCGACGCTGCCACTGACGCCGGAGAAATCGGCTTTCTTCTCGGTACTCATCCACACACTCCCGTCTGTATGACTACATGGCTGGCACAGTGTCATAGAGGTTGTTAAATGGGGATGGTGCCGATGTGAAGCCGCCCCCCGGGGCGGCTGAACAATCGAGGCGGAACGCCGCCGCTGCGCTCGCCGGGCACGGCCCGGCGCCACCTGTAACCGCCTGCGGCGGTTATTGGCGCAATTCGCGGTAGGTCACGGCCGGGGCGGCGATGCCGTGGCTGGCGCGCCACGGGTTGATGTCCAGGCCACCGCGGCGGGTATAGCGGGCCTCCACTTCCAGCCACTGCGGCCGGCAGCGCGCGGACACCTCGCTGAAGATGCGCTCGACGCACTGCTCATGGAACTCGGCGTGCTCGCGGTAGCTGACCAGGTAGCGCAGCAGGCCCGCACGATCAATCCGCGGGCCGCGATAGCGCAGGCTGACGGTGGCCCAGTCCGGCTGACCGGTAACCGGGCAGTTGGACTTCAGCAGGGCCGAGACCAGGGTCTCCTCCACCAGCGCATCGGCGTTGGCCGACAGGTAGTCCGCCTGCGGCGGGCCATAGCAGTCGATGTCCACATCAAGGCCGTCGATCAACTCGCCCAGCGGCGACTCGCGCAGCGCCGGCAGCCCGAACGTGACCTGGACCGGGGCACCGGCGCAGGCCGACAGGTCGGCGATGAGGCGCTCGCGCAGGGCGTCGGCACTGTCCAAGCGGGTGCTGTTGAGCGAGTTCAGGTACAGCTTGAACGACTTCGACTCGATCAGCCGCGGCGAGGTGCACGGCACCTGCACGGTGGCGACGGCAACCTGCGGTTTGCCACGCGGGTCGAGCCAGCTCAGCTCGAAGGCGTGCCAGCGGTCGTGGCCGACGAACGGCAGCGCGGCCTCGTCCAGACCGATCTCGGCGCGGGCGCCGACGCGGGGGATGGGAAACAGCAGGCCGGGATCGTACTGCGACGGGTAACTGACCTCGCGACCGAGGCTGGAATCCTGTGGGGTGTTCATGGTGCCTATTGTATCGCGCGTGGAGCGGGCCTTCGGCCGGGTCGGCCAACGGCGGAGCCCCTCCGTGGTGGGTGGGTGGGTCGCGTACAGCCGGGATTCTGGGGTTGGCCGGGCGGGGAGGCTGGGCAGGGGGCGCTGCAAGTACGTCCATGCAAGCTCGGTCGCCGCATCCATGCGGCTCACGCCCCTGCCCAGCCTCCCCACCCGGCCTCTGACAGTTTCCTGCGCGCGGCCGCCACCACGGGAAAGATCAGGAAAATCAAAAGCAGGATCGAAAGCCGATCCTTCAGACATTCACTGTGTCTGCCATCCACGCATGGCGTGGATCTACTGTGTCGACCAAGGTCCACACCTACCAACAGCCGCGTGGTCGACACCCACCAGAAGCAGCACAGAACGCCGTTCCGACAGATCGCGGAAATCTGTCGAAGGCGGGGTGGGTCCGGTTGCGGGGGTGTCCGCGGCATGGATGCCGCGGCCAAGCCTCCATGGACGGATTCACGGCGTCCCCCGCAACCGGACCCACCCCGCCATCCCTCGGATAGCCAGCTTTTGACGTTGACGTTAGCGGGTGCAGGGCTGCAAGCCCTGCCGGTAACCCTCACCCCGCCGGGGTGCCGGCGCCATGCAGGTAATCCAGGCTCACCTGCAGCAGCGCGCGGAATCCGACATCCAGCGCCTTCTCATCCAGCAGGAATTTCGGCGAATGGTTGGCCGGCGCCGTCGCCGGGTCGATGCCCACGCTGGTCGAGCCGACAAAGAAGAACATGCCCGGCACTTCCTTGGCGTACAACGAGAAATCCTCCGCACCCATCTGCAGCGGCGGCTCATACACGTTGTCCTTGCCCACCACCGCCTGCAGGCTCGGCAGCATCTTCGCGGTCAGCGCCGGGTCGTTCACCGTGGCCGGGTTGCCTTCCGATTCGTAGATGTCGGTTACCGCCTTGGCGCCATGCGCGGCAGCGGTGTGATCGGCCACGTTGCGCAGATCGGCGAAGATCTGCTGGCGCATGCCTTCATCGAAGGTGCGGATGGTGCCGACCATCTCCACTTCATCGGGAATGATGTTGTAACGGATGCCGCCGTTGATCGCGCCGAAGGTCAGCACTGCCGGCTGCTTGGAGAGGTTGGCGCGGCGGCTGACGATGGTCTGTGCGGTGCCGATCAGATCGGCAGTAGCCACAATCGGGTCGACGCCATTCCACGGTGCCGAGCCATGCGTCTGCCGGCCGATCACCTTGATGCCGAAACGATCGGACGCGGCCATCAGCGGGCCACCGCGCACCGCGATCTGCCCTGCCTGCACGCTGGAGAACACATGCAGGCCGAACACGGCTTCCGGCTTGAAGTCAGCAAACAGGCCTTCCTTCAGCATCAGCGCGGCACCGCCCTCTTCCGGCGGCGGCGCACCTTCCTCGGAGGGCTGGAAGATCAGCATCACCTGGCCCGGCAGGTCCTTCTTCATCGCCACCAGCGCTTCGGCCACGCCCAGCAGGGTGGCCGTGTGTGCGTCATGGCCACACGCATGCATCACGCCTACGGTCTGTCCGCGGTACTGCGCGGTGGCCTTGGAGGCGAACGGCAGGCCGGTCTGCTCGGTCACCGGCAGTGCGTCCATGTCCGCGCGCAGGGCGATCTTCGGGCCGGGCTTGCCGCCTTCGATGATCGCCACCACGCCGTGGTGGGCGATGCCGGTCTTCGGCTTCAGGCCCATCGCACGCAGGCGCTTGGCGACCTCGGCGGAGGTGCGCTCCTCGCGGTTGGACAGTTCCGGGTGCTGGTGGAAATCGCGCCGCCATTCAACCACCTTGGCCTGCAGGCGCTGTGCGGCAGCGGTCACTTCCGGGCGCTGCGCGTCCTCGGCGTGGGCAAGGGCCGGCAGGGCCAGCAGCAGGGCGGACAGCAGCAACGAACGGCGCATCTCGATCTCCACGGAAGGGGTCTGCACCTGAATGTAGGACAACCTTGGCGTTACGGGAACCTCCAGCGTCGTCCATCTGTCTGAGCGCCCGTCCCATCCGTCATGCAGGAAACCCGGTGGGCCACAGGTATGCTTTGCGCATTGCCACCCGGGGTGCCACCCCGTCCAGCCCTCTTGGAGTCTTGAATGTCACGTGTTTGGAAGATCGTGCTGCTGGTCGTGGCGGTACTGGTGCTGGCCGTGGTCGGCGTGCGCGTACTCGGTGGCGGCAAGGACAAGGCTGCCGGGCAGCAAGCAGGCGCCGGCCAGGGGGGTGAAGATCCCGATGCGGGCCCGGTACCGGTGACCGTGGTCGATGCCACGCGCCAGGACGTGCCGGTGTATGCCAGCGCACTGGGCACGGTGACCGCGATGAACACCGTGACGGTCAGCCCGCAGGTGGGCGGCCAGCTGATGAGCCTCAATTTCCGCGAAGGCCAGGAAGTGAAGAAGGGCGACGTGCTGGCGGTGATCGACCCGCGCACTGCCCAGGCCAGCTATGACCAGGCCGTTGCATCCAAGCGCCAGAACGAAGCCCTGCTGGCCACCGCGCGCTCGAACTACCAGCGTTCGAACGCGCCGGAGTACCGCCAGTTCGTGGCCAAGACCGATCTGGATACACAACGAAACCAGGTGGCACAGTACGAAAGCGCGGTCGCCGCCAATGAAGCCAGCATGCGCTCGGCGCAGGTGCAGCTGCAGTACACCAGGGTCACCGCACCGATCACCGGTATCGCCGGCATCCGGGCGGTCGACGCCGGCAATGTGGTCAACGCCGGTACCGCACTGGTCACCCTGACCCAGATCCATCCGATCCACGTGCTGTTCAACCTGCCCGAGCGCCAGCTCGGCGACGTGCGCCAGGCGCAGGCTGCCGGCAGCGTGCCGGTCGCCGCGCTGGACCGCGCCGATTCGCACGTGCTGAGCGGCGACGGCAAGCTGGACGTGGTCGACAACCTGATCAGCGCCGACAGCGGCACCTTCAAGGCGCGCGCGGTGTTCGACAACACCGACAACGGCCTGTGGCCGGGCCAGTTCGTCAATGTGCGCATGCAGTTGCGCACCATCGGCGGCGGCGTGGTGATCCCGACCCAGGCGGTGCTGCGTGGCCCGGACGGCGAGTACGTCTATGTCGTGCAGGGCGACAACACGGTGAAGATGCAGACCGTGCGCAGTGGCGTGGAAGTGGGCGACAGCCAGGTGCAGATCGCCGAAGGCCTGAAAGGCGGCGAGCGTGTGGTCAGCGAAGGCCAGTTCCGCCTGAAGCCGGGCAGCAAGGTGACCGCGCTGAAGCCGGGCGAAACGCCGGCCGCACCGACCGAGGCCGAACTGAAGGCCGCCGAACAGAAGAGTGGCGGCGGTCGCCGCGGTGGTGGCCCGCGCTGAGCGCAGGCCCCTGCTCTTCCCCGCGCCGGCGATCCCGCCGGCGCTGCCATTGAAGTGCCAGCAAGGATCAGTCCGTGGGCTTTTCGACGATCTTCATCCGCCGCCCGATTGCCACCTCGCTGTTGATGGCGGGCTTGTTGCTGCTGGGCATCCTCGGTTACCGCAAGCTGCCGGTGTCGGCGCTGCCGGAAATCGATGCGCCCAGCCTGGTGGTGACTACCCAGTACCCCGGTGCCAACGCCACCACCATGGCCTCGCTGGTGACCACGCCGCTGGAGCGCCAGTTCGGGCAGATCTCCGGGCTGGAACTGATGACCTCCGATTCCTCGGCAGGGTTATCCACGATCATCCTGCAGTTCTCGATGGACCGCGACATCGACATCGCCGCACAGGACGTGCAGGCGGCGATCCGCCAGGCCACCCTGCCCTCGTCGCTGCCGTACCAGCCGGTCTACAACAGGGTGAATCCGGCCGACGCGGCCATCGTCACCCTGAAGCTGACCTCTGATACGCGGCCGCTGCGAGACGTCAACAACTACGCTGACTCGATCCTCGCCCAGCGCCTGTCGCAGGTGCAGGGCGTGGGCCTGGTGTCGATCGCCGGCAACGTGCGTCCTGCCGTGCGCATCCAGGTCAATCCGGCGCAGCTGTCCAACATGGGCCTGACCCTGGAAGAGCTGCGCAGCGCGCTCACCCAGGCCAACGTCAACGCGCCGAAGGGCTCGCTGAACGGCAAGACCCAGTCCTACAGCATCGGCACCAACGACCAGCTGGCCAGCGCCGCCGAGTACCGCGACACCATCATCAGCTACAGGAACGGCCGCCCGGTGCGGCTGTCCGACGTGGCCGAAGTGATCGATGGCGTGGAGAACGACCAGCTGGCCGCATGGGCCGATGGCAAGCCGGCGGTGCTGCTGGAAGTGCGCCGCCAGCCCGGCGCCAACATCGTGCAGACCGTCGAGCGCATCCGCGCACTGCTGCCGCAACTGCAGGGCGTGCTGCCGGCCGACGTGCACCTGGAAGTGTTCTCCGACCGCACCGAAACCATCCGCGCGTCGGTGCACGAAGTGCAGTTCACCCTGATCCTGACCATCGGCCTGGTGGTAGCGGTGATCTTCGTGTTCCTGCGCCGGTTCTGGGCCACCATCATTCCCTCGGTGGCGGTGCCGTTGTCGCTGGCCGGCACCTTCGCAGTGATGGCCTTTACCGGCATGTCGCTGGACAACCTTTCGCTGATGGCGCTGGTGGTGGCCACCGGCTTCGTGGTCGACGATGCGATCGTGATGATCGAGAACATCGTGCGCTACATCGAACAAGGCAAGAGCGGCAAGGAAGCGGCGGAGATCGGTGCGCGCCAGATCGGCTTTACCGTGCTGTCGCTGACGGTTTCGCTGGTGGCGGTGTTCCTGCCGCTGCTGCTGATGCCCGGCGTCACTGGCCGCTTGTTCCACGAGTTCGCCTGGGTGCTGAGCATCGCGGTGGTGCTGTCGATGCTGATCTCGCTGACGCTCACCCCGATGATGTGTGCCTACCTGCTCAAGCCCGATGCGCTGCCCGAAGGCGAGGACGCGCACGAGCGTGCGGCCGCGGCCGGCAAGCAGAACCTGTGGACGCGCACCGTCGGCCTGTACGAGCGCAGCCTGGACTGGGTACTGGAACACCAGCCCCTCACCCTGGCCGTGGCCGCTGCCGCGCTGGTACTGACCGTGCTGTTGTACGTGTTGATTCCCAAGGGCCTGCTGCCCGAACAGGACACCGGCCTGATCACCGCCGTGGTCCAGGCCGACCAGAACATCGCGTTCCCGCAGATGGAGCAGCGCACCAAGCAGGTGGCCGAGGCGCTGCGCAAGGACCCGGACGTGACCGGCGTGTCGGCCTTCATCGGCGCCGGCAGCATGAATCCCACGCTCAACCAGGGCCAGCTGTCGATCGTGCTGAAAGAGCGCGGCGAGCGCGATGGACTGGATGAGATCCTGCCGCGCCTGCAGAAATCCGTCGCCGGCATTCCCGGCGTGGCGCTGTACCTGAAGCCGGTACAGGACGTGACCCTGGACACCCGCGTGGCCGCCACCGAGTACCAGTACTCGCTGTCGGACGTGGACAGCGCGGAGGTTGCACTGCAGGCCAATCGCCTTACCCAGGCGCTGCGCCAGCGCCCGGAACTGGCCGACGTCGACAACAACCTGTCCAACCAGGGCCGCGCGCTTGAACTGAACATCGACCGCGACAAGGCCAGCGTGCTGGGCGTGCCGATGCAGACCATCGATGACACGCTCTACGATGCGTTCGGCCAGCGCCAGATCTCGACCATCTTCACCGAGCTCAACCAGTACCGCGTTGTGCTGGAAGTGGCGCCGCAGTTCCGCACCAGCACTGCGCTGATGGAGCAGCTGGCGGTCGCCTCCAATGGCGCCGGCGCACTGACCGGCACCAATGCGACCAGCTTCGGCCAGGTCACCTCCTCCAACTCGTCCACCGCCACCGGTATCGGTGCGCAGAATACCGGCATCACCGTCGGTGCGGGCAGCATCATCCCGCTGTCGGCGCTGGCCGAGGCCAAGGTGTCCAGCGCGCCGCTGCTGGTGAGCCACCAGCAGCAGCTGCCTGCGGTGACGGTGTCGTTCAACGTCGCCCCGGGCTATTCGCTGTCCGATGCGGTCAAGGCCATCGAAGAGACCAAGGCCAGCCTGGACATGCCGGCGCACGTGCATGCGCAGTTCATCGGCAAGGCCGCCGAGTTCACCGGCAGCCAGACCGACGTGGTGTGGCTGCTGCTGGCCTCGCTGGTGGTGATCTACATCGTGCTCGGCGTGCTCTACGAGAGCTACATCCACCCGATCACGATCATCTCGACCCTGCCGCCGGCCGGCGTCGGCGCGCTGCTGGCACTGATGGTCTGTGGCCTAAGCCTGTCGGTGGATGGCATCGTCGGCATCGTGCTGCTGATCGGCATCGTCAAGAAGAACGGCATCATGATGGTCGACTTCGCCATCGAGGCGCGGCGCACCGGCGCCAACGCGCGCGAGGCCATCCGCCGCGCCTGCCTGCTGCGCTTCCGCCCGATCATGATGACCACCGCGGCGGCCATGCTCGGCGCGTTGCCGCTGGCGCTGGGCACCGGCATCGGCTCGGAACTGCGTCGCCCGCTGGGCATCGCCATCGTCGGCGGCCTGCTGCTGTCACAGCTGGTGACGCTGTACACCACGCCGGTGATCTACCTGTACATGGAGCGCTTCTCGGAATGGCTTGCCCGTCGCCGTGAACAGCGCGCGCTGCGCGATGGCACGGTGCAGGAGCCGCAGGCATGACCCTGGCCCCGCACCTCCGGGGGTCTGCACGATGAACCTGTCCGGCCCCTTCATCCGCCGCCCGATCGGCACCGCGCTGCTGGCCATCGGCTTGTTCATGGTCGGCGTGATCTGTTACCTGCGGCTCGGCGTGTCGGCACTGCCGAACATCGAGATCCCGGTGATCTTCGTGCACGCCAGCCAGTCCGGTGCGGACGCGGCAACCATGGCCTCCACGGTGACCGCGCCGCTGGAGCGCCACCTCGGCCAGCTGCCGGGCATCGACCGCATGCGCTCGTCGAGCTCGGAAGGCAGCTCGCTGGTGTTCATGATCTTCCAGACCGACCGCGACATCGATTCGGCCGCGCTGGACGTACAGACGGCGATCAATTCGGCGCAGGCCGACCTGCCCTCGGGCATGGGCTCGCCGATGTACCAGAAGGCGAACCCGAACGACGACCCGGTGATCGCCATCGCGCTGACGTCGCAGACGCAGTCCGCCGATGAGCTGTACAACGTCGCCGACTCGCTGCTGGCCCAGCGCATCCGCCAGATCGGTGGTGTCGCCTCGGTGGACATCGCCGGTGCCTCGACGCCGGCGGTGCGCGTGGACGTCAACCTGCGCCTGATGAACGCGCTGGGACTGACCGCTGACGACCTGCGCAATGCCGTGCGCGCAGCCAACGTGACCTCGCCCACCGGCTTCCTCAGCGATGGCAACACCACCACTGCGATCATCGCCAACGATTCGGTAGCCCGCGCCGCCGACTTCGCCGACCTGGTGGTCAAGACCCAGGGCGATGGCCGGGTGATCCGCCTGAAGGACATCGCCAACGTCTACGACGGCCAGCAGGACGCTTACCAGGCCGCGTGGTTCGACCACAAACCGGCCGTGGTGATGTATGTGTTCACCCGTGCCGGCGCCAACATCGTGGAAACCGTGGACCGGGTGAAAGCGCAGATTCCCGCGTTGCGCGATTACCTGCAGCCGGGCACCACGATGACGCCCTACTTCGACCGCACCCCGACCATCCGTTCGTCGCTGCATGAAGTGCAGATCACCCTGCTGATCAGCCTGGCGATGGTGGTGCTGACGATGGCGCTGTTCCTGCGCCGGTTGGCGCCGACACTGATCGCTGCGGTCACCGTACCGCTGTCGCTGGCCGGTGCCGCGCTGGTGATGTACGTGATGGGCTTCACCCTGAACAACCTGAGCCTGCTGGCGCTAGTGATCGCGATCGGCTTCGTGGTGGACGATGCGATCGTGGTGATCGAGAACATCATGCGCCACCTCGACGAGGGCATGCCGCGGATGCAGGCGGCCTTCGCCGGCGCGCGCGAAATCGGCTTCACCATCGTCTCGATCACCGCCTCGCTGGTGGCGGTGTTCATCCCGCTGCTGTTCGCCAGCGGCATGATGGGCGCATTCTTCCGCGAGTTCACCGTGACCCTGGTGGCGGCCATCGTGGTGTCGATGATCGTTTCGCTGACGCTGACCCCGGCGCTGTGCAGCCGCTTCCTCAGCGCACACGACCACAAGGCGGCGCCGTCGCGCTTCGGCCGCTGGCTCGATGCCGGTCACGAGCGGATGCTGCGCGTCTACACCGTGTTTCTTGATTTCTCGCTGCGCCATGCGCTGCTGCTATCGTTGACGCCGTTGATCCTGATCGGCGCCACCATCTTCCTCTTCGGCGCGGTGAAGAAGGGGGCGTTCCCGCCGCAGGACACCGGCCTGATCTGGGGCCGCGCCAACTCCAGTGCGACGGTGTCCTTCGAGGACATGGTCAGCCGCCAGCGGCGCATCACCGACATGCTGATGGCCGACCCGGCGGTGAAGACCGTGGGCGTACGCCTGGGCAGTGGCCGCCAGGGCTCCAGCGCACAGTTCAACGTCGAACTGAAGTCGCGCAAGGAAGGCCGCCGCGAAACCACCGCACACGCACTGGCACGGCTGAGTGCGAAGGCCGACCGCTACCCGGACCTGCAGCTGCGCCTGCGCGCGATCCAGGACCTGCCCAGCAATGATGGTGGTGGCAACAGCCAGGGCGCGCAGTACCGCGTCTCGCTGCAGGGCAACGATCTGGCCGCGCTGCAGGAATGGCTGCCCAAGCTGCAGGCGGCATTGAAGAAGAACCCGAAGCTGCGTGATGTCGGCACCGACGTCGACAACGCCGGACTGCGCCAGAACATCGAGATCGACCGCGCCAAGGCCGCGCGCCTGGGCATTTCGGTCGGCGCCATCGACGGTGCGCTGTACGGCGCCTTCGGCCAGCGCCAGATCTCCACCATCTACTCGGACATCAACCAGTACAGCGTGGTGGTCAATGCGCTGCCGTCGCAGACCGCTACGCCTGCGGCGCTGGACGAAGTGCATGTGCGCGCACGTAACGGCGAGATGGTGCCGATCACGGCGGTGGCCAGGCAGGCGCCGGGCCTGGCGCCCTCGCAGATCACCCATGAAAACCAGTACACGACGATGGACCTGAGCTACAACCTCGCCCCCGGCGTCAGCATGGGCGAGGCCAAGGCCATCATCGACAGCACCGTGGCCGGCATGCGCATGCCCGGCGACATCCGCCTGGCCGACGACGCGGGCTTCGGCTTCAATTCCGACCCCAGCGACATGCTGATCCTGGTGCTGGCGGCGATCCTCACCGTCTATCTGGTACTGGGCATCCTCTACGAAAGCCTGATCCACCCGGTGACGATCCTGTCCACCTTGCCGGCGGCCGGCGTGGGTGCGTTGCTGGCGTTGTTCGGCACCAACACCGAACTATCGGTGATCTCGATGATCGCGCTGGTGCTGCTGATCGGCATCGTCAAGAAGAACGCGATCATGATGATCGACTTCGCCCTGGTGGCGCAGCGCGAACATGGACTGACCCCGCGCGATGCTGCCCGCGAAGCCAGCATCGTGCGTTTCCGCCCGATCATGATGACCACGATGGTGGCGATCCTGGCGGCGGTGCCGCTGGCGATCGGGCTGGGCGAAGGGTCGGAACTGCGCCGCCCGTTGGGCATCGCGATGATCGGCGGCCTGCTGTTCTCGCAGAGCCTGACCCTGCTCAGCACGCCGGCGCTGTATGTGATCTTCTCGTGCCTGGCCGAGCGCTGGAAAGCGCGGCGTGCACGCAGGCGTGAGGCAAAGCTGCTCAGGCGCGCGCAGCGGGCGTAGCAAGACCCATCCACGCATGGCGTGGAACTACCGGGTGCGGACCGTTGGTCCGCACGCCGATGGCATTTGACGCGCTGTAACGAAAAGAGAACAATTCTCATCCAGCCATGGTCCTGCGCCCCCTTGCGGCGCCCCGCTGCCGTTGCCGGCACGCCTGTGTGATCCCAGCCACCGACCTTTCCCCCCTGCATGGGCGGATGGCCCGTGGCCGCCCGCCGAGGATCTCCATCGATGTTGCCCATCCGCTCCCCCCGCCTGGCCGCGCTGGCCGTCGCGCTGTCCGCCGCCTGCACTGCCCACGCCGAAGCCCCCGGCGACGCCCGTAGTGCCACCGATCTGGACGCGGTCAAGGTCATCGCCGAGCGTACCCACACCGAGGCCGGCGCCCTCGGCGACCGCGCCCTGCGTGATACCCCGTTTGCGATCACCGCGGTCGGCCGTGAGCAGATCGAACAGCGCCAGGTCGTATCGCTGGGCGAGGCCTTCCTGCTCGATCCTTCGGTCACCACGCAGGTAAGCGCCTATGCCAGCGGCTGGAGCTCGCCGATCCGCAACCGCGGCATCGACCTGAACTTCGACAGCTACCGGGTCAACGGCCTGCAGGTCTCGTCCTGGGGTACCGAATGGCCGCTGGAAGTGATGGAACAGGTCGACCTGCTGAAGGGCCCCGGTGGGTTCCTGTACGGCTTCGGCGCGCCGGGCGGCATCGTCAACTACATCACCAGGAAGCCGACCGAGGTACCGACCTTCTCCGCCCAGCTCGGCTGGCGTGAGCAGGGCATCGTCAGCGGCGGCATCGACGTCGGCGGCCGCTTCGGCAACGAGCAGATGTTCGGCTACCGCTTCAACGCCTTCCAGGAAAAGGGTGAAACCTTCAACGGCGGCCATGTCGATCGCAAGGTCGGCGCGCTGTCGCTGGACGCGCGCCTGAGTGATGCGCTCACCTGGACCTTCGACGGCGTGTTCCAGTCGCGCGACCTGCGAGAGGAATCACCGCAATACTACTTCCGTGGCCTGACGTCGCTGCCGCGGCCGATCGCCGGTGATGTCGACAACAGCGTGCCCGGCACCTACTACGACACCCGTTCCAGCCTGCTGTCCACCGCACTGGACTGGCAGATCAACAGCGACTGGAAGGCCAGCCTGAGCTATGGCGTCACCACCTCGTGGAACGACGTCAACAAGATCTTCGCCTACATTGACGACCTCAACGGCGACTACGCCGTCAACGTCTACGAACTCGGCGGCAAGAGCGAGTGGAAGCTGGCGCAGGCCCTGGTGCAGGGCAGCTTCGGCACCGGCCCGCTGCGGCACCAGCTGGTGGCCGGCGTCAGCCACCAGACCGGGCTGGGCTGGGACCGTCCTTACGAGTTCAGCCTGATCGGCCGCGCCAACCTGTACCAGCGCCATGACATCCGCCACGACGCAGTCGGTTCGCGGGTGATGAGCCGTGGCAGCGAAACCGTGCAGAAGGCCGTGTTCGCCAGCGATACCGTCGACCTCGGCCATGGCTGGTCGGTGCTGGCCGGTTGGCGCTACAACGATTTCGAGACCAAGGGCGCCTACCACACCTATCCGGTCACCCCGACCTATGCGGTGATGTTCAAGCCCAGCGAGGCCGTCACCCTGTATGCCAGCTACATCGAGTCGCTGGAAGCCGGCGGCCGCGTGGGCAACAGCTACGTCAATGCCGGCGATGTGCTCGATCCCACCATCAGCAGGCAGTACGAGATCGGCGCCAAGGTTGAAGCCGATCGCTGGAACGCGAACGTCGCTGCGTTCCGCCTGGAGCGCGGCGCCAACATCGATCAGCTGACCGATGCAGGCAAGCGCCTGGTGCAGGATGGCATCACCCTGTACGAAGGCATCGAGGCCAGCGCCGACCTGCACCTGAGCGACGCGCTGACCGTCGGCGGTGGCGTGACCTGGCTGGACCCGACCTACGACAAGCTGTCCCCGGGCAACGCGGCGCAGGAAGGCAACCGCACCGTCGGTGCTGCACGCTGGAGCGGCGTGCTGCATGCCACCTACCAGCTGCCGTGGGTGGACGGGCTGGAGACCTATGCCGCCGTGCGCTACTACGGCGATGTCTGGTATGACGCCGACAACACCCTGAAGCTGCCTGACTACACCCTCGTCAACGCGGGCATCGGCTACCGCCTGCTGGCCTCCGGCCACCCGGTGACCCTGCGTGCCAGCGTGGAGAACCTGGCCAACCGCAGGTACTGGTCGAATGCCGGCGTCGGCCTGCCGCGCACCTTCGCGCTGAGCGTGCGGTTCGACATGTAAGCGGCCGGCACTACCGGGTATCGAGCGGAAAACCATCCACGCATGGCATGGATCTACCATTTCACGCGCGGCCCGCAATAATGGTGGTCGATCCTTCCGCCGAGCCTGCATGTCCGCACGCGAATCCCGCCTCAGCCGCCTGTGGGCCCACGAGAAGGCCAGCTATGGCCTGCGGGTGTTCATTGCCCTGACCGCAGCGCTGGCGGTGTGCTGGCAGCTGGATGCGCTCACCGCGCTGCCCGGCGTGTTCCTCGGCATCATCGCCAGCGCGATTGCCGAGACCGATGACAACTGGTGGGGCCGGACCAAGGCCGTGCTGCTGTCGCTGCTGTGCTTCTGCCTGGCGGCCGCTTCGGTGATATGGCTGTTCCCCTGGCCGTGGATCTTCATCACGGCCCTGGCGCTGTCCACGTTCGGCTTGACACTGCTCGGTGCACTCGGCGAGCGCTACGCGTCCATCGCCCAGGCCACCGTCACCCTGGCCATCTACACCATGATCGGCCTGGAACAGCATGGTGCCCACGACCTGCACAGTGCGCTGGACGCGGTCAGCCACCTGCTGGCGGGCGCGGTCTGGTACGGGCTGCTGTCGATTCTGTGGACCACGTTGTTCGCCAACCGGCCGGTGCGCGAGCGCGTGGCCCGCCTGTACGTGGAACTGGGCCGTTACCTGCAGCTCAAGGCCGCACTGTTCGAACCCGTGCGCGAGGCGGACCTGCAGCGCCGCCAGCTCGACCTGGCCGAACAGAACCGCCGCGTGGTCGGCGCGCTGAACGAGGCGAAGACGGCGATCCTGGCGCGTTTTGGCCGCTCCGGCCGGCCCGGCGTCAACTCCGGCCTGTACCTGCGCCTGTATTACATGGCACAGGATTTCCATGAGCGCGCCAGCTCCTCCCACTATCCGTACGGCGCGCTGGTCGATGCGTTCTTCCACAGCGACGTGCTGTACCGCTGCCAGCGCCTGCTCGACCTGCAGGGCCAGGCCTGTGCACGGCTGGGCGAAGCGATCCGGCTGCGCCGCCCGTTCGTCTACGGCGAGAGCAACCAGCAGGCCGGGCGCGATCTGGCCGATGCGCTGGCCTACCTGCGCGACCAGCAACGTCCGCAATGGCAGCGCCTGCTCGGCTCGCTGGACCTGCTGGTACACAACCTGCGCAGCATCGAGCGCCGCCTGCTCGATGCCGAACGTTCCGAAGCCAGCCTGGACAATGTCGACACCCGCCTGCGCGACAGCAACCCGCACACCCTGCGCGAAATGGGCGTGCGCCTTCGCCAGCAGCTCACCCCCGGCTCGGTACTGTTCCGCCATGGCCTGCGCATGGCGCTGGCACTGATCGCCGGTTTCGTTGCCATCCGTCTATTCAACGCACAGAACGGCTCGTGGGTGCTGCTGACCATCGTGTTCGTGTGCCGGCCCAACTTCGGCGCCACCCGCCAGCGCCTGGCCCAGCGCATCGTCGGTACGCTGGCCGGCCTGGTGCTGACCTGGGCGCTGCTGCAGCTGTTCCCCCGGCTGGAGATCCAGCTGCTGATCGCGCTGTTGTCGGCGCTGCTGTTCTTCTTCACCCGTACCGACCGCTATCTGGTCGCCTCGGCCGCCATCACGGTGATGGCGCTGACCTGCTTCAACCTGATCGGCGACGGCTTCGTACTGATCGTGCCGCGCATGGTCGATACGATCCTCGGCTGCGCGATCGCAGCCGCCGCCGCGTTCCTGATCCTGCCGGACTGGCAAGGCCGACAGTTGCACCGCGTGCTGGCGCGGGTCCTGGATACCGCCGCCCGTTATCTGGAATCGGTGCTGGGCCAGTACCGCAGCGGCATGCGCGACGATCTGGCTTACCGCATCGCCCGCCGCGACATGCACAACGCCGATGCCGCGCTATCCACCGCCCTGTCGAACATGCTGCGCGAACCGGGCCACGTGCGCCGCAACCTCGATTCGGGCTTCCACTTCCTGGCGTTGTCCAACACCCTGCTTGGGCACTTGTCGGCGTTGGGTGCGCACCGCGACCAGGTCGACAGCTACGCGGGCGATCCATTGGCGCTGGCCGCTGGCGAGCGGGTGCGCAAAGCGTTGCAGCAGCTGGCGTCTGCATTGACTGCGCAGCAACCGGTGTCTGAGGAAGACAACGACGCCGATCGTGCGGTGGCCGCAGAACTTGAGCAGCTCGATGAGACGATGCCGCCGAAACTGCAGTTGATCCGCACGCAGATGGCGCTGGTGCTGCGGATGCTGCCGAAGGTGAGAGCGGCGGCGAATGGCGCGGTGCGTGGTTTGAGCTGACGGCATCCACGCATGGCGTGGATCTACTGGAAGGGCTTCCACGCGTGGCGTGGATCTACTTGGGCGGCTGTCGGCCGTGCAACATCGTGTTGCGTCCACGAGGGCATTCCGATCACGCCCGGGCGCCGATACTGCCGTGTCGCCCTCGCAGAATCTCCCCCATGAAGATCGAACTCAACGACCGCACCGCGCTGGTCACTGCCTCCACCGCCGGCATCGGCCAGGCCATCGCACAGGGGCTGGCTGCGGCCGGCGCGCAGGTCATCCTCAACGGCCGCAGTGCCGACAGCGTGGAACGTGCGCGCCAGCGCCTGCTGGCTGCCATCCCCGCGGCCAAGGTGCTGGGCGTGGCCGCCGACCTGTCCGACGCCAGCGGCGTCGACACCCTGCTGGCCGGCCTGCCGGGGAAGGTCGACATCCTGGTCAACAATGCCGGCATCTTCGGCCCGCAGGATTTCTTCGAAACCGACGATGCCACCTGGGAGCGGTACTGGCAGACCAACGTCATGTCCGGCGTGCGCCTGTCGCGCGCCCTGCTGCCGGCGATGGTCGAGGCCGGCTGGGGCCGCGTGTTGTTCATCTCCTCGGAATCGGCACGCAACATTCCGGCCGACATGATCCATTACGGCGTCAGCAAGACCGCGCAGCTGTCGCTGTCGCGCGGCCTGGCCAAGCGCGTGGCCGGCAGCGGCGTCACCGTCAATGCGGTACTGCCCGGCCCTACGTTGTCCGACGGCTTTGCAACGATGTTCGAAGAAGAACGCGCGCGTACCGGCAAGCCGCTGGAACAGATCGGCCGTGAGTTCGTGATGGCCCATCGTCCTGCGTCGGTGATCCAGCGCGCGGCCACGGTCGAGGAAGTGGCCAACATGGTGGTCTACCTTGCCTCGCCACAGGCGTCGGCCACCTCCGGCGCGGCGTTGCGGGTCGATGGCGGCGTGGTCGACGATATCGTCTGAGGTGCTCAGGTGTGCGGACCAACGGTCCGCACCCACCCATGGGGTCTGAGTAGATCCACGCCATGCGTGGATGCATGCCGCCACGGTCCCGACAGATGGGCAGGAATGCTAGGCTGCGCCGGTCCAAGGAGGTTCCATGTCCGGTCACAACCAGTTCGCCCTGCTGCGCCAGCGCCGTTTCCTGCCGTTCTTCATCGTGCAGGGGTTGGGTGCCTTCAACGACAACGTGTACCGGCAGGCGATCATCGGCCTGCTGTTCTACCTCGGCGTGGCCGAGAGCGAGCGCACGCTCTACACCAACCTCGCGCCGGCGCTGTTCATCCTGCCTTACTTCCTGTTCTCTGCCCTGGCCGGGCAGATCGCGGAAAAGCTGGAGAAGTCGCGACTGATCGTGATCACCACCACCATGGAGATCGTGATCATGACACTGGCGGCGGTGGGCTTTCTCACCGAGAGCCTGCCGGTGCTGCTGGTGGCCCTGTTCTGCACGGGCCTGCAATCCACCCTGTTCGGCCCGGTGAAGTACTCGGTGCTGCCATCGGTACTGCGCCCGGAAGAACTGACCGGTGGCAATGGCCTGGTCGAGATGGGCACGTCGATGTCGATCCTGACCGGCATGATCGTCGGCGGCCTGGTGTTCACCCTGGCGGGCACCCATGGCCCCATCGTGGCCGCCACGGCGGTCATCGCGCTGGCGATCTGCGGCAACCTCGCCGCGCGCATGATCCCCAAGGTCGATGCCGGCGCGCCGGATCTGAAGATCAACTGGAACCCGATCCCCGAATCGCTGGCCGTGCTGCGCATGGCCAGGAAGCAGAAATCGGTACGCAACGCCATCCTCGGCGTGTCCTGGTTCTGGTTCGTCGGCACCATCCTCACCGCGCAGCTGCCGTCCTATGCGGTCACCAACCTCGGTGGCGAGCCCACCCTGTACATCTTCGCGCTGGCGCTGTTTTCGGTAGGCACCGGCGTCGGTTCGCTGCTGTGCGAAAAGCTGTCGGCGCGCACCGTGGAGATCGGCCTGGTGCCACTGGGCGCGTTCGGCATGACGGCGTTCCTGCTGGACCTGTACTTCGCACGCGCCGGTGAAGCCACCGCGCAGGGCCTGTCGGTCACCCAGTTCGTGCACCAGGCCGGCAGCATCCGCATCATCGTCGACCTGCTCGGCATCGGCCTGTTCACCGGCTTCTTCGTGGTGCCGCTGTTTGCGTTGATCCAGAGCCGCACGCCGAAATCGGAGATGTCGCGCGTGTTCGCCGCGCTGAACATCCAGAACTCCGGCTTCATCGTCGCTGCGGCGGTACTCGGCCTGCTCACCCAGCGCCTGCTCGGCTGGACCATCCCGCAGCTGTTCCTGGCATTGGCCATCGCCAACGCGGTGGTGGCGATCTACATCTTCACCATCGTCCCCGAATTCCTGATGCGTTTCCTCAGCTGGGTGATGGTGCGCACGCTGTATCGCCTGCGTCCGCATGGCATCGAGGACAACGTGCCCGATGAAGGTGCCGCGCTGCTGGTCTGCAACCACGTCAGCTACATGGACGCGCTGATCCTGTCGGCGACCATTCCGCGCCCGGTGCGCTTCGTCATGTACTACAAGATCTTCAACATCCCGGTGATGCGCTGGATCTTCCGCACCGCCAAGGCGATTCCGATCGCCGGTGCGCGCGAAGACCCGGCCTTGATGCAGCGTGCGTTCGATGAGGTCGATGCCGCACTTGCAGAAGGAGAGCTGGTGTGCATTTTCCCGGAAGGCGCACTGACCCGCGACGGCACGATGGCACCGTTCAAATCCGGCGTCGAGAAGATCCTTGAACGGCGCCCGGTACCGGTGGTGCCGATGGCACTGCGTGGCATGTGGTCGAGCATGTGGAGCCGCCGCGATACCCGTCTGGGCCGCATGCGCGTGCCGCGCCGGTTCCGGGCGACAGTGGAGGTGGTCGCCGCGCCCTCGGTGGATGGCCATTCAACCGATGCCGCCGCCCTGGAAGCGCAGGTCCGCAGCCTGCGTGGCGACCTCGCCTGACGCGCGGATCAAGCCGTAGCGAGCCCCGACAGCCGGCGCCCAGCGCCGGCCTCTTCTTGCCCCGTCAAGCGCCATAAGCGACGGGATCTGACTGTAACCGCATACATGCACCGCAGGTTGCGGTAGATTACGCACCCACAGGGGGGAGGTTCGGCCCGTTCGCACGGCCGGCCACCAAGGAATGGAGTCTTGCTTTGAATCAACCGCCACCGCTCAGCCGTCCGGTCTACATCCCCAACCATCTGGTCTGGGCGATCCTGACGACGCTGTTCTGCTGCCTGCCGTTGGGCGTGGTGTCGATCGTGTATGCCGCCCAGGTCGATGGTCGCAACGCGGCCGGTGACCTGCCGGGGGCCTATAGCGCGTCGCGCAAGGCGGGCTGGTGGGCGGTGGCTTCGGCCGTCGCTCTGCCGGTCCTGTTGCTGTTGTGGTTCGGGCTGTTCGGCGGCTTGGCCGCGCTGGGCGCTCTATCCGACCTTTGATTCACCACCACCACCCATCGAGGAGCTTGAACCATGAACACCACCACTGCGCAGGTCCCCAACAATCTGGTCTGGGCCATCCTGTCCACCCTGTTCTGCTGCCTGCCGGCCGGCATCGTGTCGATCGTCTACGCCGCCCAGGTCAACGGCAAGCTGGCTGCTGGCGACGTCGCCGGTGCCCGTGAGTCGGCCGACAAGGCCAAGAAGTGGGCCATCTGGTCGGCCATCGCCGCCGTCGTCGTCATGGTGCTGTACGTCATCGTGATCATGGCCGTTGGCGGCCTGGGCGCCCTGAGCGGCGGCAACGGCAGCTACTGATGCCCGCGACGGGATCCGGCCACGCGCCGGATCCCGCCTCCGCATGTCCGCACTTCCCGCTCGTTCCCGACTCACCCGCTGGGCTCCGCTGCTGGCCGCGTCCGGTCTGGCTGCGGGTGCCGCCGTGGTCCTGCGCCACGTCAATCCGTATGTCTCCGGCAATCCGCTGCCGGGCTGTCCACTGTACGCACTGACCGGCTTCTACTGCCCCGGCTGCGGCAGCACGCGCTGCCTGTATTCGCTGGTCCACTTCGACCTGCCTGGCGCGATGGCGATGAACCCGTTGCTGGTCGTCAGCCTGCCCTTCCTGTTCCTGATGCTGCTCAACACAGCTGGCGTGCGCCCGCGCGTGCTCGATCCGCTGATGCGGGTACTGGCCAGCCCCACGTTCTGGCTGTGGCTGCTGCCGGGCTATGCCGTGCTGCGCAACCTGCCGTGGGCGCCGTTCACCGCGCTGGCTCCGGTGTAGTTTCCCGCCAACGGCGCAGCCCCTCGTGGTGGTCGTTGAAGGCAGAAGCCATGGGGGTTGGCCGGGCGGGTGGGCTGCGTAGGGGCGTGAGCCGCATGGATGCGGCGACCGAGCTTACATGGACGTACTTGCAGCGGCCCCTGCGCAGCCCACCCGCCCGGCCACGGACAATTTCCGTGCGCGTTCACCACGGAAAAGAAAGAAAAGATCAAAAGCGGAAGCGGATCGCTTCGCTCTGCATCCACGCATGGCGTGGATCTACCGTGTCGACCAAGGTCGACACCTACCAACAGCCGTCGGAATCTGTCGGGGGTGGGGCGGTGTGGGGCTGCAGGACCGTTGGCGCCATGGGCCCGAGGCATGCCTCGGGCGGGTTGGGCAGGACGCCCAACCCTCAGCAACCCAGAGCCGCTTTGGCTTTGGCTTTGGCCTCTGCAGGTGCAGGGCTGCAAGCCCTGCAAAGCAGCTACGTCACCCAGCCCGCGATCACCAGCAGAGCCAGCACCGCCAGCCACAGCAGCAGCATCCGCCACACCAGGCTCATCGCATCGCGCAGATCCGGCAGACGCTGCCACACCGGCAGCAGGCCCGCTTCGGTGTAATCGTGCGCATCTTCGCGCAACTCGGCATTGACGCTGGCACGCGCCACCGCGCCCAGGAAACCAATGCCGCCGGCCAAGCGCTCACCATGCGCCTGCCGCCATGCCTTCCAGGCCGTGTCGAAGTTGCCGACCAGGGCCATCGAGAACGCCATCAACTGGGCAACGGGCCATTCAATCCAGCCCAGCAACCGCTGCGCCAGCGCCAGTGGCTCCACCGGCACGCGCGCGCGCATCGGGCTTTCCGCCATCAGTGCCAGCAGGCGATAGCCGAGGGCGCCCACCGGGCCCAGCAGCAGGAACCAGAACAGCACCGCGAACCAGCGCCGCAGTGCGTTGAGCACGGTCGCCTCGACCAGCGAAGGAACATCCTCGCGCAGGCTGCCACCGGCCGACTGCAGGTTGCGTACCGCCGCCTGCCGGGTCGGTGCATCGTCGGCATCGATGATCGCTTCAATGTCACGGTCCAGATCCCGCGGGCCCCAGCACCAGGCCAGCACGGCCACGCCCAGCAGCAGCGCCGGAAGGCCGAACAGCACCCCGCGCAGCAGCCAGGCGACCAACGCCATCAGCAGCAGTGGCGGTACGATCGCCAGCGCCACGCCGGCGGCCCCCTGCCAGGCCCGACCACCGTGCGCGTCCAGCCAGCCCAGCCAGCGCCGGAAGCCGTCGAAACGGCGCAGCGACGCGGCAGCGGCCGGGGCGACATGGCCGAGGGCCAGTGCCACCAACACGGCGACCAGGGTGGTGAACATGGCAGGTCTCCCTACGAGCAAGCGTTCGGCGTCGCTACCTTACCTGTCGCAGCGTCGCCGTCAGCGGTGAACCGTACTGTAACCGGCAGCGTGTTCAGGTGGCGGCAATGCTGGCGCCGCCGGACGCCGGTTGCTGGCGGTACCAATGCTCGATCAAGCCCCGCGAAATGGAGATCGGCGGTGACAGACGGATGCCTTCACCATCGTCCTCGACGTCACGTGCGAGGGCCGCGCCAACTTCCTCGGCGCTGAACCAGCGCGCGTCTTCCAGCTCACCGTCCACGGTCGGCACGTCGTCCTGTGCCTGCGCACGGAAACCGACCATCAACGCACCGGGGAACGGCCAGGGCTGCGAGCCCAGGTACTGACAGGCGGTCACCCGCACCTTGCTCTCTTCGTGCACTTCGCGCGCTACGGTCTGCTCGAAGGTCTCGCCCGGCTCGACAAAGCCGGCCAGCACCGAATAGCGGCGCGGCGCCCAGTTGGACTGGCGGCCCAGCAACAGCCGGCCCTGGTTTTCCACGGCGACAATCACTGCCGGATCGACGCGCGGGTAGTGCTCGGTCGCGCACTGCGGGCAGCGGCCGACGAAGCCGCCACGGGCGAACGCCACGGCCGTGCCGCAGACGCCGCAGAAGCGGGTGCGCGATTGCCAGTAGGACATGCCGCGGGCGTAGCTGAAGGCGGTCGCATCGGCCACGGTCCACAGCAGTGCGGCCTGGCGCAGATCGAGCCGGCGTGGCGCGGTGACGGTCACGCTGGCAGCTTCCACCGAGAACCACGCCTGCTCGCCACGCAGGCCGAGGAAGATCGCGACCCCGGGCCCGCCACCGACATCAGCGCCGGTCAGCGCCAGCGGCTGGTCGTCATCACCGGTGAAGGCAGTGCCATCCTGGTCCAGGACAAGAATGCGCGCATCGGGCCACAGGCGCGCCAGAGCATCGGCATCCTCGCGCATGGCATCGGCGCGCTCCAACGGTTCACCCACGAAGGCAAAACCGGAAAGCGGCGAAGGAGAAGTGAGCATCCAGCTAGCCTGCCGCCAATCGATGCGGGTGGCAAGGTCGGCACTGTGCGCAATCTGCTGTTGTGGTTGCAGGACAGGCCATCCACGCGTGGCGTGGATCTACCGGAGGCACCGCGCGGGGCGGATGCTGCCCCACGCCCTGCTTACATGCTGAAACTGCTGCCGCAGCCGCAGGTGGTCTTGGCGTTCGGATTGCGGATCACGAACTGCGCACCGGTCAGGCTCTCGGTGTAATCCACCTCGGCGCCCATCAGGTACTGCAGGCTGAGCGGATCGACCAGCAGGGTGACCCCGCTGGTCTGCACCGCCAGGTCATCGCCGGCACGGTTCTCGTCGAACTCGAACCCGTACTGGAAGCCCGAACAGCCACCACCCTCGATGTACACCCGCAACGACAGGTCGGGGTTGCCCTCGTCCTGGATCAGTTCCTTGACCTTGGCCGCAGCGGCCTCGGTGAAGTTCAGCGGCCGATCCAGCGACTGGTAGTCGGGCGCGGCAGCCGGCGTGGCGCCGGGGAGGGAGACGAGCGTGTTCATGGGCTCAGCATGGGGGCGCCGGCGATGGCTTTCAAGCCATCGCCTCGGCCAGCTTGCGGCGTGCCGCGGTGTCGCCCTTGCCGTCACCGGCTTCCCCGCTCTCCGGCGATGGCAGGGCCTGCATCGGGGCGCTGGCATGGATCAGCCGGCCGTTCAGCTGGGCGCCCGCGTTCATTTCCACTACCTGGTAATGAACGTTGCCGTTGACCCGGGCGCTCGGGGTCAGTTCGACCTTCTCGGTGGCATGCACGTCGCCGTCCAGGCGGCCACTGATGACCACCACCTGTGCACGGATCTCACCCTCGATCACGCCATGCTCGGCGAGGGTCAGGGTCGCCGCGCTGGCGCCTTCCTGGGCGATCACCTTGCCGTGGATGCGACCTTCCACGTACAGGCCACCACTGAATTCCACATCGCCGCGGATCACCACCTGGTTGCCGATCAGGGCATCCACCACCAGTTGGCCATCACGGCTGGATTTGCTGCTTCCGAACATCTGCCTACTCCCCTTTGCTGGCCGGTGCGCCGGCCTGTTTCCAGTCGAATACCTGCGTGGTGCCCCCCGCACCACTCCCCAATGTCACCTTCACCCGTTGCGGGGTGAAGTCAGCCGGCAGCATCACGCTGCCAGTGAGCTGCTGGAAGTACCGGAACGAGTAATCCTGTCCCGGCACCTTGCTGCGCTGGTGCAGCTCGTCCCAGCTGATGGTGGCCAGCTTGCCGTTCTTCACGCCTTCCACCGTGAAACGCATCTGCCCCTGGCTGATCGCGCCCCGGTTGAGGTTCTGGGTCAGCACCACGCTGTACTGCCAGGTGCCGGCCGATTCCGGGCTGAATTCAATCGAATGGGTGTTCAGGCCCTTGCGCTGGCTGGTCGAGCCCACCAGGCGTTCGTAGAAGGCGACGTCAGCGCGCAGGCCGGCGATCTCTTCATCGCGCTCGGCCAGCGAAGACTGCACTTCGTTGTTGGCGGCACGGCTGATGCGGTCCGACGCTTCCAGCGTGGCCTGCTTCTGCTGCAACTCGGTCAGCTGGGTCTGCAGGGTATCGGCGCGCTTCTCGGCCACCTGCACGCGCTGGCCCTGTTCACCGCGCGGCGCACCCAGCCAGCAGCCACCCAGCACCGCAAGCACCAGGCTGAGCAGCCAGATGCCGGCGATCATCAGCAGGCGACGGCGGTCGGCAGGTGGTTGCGGGGCACCGGGAAGGCGGACCTGCACACGCATGGGAGGGCGGTTGTTCATGGGTAGTCTCCGTGGCATCGCAGTGGCGACGCCAGTACGGCCCCTGGGGCAAACGACGGGCTAGTGTATGACAGGAACGGCAGGTTTCCCCCGTGCCGGCCGGCACCGGGCGGTGGCATTCAGCCACTCCATCGTCGATAGTGTGGCACCCCGCACAGTTCCGCCGCCGGAGCCCGCCATGACCGAAGCCCACCTGTTCGTGATCGGCATCCTGCTGGCCTGGCTGGCCGGCATCCGCGTCTACCTCACCGTATTCGGCGTCGGCATCGCCGGCCTGCTCGGCTGGGTCGACCTGCCACCGGCACTGCAGGCCACCGAATCGTGGTGGGTGCTGGGCACGTCGGCGGTGCTGGCCATCGCCGAATTCTTCGCGGACAAGATTCCCGGCGTCGATTCAGCCTGGGACCTGGTGCAGACCCTGGCGCGCGTACCCGCCGGTGCCTTCCTGGCAGCAGCGACATTGTCACCCGATGGCGACCTGGGCACCGGTGCACTGGTGGCCGGCGCGGGCGTTGCACTGGCCAGCCACGGCCTGAAGGCCGGCACCCGCGCCCTGCTCAACACATCGCCGGAGCCGGCCAGCAACTGGGTCGCCTCGGCGGCCGAAGATACCGTGGTGATCGGCGGGCTGGCGCTCGCGCTGGCGCATCCATGGATCGCGCTGGTAGTGGTGCTGGCCTGCAGTCTGGCCGGTGCATTGCTGGTCTGGCTGGTCTGGCGCACTTTGTGGAAGAGCGTGCGCTGGCTGGCACGTGGCGGCAGCGACGACGGACAACGGCAATCCGGTACCGGCTGATCGGCGGGCTTGTCGCATAATGGCGGCGAACACCAGGAGCATCGATGGCCGCAAACGAATCCGCCACGGGCCCCCGCCCGGGACGCGCTGAAACCCCTCCGGCCGATCATTGGCAACGTTGGGCCGCACCCTTGGCTGCGGCGGCGCCTGCCGAGGCACCGTCGTCAACGACTGTGCAGGTGCCGGCCTCGTCAGCACCCAGCGACAGTGCCCGACTGACCGCTCCGCCGCCGCTGCCCTCCGCCGCAGCACTGCCAGAGGCGGGCAACAGTGACATGCCGCCTGTCGACGCCGACTCGCCCTACCGCGTGCTGATCGTCGAAGACGACCGTGCCCAGGCGCTGTTCGCGCAGAGCGTGCTGCATGGCGCCGGCATGCAGGCGATCGTGCTCGGCGACGCCGATGGCGTGCAGCAGGCCATCCGCGAGCAACGCCCGGACCTGATCCTGATGGATCTGCACCTGCCCGGGCTGGACGGCATGCGGCTGACCGCGATGATCCGCCAGCAGCCCGGCATGCAGTTGCTGCCGATCGTGTTCCTCAGCGGCGACCCGGACCCGGAGCGCCAGTTCGAAGTGCTCGACTGCGGCGCCGACGATTACCTGAGCAAGCCGATCCGGCCGCGCCACCTGATCGCCGCAGTGGCCAACCGTATCCGCCGCGCACGCGCGCAGGCCGCGACCCTGCCGGGTGCCAACGGCGCACCGGCGACCAGCAACCCGGAAACCGGGCTGCCCACGCGCCACCACGTGCTGCAGCAGCTCAACACAACGCTTGCCCAGCACGAACGCGGAGGCGTGTTCTTCGTGGAAATCTCCAGCGCACTGGGCCTGCGCGAGCGCTACGGCTATGCGGCCTTCGAGCGGCTGATGGTGCAGGCCGGGCAGCGTCTTGCCGAGGCTGGCCATCCACACCTGCTGGCGCGCCTGAACGACAACAGCTTCCTGCTGCTGGCGCGCAACGCCGATGAGGAGAGCCTGGAAGCGATTGCCGGCACCCTGCGCGAGCAGTTGTCCGCGCGCGCCTTCGTGATCCGCGACGACGAGTCGGTGCACCTGCGTGGTGTGGTCGGCTACGCGCCGCTGTCGCCGGGTTTCGACGATGCCAGCAGCGCCCTGGAAGCGGTCGAACGCACCACCCTGCAGGCGCGCCTGCTCAGTGCCGGCGTGGCCGGCCATGTGCATCGCCAGATCACGACCGAACAGGAGCACCTGGCGCTGCTGGAAGGCCAGCTGGAGCTCGCTTACCAGCCGATCGTCGCCGTCGCCGGTGGCAGCAGCGCGCAGTACCAGCTGCTGCTGCGCCTGCGCCGGGCTGATGGCAGCGTGCTGACCGCCGGCCAGGTGATCCCGGCCGCCGAAGCCGCCGGGCGCATCGCCGACCTCGACCAGCAGGTGCTGGAGCATGCGATGGGCCTGCTCGACCTGTATCGCCACGCGACCCAGCCGCTGAACCTGTTCGTCTCGCAGTCGCTGCGTACCCTGCAGCGCGATGCCTTCGCCGACTGGCTGCTGGAATCGCTGCAGCAACGTCGCCTGCCCGGCAGCGCGCTGGTGATCGACGTGCGCCTGCCCGATGCGCTGATCCACACCGTGCCGTTGCAGCAGTTCTGCCAACGCATGGCCAGCGTCGGCGTGCGCTTCTGCCTGAGCCAGTTCGAACCGGGCAGCGAAGCCCTTGCCCTGCTCACCCAGCTGCCGCTGTCGTTCGTGCGCATGGCCGCACGTTTTTCCAGCAGCCACTCCAACCCGGATACGCGCGAAGAACTGCGCCGATCGATCGAGCAGGCGCATGCCGCCGGCCTGCAGATCATCGGCCAGCAGATCGAGGATCCGCAGGCAGCGGCCGCGATGTGGGTCGGCGGTGTCGATTACATCCAGGGCAACATGGTGCAGTCGGCCGGCAGCGACCTGAACTTCGACTTCCACAACGCGGTGCTCTGAGTGTCAACGACGGTCGCGCTGCTGGCGGTGCTGGCCATGGCCATCATCGCCCTGCTGGTACTGGGCCTGCGATTGCGTTCGCGTAGTCACGCGCTGGCGGCACTGCAGCGCGACCGCATCACCCTGATCAGCGAGCGCGACCAGCTGCGGCGCACCACCGAGCGCCAGGGGCAGCTGGAACATCAGCTGCTGCAGGCCAAGCAGGCGGCCGAAGCGGCCGTGCTGGCCAAGGGCGAGTTCCTGGCCACCATGAGCCATGAGATCCGCACGCCGCTCAACGGCATCCTGCCGATGCTGGAGCTGATCGCCCGTGGTCCACTCGGCGAGGACCAGCGGCAGATGCTGGCCACTGCCTCGGCCAGCTCGCAGCAGCTGCTGCGCATCGTCGATGACATCCTCGATTACTCGCGACTGGAAGCACAGGCACTGGAACTGGAAATCACCAGCTTCAACCTGCGCGAACTGCTCGACGGCGTGGTGCAGCTGCTGCAGCGTGCTGCCGAAGCCAAGGGCCTGACGCTGAGCCTGCAACTGGATCCGGCCGTGCGCCTGCCGGTACGCGGCGACCCGGTGCGCCTGCGCCAGGTACTGGGCAACCTGCTGGCCAATGCCATCAAGTTCACCGCACGTGGCCAGGTGCAGCTGCGCGTGCAGCGGCTGGGCGAAGGTCCCGCCCAGCACCAGCTGCGTTTCGAAGTGGTCGACACCGGCATCGGCATCGATGAGGCCCAGCAGGCGCGGCTGTTCCAGTCCTTCAGCCAGGCCGACGCGTCCACCACACGCATCTACGGTGGCACCGGCCTGGGCCTGGCCATCTGCAAGCGCATCACCGACCTGATGCATGGCGACATCGGCGTGCGGTCCACCCCGGGACAGGGTGCAACCTTCTGGTTCGAAATACCGCTGCTGAAGGTCCCCGGCGATCTGCCGGCGCTGGCACGCTCGCCGGCAGCGCTGCTGCTGTACACCGCCGATACCCAGCTGCAGCCACGCGTCGAACGCATCGCCGCGCACCACGGCCTGCAGGTACAGCTGCTGACCAGTATCGATGAGGCAATGGAACGCCTGCGCGCAGCACCACGCCCGGGCCAGAGCACACCGGCATGGCTGCTGATCGACGCGCGCCACCGCCGCAATGGCGAGGCGGCCCTGCAGCGCGCCTTGGCCGAGCGCGATGCCGACGACGCACTGCAGGTGCTGTGGCTGCAGGATGATCCGGTTGCAGCACGGCCGCGCCAGCAGCAGCTGCACAGCACATTCAACGATGCCGACCTGCACGCCCTGCTGGCACAACCAACCGCCACTGCACGTCCGGCAGCCCTGCTGGCCAGCGCCGAAGACGCCAGGCCGGCCGCCGCGCTGCCGCCACTGGATCTGCATGTGCTGCTGGTCGAAGACAACACGGTCAACCGGATGGTGGCCGAGCACCTGCTGCGGGTCTTCCAGTGCCGGGTGCGCAATGCCACCGACGGCGAGCAGGCCCTCGCACTGCTGCGCGAAGGTGGAATAGACGTCGTGCTGATGGACTGCCAGATGCCGGTGCTCGACGGCTACGGCGCAACACAGCGCTGGCGCGAGGAAGAAGCCGATGCGGGGCGCACGCGGCTGCCGATCATCGCGATGACTGCGAATGCCATGGCGGGGGATCGCGAACGCTGCCTGCAGGCAGGCATGGACGACTATCTGTCCAAGCCGATCGCGCGGGAGGCGCTGCATGCGTTGCTGCAACGTTGGGGCCGGGCATCCGCGGATCGCGCACATGCAGCGCTGCCGGAACCTGTGCAATTGCCCGCAGCGCCGAGCGCGCCCGACGGCGAAGGCCCGCGCGATGAACGAGCACGCTCGATCCCGATTCCACAGCCGGTGCTTGATCGCAGCGTGCTGGATGAACTGCATGCGGTGATCGGTGATGCCGCTGCGCAGATCGTGACGGTGTTCCTGGAAGACGCACCGCAGCTGGTGCAGCAGTTGCAGCAGGCAGCGCAGGGCAACGATATCGAACGCCTGCAGGCGCTGTCGCACAGCCTGAAATCCTCCAGCGCCAACGTCGGCGCGTTGTCGCTGTCAGCAGTGGCGCGGCGGATCGAACACGAAGCCCGCAGTGGCAGCCTGCAGCGCCCTGCCGTGGCAGTGGCGCTGCTGGTGGCGGAGTTCGCCCGCGCGCGCGTGGCGCTGACCGGCTACCTCGCCGGCCAGGCCCGCTGAATCACTCTTCGAGCTTGCTCAGCAGGTACTTCGGCTCACCGATGCGCTCGATCAGCTCCAGCTGGGTTTCCAGCCAGTCGATGTGCTCTTCTTCGGAGTCGAGGATCTTCACGAACAGCTGGCGGCTGACGTAGTCGCCGACCGAATCGGCGTAGGCCACGGCCTCGCGCAGGGTGACCACGCCATCGCGTTCCAGCGACAGATCGCACTGCAGGATCTCGGTCGGGTTCTCACCGATGCGCAGCTTGCCCAGCGCCTGGAAGTTCGGCAGGCCTTCGAGGAACAGGATGCGATCGGCGAGCATGTCGGCATGCTTCATTTCCTCGATCGATTCCTTGTACTCGTGTTCGGCCAGTTCCTTGATGCCCCAGTTCTTCAGCATCTTGGCGTGCAGGAAGTACTGGTTGATCGCGGTCAGCTCGTTGTAGAGGACCTTGTTGAGGAATTCGATGACCTTGGTGTCGCCCTTCATGGGGATGCTCCTGCACGCTGAAATCGCGGGCACTGTAACGCCTTGCGCGAGCACGTGAAGGAACGCGAATCGTGCGCATTGGCCAGTGCAGCCAGCAATGAAGACCAGGAGAGCGCGGCGTCAACGCGCCGCGAAACGACTCAGGCGACCTGCGCCAGACCCAGTACCGGCAGCGGCAGATCGTGGGTGGCACGCGCCTTGGCCAGCAGGTCGCCTGCCATGTCCAGGCAGGAACCGCAGGTCGCGCCGCATCCGGTACGCATGGTCAGCTCGGCCACCGACGTGACGCCATGGCTGGCGGCTTCGCGGATCTGGTGGTCGGTAACACCGTTGCAGATGCAGACGTACACAGGCGGGAACCAGGGCAACAGGCCAGTAGCGGCCTGATCGCTATTCCAATAGAAACGAGAATGGTTGTCAATCAGAGACCTGAACCATTCTCGATACGGTTCAGCGTCCAGCCGAACCCGCCCACCATAAGGGGGCTACAGACGCAGCAGGTAGTCCGCCAGCAACAGCGCCCCTGCACAGGTCGCGAAGGCGAGGCACGCCCCCGGCGCAAGCGGCATCCATGCGATGTCGCCGAGAACCACCACGCTCAACAACAGCCAGGGGAGGCTTGCCAAGCGGACAACCAGTCCTTGCCGGAAATAGCCGGCAGCGCTGCGTTGCGATCGATCGACCCGCTCGTTGCGCAGCCTGCGCGTCAAACCGCCCCCGGTTCACCCTTGGCTTTCCGCGGCCAGTACCCGCCGCGCATGGGTGTGCGCTTCCTGGGCCTGTCATGGCCGGCGGCGTGGCCTGGCATCCAGGCCTCGGCAGCGCTCTTGGGCATGGCACTGATGCCCTGCCCCGCCACCCCCTGGGCCAACGGCGCCAGATGTCGCAGCGCGCGCGCATAGACCCCACGCTTGAACACCACCACATGCTCCACCGGGTACCAGAAGTCCACCCAACGCCAATGATCGAACTCGGGCGAGTCGGTATGGTCCAGGCTGACGTGCGCCTCGTCACCGGTCAGGCGCAGCAGGAACCAGACCTGCTTCTGGCCGATGCAGACCTGGCGTTCATTGCGGCGGATGGCCCGCGCCGGCAGCTTGTAACGCAGCCAGCCCGGTGTCGCCCCAAGCACTTCAACGTGCTCCGGCAACAGCCCGGTCTCTTCCTGCAGTTCACGATACATGGCCTCGACAGGCGTCTCGTCGGTGTTCATGCCACCCTGCGGGAACTGCCAGCCATCCCGGCGCACACGTCGTGCCCAGAACACCTGCCCGTCCTGCCGCATCAGCACGATGCCGACGTTCGGTCGATAGCCGTCCGGATCGATCACGATGCGGACTCCTAAGAAAATCTACTGGTTGGGACTATCCCATGCCGTCTGTCGGGCCACAAGCACGATACAAAGGTGTTGACAGTCCTTGTACACATCAGCAGAATAGCGGGCTCACCAAGGCTATGTAGCTCAGCCGGTTAGAGCACAGCACTCATAATGCTGGGGTCGGTGGTTCGAGTCCACCCATAGCCACCACGTTGAAGTTGTTTTTCAATGTGAAAAGTGAGAAAATAGTTACACGTTTTGCCCCGTCGCCAAGCGGTAAGGCACCTGACTCTGACTCAGGCATTCGGTGGTTCGAATCCATCCGGGGCAGCCAAATTAAACGCAAAAGGCCAGATCGAAAGATCTGGCCTTTTGCGTTTAATTTGGTTACGCATTCCACCTTATCCCCGCGCCTTTCGGCGCACCCCCTTGAACATCAAAGGGGCTCTCCTCCAGACAGAACTCCGGGGTCGGGTATGCGGAACCACGAGGAGTGCCGGCCGCTGGCCGGCAACCTCGAAATGCACGCCCCCAGAACGACAAAAGCCCGGCCGAAGCCGGGCTTTTGCTTTTCCAACCAGCAGACCCCCGAAGGAGCCCGGCCAGGCGCAGTAAATCAGCGCTTGGAGAACTGGGTGGCGCGGCGGGCCTTGTGCAGACCGACCTTCTTGCGTTCGACTTCGCGGGCGTCGCGGGTCATGAAGCCAGCCTTGCGCAGCTCGGACTTCAGGGTCTCGTCGTACTCGACCAGAGCACGGGCGATGCCCAGACGGATCGCACCGGCCTGGCCGGTGGTGCCGCCGCCAGCGGCGGTGACCAGGATGTCGAAGCTCTCGGTGTTCTTGGTCAGCTCGAGCGGCTGGCGCACGATCATGCGAGCGGTCTCACGGCCGAAGAACTCGTCCAGCGGACGGCCATTGACGGTGATGTTGCCCGAACCCTTGCGCAGGAACACGCGAGCGGTGGAGGATTTGCGGCGGCCAGTGCCGTAGTTTTGAGTGATAGCCATGATTAGATATCCAGAACCTGCGGCTGCTGTGCGGCGTGCGGATGCTCAGTGCCGGCGTAGACCTTGAGCTTGCGGTACATCTGGCGACCCAGCGTGCCCTTCGGCAGCATGCCCTTGACGGCGGTCTCGATCACGCGCTCCGGGTGGCGCTCAAGCGCCTGGGCGAGGGATTCGGTCTTCAGGTTGCCGATGTAACCGGTGAAACGGTGATACATCTTGTCCTGCAGCTTCTTGCCGGTGACGACAATCTTTTCTGCATTGATGACGACCAGGTAGTCGCCGGTATCAACGTGCGGGGTGTAGACCGGCTTGTGCTTGCCACGCAGACGGCGGGCCAGCTCGGTGCAGAGACGGCCCAGGGTCTTGCCCTCGGCGTCGACGAGGTACCAGTCGCGCTGGACGGTCTCGTTCTTGGCAGTGAAAGTGCTCATGAAGAACTCTTGGTTAGGTCGGGCTCATTGCGGCGAAGGACTCGCCGGAACTCTGCCACGCGTTGTGAAAGGTGGAGCGTAAGGGGCGGCATTGTACGCAGCTTGGCTGGCGGGTGCAAGCCGGCCTCCGCCCCGGGTTGGCAGGGGGCCGGGGCCGGGCGAGAATCGGGGCCTCCCCCGCTCCACGCCGTGCCGCCATGACCGTGCTTCGCCAGACCACCCCGCTGGACCACCTGCTGACCGAGGCGCAGCGCGCCCTGGACACGGTGTTCGGCAACCCGCCGGCCAGCCGCCCCTATCCGGCCACGGACACCGGCGAGCCCGGCATGGACAGCGCGCAGCGTCGCCACGCGGCCGGGCTGATGCGGATCAACCATGTCGGTGAGGTCTGCGCCCAGGGCCTGTACTTCGGCCAGGCCGCGGTGGCGCGCGACCCGGCAACCCGCGAACATCTGCTGGAAGCGGCCCAGGAAGAGACCGACCATCTGGCCTGGTGCGCCACCCGCCTGGGCGAGCTGGACAGCCGCCCGAGCCTGTTCAATCCGCTCTGGTACGCCGGCAGCTACACCATCGGCACCCTGGCCGGGCTGCGCGGCGACGGCTGGAACCTGGGTTTCGTGGTCGAGACCGAGCGCCAGGTGGAAGCCCATCTGGACGAACACCTGGTCGACCTGCCGGCCGGCGATCTGCGCAGCCGCGCGGTCATCCGGGTGATGAAGGAAGATGAGGCCCGGCATGCCGAGCATGCGGAGCAGGCCGGCGCACGCCGCCTGCCATTCCCGGTTCCCGGCGCGATGGCGCTGGCCTCCAGGGTGATGAAGACCATTGCCTACCGGCTGTAAGACCGCCTGCCGGGCTTGATGGGGCTGCCGGCCAGCGGCCGGCACTACCCGGGCTTAGTTGGGTGACACCAGCTTCAGGCCGATGACGCCGGCCACGACCAGGCCCACGCAGGCCAGCCGCGCCGGCGAGGCGCTGTCGTTGAACAGATGGATGCCCAGCACCGTCACGCCCATGGCGCCGATGCCGGTCCAGATCGCATAGGCCGTACCGACCGGGATGCTCTTCATCGCCTGGCTCATCAGGTACAGGCTGATCAGGGCCGACACCACCGTCAGGGCGGTCGGCACGGGTTTGCTGAAACCTTCGGAGTACTTCATTCCAAGGGCGAATCCGATCTCGAACAGACCGGCCAGCAGCAGATAGATCCAGGGCATGGGTGGGGGCTCCTTACCTTTTTTGAGAAAAACGAAACGGCCCGGTGTTTTCACACCGGGCCGTAGGTCGGTACATCGCCGTGGAACTGAAGATTGCGCCAAGCGCAGGCTCCACGGGGCGGGGCGTCCCGCCTGGGTGGCGATGCCTGACGGCATCGCGCATGGGTCACTCAGCCAGGTTGCGGCCGTGGAACAGCTCTTCGATCTCACGACGCAGCAGCGCTTCGATCTTCATGCGTTCCTTGAACGAGATGTTCTTGGCCTTCTCCTCGAACAGGTACTGGTCCAGGTCGAAGTCCTTCAGGTGCATCTTCGTGTGGAAGATGTTTTCCTGGTAGACGTTGACGTCGAACATCTCGTAACGCGACTTGATGTTCTTGGCCAGGAAGTTCTGGATCGAGTTGATCTTGTGATCGATGTAGTGCTTCTTGCCCTTCACATCACGCGTGAAGCCACGGACACGGTAGTCCATGATCACGATGTCCGATTCCAGGCTCTCGATCAGGTAGTTCAGCGCCTTCAACGGCGAAATGACGCCGCAGGTAGCCACGTCGATATCGGCGCGGAAGGTGGCAATGCCTTCCTGCGGGTGCGTTTCCGGATAGGTGTGCACGGTGATGTGCGACTTGTCCATGTGCGCGACCACGGCATCGGAAATCAACTCCTTGCCGGCCTGCTTCTTGTCGATCACCGGCTCTTCGGAGATCAGGATCGTCACCGAGGCACCCTGCGGATCGTAATCCTGGCGCGCCACGTTGAGGATGTTGGCGCCGATGATCTCAGCGACATCGGTCAAGATTTGAGTAAGCCTGTCGGCGTTGTACTCTTCATCGATGTATTCAATGTAACGCTGACGCTCCTCTTCGGTGCGCGCGTAACACACGTCATAGATGTTGAAGCTCAGCGCCTTGGTGAGGTTGTTGAAACCCTGCAACCTCAGGCGAGGCAACGGCTTGACCACGGCGGTCGATTCCTGTGTAAGAAGGGAAAGGGGGAATTATGCGGCATAAGTGTCTCCAGGGGGAACGTGAAGACGCTCAGGTTCTGGCACACTGTTTGCCCTTAACAATTGCGCTGGTTAAGCTCCGCTATCGACCCCGTGAATCCGTTCATGCGCAGAGGGAGCGCCCCTATCGTGTCAACCGTGCGCCTAGCTAGCAGCCCATTGGCCTTGGACATCGCAACAATCGACCGCTTTCTGGCCCACAGCCACAGGCGGCGCTATCCCACCCGTACCGACGTCTTCCGACCCGGTGACCCGGCTGGCACCCTGTATTACGTCATCAGCGGCTCGGTTTCGATCATGGCCGAGGAGGAGGAGGACCGTGAGCTGGTGCTGGGCTATTTCGGCGCTGGCGAGTTCGTCGGCGAGATGGGCCTGTTCGTGGAGTCGGACCGCCGCGAGGTGATCCTGCGCACCCGGACTGCCTGTGAGCTGGCCGAAATCAGCTACGAACGGCTGCATCAACTGTTCCTCGGCCCGCTGTCGGCCGATGCCCCGCGCCTGCTGTACGCGCTGGGCCAGCAGATCTCCAAGCGCCTGCTGGACACCAGCCGCAAGGCCAGCCGCCTGGCCTTCCTGGATGTCACCGACCGTATCGTGCGCACCCTGCACGATCTGGCGCAGGAGCCGGAGTCGATGAGTCACCCGCAAGGCAGCCAACTGCGCGTCTCACGCCAGGAACTGGCCCGTCTGGTCGGCTGCTCGCGCGAAATGGCCGGCCGGGTGCTGAAGAAGCTGCAGACCGACGGCCTGCTGCACGCCCGCGGCAAGACCGTGGTGCTGTACGGCACCCGTTGACCACCGGTGGGTGCGGACCTTGGTCCGCACTCGTTCGCGCGCTAGGCTCGCCCCATGGAGCTGAGCAGCGAATTCTGGTGGTTCATCCTTATCGGCCTCGGCGCCCAGCTGGTTGATGGCGCGCTGGGCATGGCATTCGGGCTGGTTTCCTCGTCGGTGCTGCTCAGCATGGGGCTGCCTCCCGCACAGGTCAGCGCCAGCGTGCATACCGCTGAAGTGTTCACCACCGGGGCCTCCGGCGTGTCGCATCTGGTCGCCGGCAATGTCGACAAACGCCTGTTCTTCCGCCTCGCCCTTCCCGGCGCACTGGGCGGTGCACTCGGCGCGTACGTCCTGACACAGGTCCCTGGCGACCTGATCCGCCCGCTGATCTACCTGTACCTGCTGGTGCTGGCCATCATCATCCTGGCCCGCGCGGCCGGCCGCTGGATGCCCACGGGCGAGATCCGCCGGGTGCCGGTACTGGGATTCTTTGCCGGCCTGCTCGATGCCAGCGGCGGCGGCGGCTGGGGCCCGGTGGCGACCTCCACCCTGCTCGCCCGTGGCGGCCTGGCACGGACCACGATCGGCACGGTGAACGCTGCGGAATTCGTGGTCACGCTGACGGTATCAGCGACCTTCCTGCTGTCGATGGGGGTGCAGCACCTGCAGATCGTCGCCGGCCTGCTGATCGGCGGCATGATGGCCGCGCCGGTGGCGGCGGTGCTGGTGAAGCGGGTGAAGGAACGCTGGGTGCTGGTCGCGGTGGGCGTGCTGGTGCTGGGCATCAGCCTGTTCCAGGTGGGCCATGCACTGTTCGGGTATCTGTACCGCTGAGCGCTCGCCGGGCATGGCCCGGCGCTACCCGCGTGGGACCCGGTAGGCAGGCGGGATCGATTACGCCTTGTCGCCGCCGCGGTCTACGCAACCCCAGTTGAGGATGCGGGTGCCGGCCGGCAGCACGCGGCGGAAGAATTCCACCTTGGCAGGCTTCGGGTTGACCACCACCGGCGCTTTCGCCGCCAGCAGCAGCGGCAGGTCGGCAGTGCTGTCGGAGTAAGCGATATCGATGTCGCCGTAGCCGCGCTCGCGCAGCATGCGCATCTTCTCTTCGTTGTGGCAGTGGCGGGTCGGCCCTACCCCGCCCAGCCGCGGCCCCACTTCGGTGCCGATCACCGGCACGTCCTGGTGGGCGACGAAGGCCAGGATCGCGCGGGCAAGTTCCGGCGGTGCACCGGTGGCCACCACCACGCGATCGCCCTTGGCACGGTGCGCGGCGAACACCTCCAGCGCCTGTGGCAGCAGCTTGGCGCGCATCTGCGCCTCGTTGCGCAGCACGTAGGCATCGATCACCTTGTTGAACTCGCGCGCGCGATGCAGGCCGAAGCTGCCGATCCAGACGTAGACCGAGATACCGGCACGGCGGGTCGGCAGCATCGCCACCATCGGCCCGGCAATCGGGGTGACCAGCAACGCAGCCAGCATCCGCAGCGGGTTGCGCTTGATCAGCGAGGCGAACAGGTGGGTACCCGAATCGCCGTCATACAGGGTGTGGTCGAAGTCGAAGACCACCAGCGGCGCATCCTCGCGCGGCGTTGGATAGTACGTTTTCATGCTGCGAAGAATAGCTGACGCAGACCCTCACCCGGCTCTTCCACGCGCATGAAGGCCTCCCCCACCAGGAACGAGTGGATGCCGGCATCGCGCATCAGCGCCACATCCTGCGGGCCGAGAATGCCACTCTCGGTGACCAGCAGGCGGTCGCGCGGCACGGCCAGCCGCATGTCCAGCGTGGTCTGCAGCGACACCTCGAAGGTGCGCAGATTGCGGTTGTTGATGCCGATCATCGGCGCCGGAACCTGCAGCGCTCGCTCCAGCTCGTCGATGTCATGCACTTCCACCAGCACGTCCATGCCCAGCGACATCGCCAGTTCGGACAGCGTGGCCAGCTGCGTGTCGTCCAGCGCGGCGACGATCAGCAGGATGCAGTCGGCGCCGAGCACGCGCGCCTCAACCACCTGGTAGGCGTCGATCACGAAGTCCTTGCGCAGCACCGGCAGCGTGCAGGCTTCGCGCGCCTGCTGCAGGTAGGTGTCGGCACCCTGGAAGAAGTCGACGTCGGTCAGCACCGACAGGCAGCTGGCGCCGCCGAACTCGTAGCTGACCGCGATGTCGGCCGGGCGGAAGTCGGAACGGATCACGCCCTTGGACGGGCTGGCCTTCTTCACTTCGGCAATCACCGCTGGATCGCCATTGGCGACGGCAGCCTGCAGCGCGCGCACGAAGCCGCGCACCGGTGGCGCATCGGCCAGCGCGGCCTGCAGCTCCTCAAGCGGGCGCTGGGCGCGGCGCTGGGCTACTTCTTCGGCCTTGCGGGCCAGGATCGTCTGCAGGATATCGCTCATCGTCGTCGGGTCGGTGCTGGGGCGGTGAGGACGACCATTATCGGCCATCGGGTGGGTCAGGCTGAACCGCGCGCTCAGGCAACCAGCGCGCGAGTGGTATCGACATACTGCTGCAGGCGGGCACGGGCGCTGCCATCGGCGATGACGGCACGGGCACGGGCCAGGCCGTCGCCGATATCGCTGGCCACGCCGGCCACGTACAACGCCGCGCCCGCATTCAGGGCGACGATGTCCAGCGCCGGCCCCGGCTCGTTGTCGAGCACCGCGCGCAGCATGGCGATGGATTGCTCCGGGCCGTCCACGCGCAGGTTGCGGCTGGCTGACATGGAGATGCCGAAGTCTTCCGGATGGATCTCGTACTCGCGCACCTTGCCGTCGCGCAGCTCACCCACCAGGGTGCCGGCGCCCAGCGAGATCTCATCCATGTTGTCGCGGCCCCACACCACCATCGCGCGCTCGGCACCCAGTTCGCGCAGCACGCGCGCCTGGATGCCCACCAGATCGGGATGGAACACGCCCATCAGCACCGACGGCGCATTGGCCGGGTTGGTCAGCGGACCGAGGATGTTGAAGATGGTGCGCACCCCCATCTCGCGACGCACCGGCGCCACCACCTTCATCGACGGGTGGTGGATCGGCGCGAACATGAAGCCGATGCCGGTCTGTTCGATGGCCGCGGCCACCTGAGCAGGCTGCAGCTCGATCGCCGCGCCAAGTGCTTCGACCGCATCGGCGCTGCCGGACTTGGACGACACGCTGCGGTTGCCATGCTTGGCCACGCGCGCGCCGGCGGCAGCGGCAACGAACATCGCGCAGGTGGAAATGTTGAACGTATGCGAGCCATCGCCACCGGTGCCGACGATGTCGACCAGGTGGGTGGTATCGGTGACCGGCACGGCCAGCGCGAATTCGCGCATCACCGTCGCCGCGGCAGCAATTTCGTCGATGGTTTCCTTCTTCACGCGCAGGCCGGTGAGGATGGCGGCGGTCATCATCGGCGAGACATCGCCGCGCATGATCTGCCGCATCAGGTCGACCATTTCGTCGAAGAAGATCTCGCGATGCTCGATGGTGCGTTGCAGGGCTTCCTGGGGGGAGAAGCTCATCGGAATACTCCTTGGATCAGGCAGCCGGGCGCTGCAGGAAATTGCGCAGCAGGGCGTGGCCGTGTTCGGTGAGGATCGATTCGGGGTGGAACTGCACGCCCTCGACCGGGAACTGGCGGTGGCGCAGGCCCATGATCTCTTCGATCGAGCCATCCTCGTTCTCGGTCCACGCGGTCACTTCCAGCGCGTCGGGCAGGCTGTTCTTGTCGACCACCAGCGAGTGGTAGCGAGTGGCCTGGTAACCGTCCGGCAGGCCGGCGAACACGCCCTTGCCTTCATGGCGGATCGGTGAGGTCTTGCCGTGCATGATGTTGCCGGCGCGGATGACCGTGCCGCCGTAGACCTGGCCGATGCCCTGGTGGCCCAGGCACACGCCGAGGATCGGCGTGGTCGGGCCCAGGCGCTGGATCAGCTCCAGCGACACGCCCGCCTCATTGGGCGTGCACGGGCCGGGCGAGATGACGATGCGCTCGGGTTTCTGCGCGGCGATCTCGTCCACGCTCATCGCATCGTTGCGCACCACCTTCACCTCGGCACCCAGCGTCTGCAGGTACTGCACGAGGTTGTAGGTGAAGCTGTCGTAGTTGTCGATCATCCACAACATGGTTAGGTTCCGTCGCTTATCAGGAAAATGGCGTACACATTTTCGGTGTAGGTGATGGGGCCGGCTTCGATGGATTCGCGCGCGCGCGAGCCGGTTGTTTCAATGCTGGTCGGTGCCTGCGGAGCCGGCGGGCTTGGCGGCGTGACCATGTCACCGCTGCGGGGCCAGCTGCCTGCCTGCACGCCGTAGGCGAAGTTCGGGGCCACGTCGGAGATGCTGTAGAGGCCGGTGATGCGCGCGCCATAGGCCGTGGCAAGGTGCTTGGCGGAGGCGCGTGTCTGCGTTGCCGCTTCGGCCTTGAGTTCGCCACGCAGTGCGGCTTCCTTCGAGTAGCCAGGTCGCATGCTGCTGATCTGCAGGTCATCGCTGGCATCGACCGCGCGCAGGAAGGCCTGCAGGTCGCCGGTGGTGCCGAAGCTGCCCTTCAGGCGCCGGCTCACCCGTGTCCCCAGGTATTCCTGCTTGCCCTGCACGCTATAGCGGTAGTCCGGCTGGATGGTCAGGTTGTCGGCCACCACGCTTTCCGGCAGTGCATGGTTGCGCTTGAACGCACCCAGCACCGCATCGACATTGCCCTGCACGCGCGAGCGCGCTGTATCCGGCTGAAGATCGGTGGACTTGACCAGCAGTTCAACCGTGAACCGGTCCGGCATCACCGTTCGCGCGCCCTCGCCCTTCACCAGCAGGTGCGGTTGCGAGGGAATGGTGTTGGCCTGTGCCCATGCATCCGGGGCCATCGTGGCCAGCAGCGACGACCACAGCAGAACGCTCAGCAGCTTCATGCGGTACTCCTTGTCTTGAATGGAAACAGCGAAGGGTGCTGCGGCGCAGGCCACAGCACAGGGAAGCTCACAGGCCCTTGGCGGCCTGGGCGACGGCGCGAAACAGCGCGCGACCCTTGTTCATCGTCTCGTCCCATTCCTTGTCCGGGTCGGAGTCGTAGACGATGCCGGCGCCGGCCTGCACGTACAGGCGGCCGTCCTTGATCACCGCAGTGCGGATCGCGATCGCGGTATCGGCATCGCCGTGCCAGCCGATGTAGCCGATGCTGCCGGCGTAGACATTGCGCTTGATCGGTTCCAGCTCGCGGATCACTTCCAGCGCGCGGATCTTCGGCGCGCCGCTGACCGTACCGGCCGGGAAGGTGGCGCGCAGCACGTCGGCATAGCTCAGGCCCGGCTGCAGCTGCCCGGTCACTTCGCTGACGATGTGCATGACGTGGCTGTAGCGTTCGATCACGAACTGCTCGCCCACTTCGACGGTGCCTGCCTTGGACACGCGGCCGGCGTCATTGCGGCCCAGGTCGATCAGCATCAGGTGCTCGGCGCGTTCCTTTGGATCGGCCAGCAGCTCGACCTCCAGCGCCTGGTCCAGCTCCGGCGTGGCGCCGCGCGGGCGGGTGCCGGCGATCGGGCGCACGGTCACTTCACCGTCCTGCAGACGCACCAGGATTTCCGGCGAGGAGCCGACCACCTGCAGGTCGCCGACATCGAGGAAATACATGTACGGCGACGGGTTCAGTGCACGCAGCGCGCGATACACATCCACCGGGCGCGCCTTGAACGGCACGCTCAGGCGCTGGCTGAGCACCACCTGGAAGATGTCGCCAGCACGGATGTACTCCTTGCTGCGCTGGACCGCGTCGACGAAGCCTTCGCGGGTGAAACCGGAAACGAAATCGGACTCGTCCAGCACGTCGCTGGTCAGCGGTGCCGGATAGCCGGCACCCGGCGCGCGCAGCTTGGCGGTCAGTGCATCCAGGCGGGCCTGGGCCTGCTCGAAGGCGCCTTCGACACGCGGATCGGCATGCACGATCAGGTACAGGCGGCCCTTCAGGTTGTCGAACACCGCCAGCTCATCGGAGTGCAGCAGCAGGATGTCCGGGGTGCCCAGTTCGTCACGGCCGGCCGGCGAGGCCAGGCGCGGCTCGATGTAGCCGATGCATTCGAAGCCGAACCAGCCGACCAGGCCACCGGTGAAGCCCGGCAGGCCTTCCAGCTTGGGCACCGAGTGGGCGCTGCGCAGCGCCTCGACCTCGGCAAACGGGTCGGCCACCTCACGGGTTTCCACCACATCGCCGTGCTCGCGTACGGTCAGGGTGAGGCCGTGGAAGGCGTACACGCGGCGTGCCGGCAGGCCGATGATCGAGTAACGACCAAAGCGCTCGCCGCCTTCGACGGATTCAAACAGGTAGGTATTGGGGCCGTCGGCGAGCTTCAGATAGACCGAAAGCGGCGTGTCCAGGTCGGACAGCACTTCGCGGACAACGGGAATATGGGTGTGGCCTTCAGCGGCCTGCTGCTGAAACTGAGCGTGCGAGATCAAGACGACTTTCCTTCCGGGACACAGCGTTATGGGGACGGACGACGGCAACAGGCCACCATCGCCACCAACGGCGTGCGGAAGAAAGGGTATGCGGGGTCGTCAGGCTGGACACCCAATGACTGTATCGCAGCTTTGGCCGCAGGGAAACCCTTTGGCGACGGGCGGTTTGTCTTCGCCCTAGCCCATCCGCCGCGCCTGTTCCTGGCTCTCCTGCACCTGCTGCTGGGCCAGCGACACCCCCTGCGCCTGCTCGCGACTGGCGTTGATCGCGTCAATCTGGGCGGTGCTCGCGCTGAGCGGCTGGGCCATGCCCGCCGCCACCTCGACGTGGGCATGGCGGCGGTGCGCGGCGTTCAGGTCGGGCGTATCCACCGCGAAGGCGCGGCGGTGATCGTCGCTGAGCACCACGTGGGAAATGGACTCCAGCCCCTCGCGCTTGGCCTGCACGGCCAGTGCACCGGCGAGCTGGTCGCTCTGCAGGTTCGGCACGCGGTTGTGGGCGGCATCCAGGGCGTGCACGCCGGTCTGTGCGCCATTGAACAACCGGTAATCGGTGTGGCCAGGGTCATTGATGCCGGGCCCGCGCGCAGCGGGCTCTGCTGCCACGCCGGCCCGGCGGCCATCTTCCGGATGCTGTATGCGCTGGTGCTGCTCGACCAGCTTGCGGGCGGCGGCTTCCTGCTTGATCAGTTCCGAATCCAGGCTGGGAATGACGGTCTCGGCCATGCCATGGCGGGCCGTTGCCTCGCCAAATGCTGGACCGATGTTACGGATCAATCGCGCGGACTGGGCAAGATTGGAGAGCTTCACCGCATCCAATGGCAGGGCACCGGTGGGTACATGCGTTGCTGCCGCGGTGCCCACCCCCACACTGATGCCCCCGACCGTCGCCATGGCAGCTGGCGCTTGGGCGGTAACGCCCTTTACCTTCGATGCCACCAGGTCATAGCCGCGGTCCACATGAGCGCCGGCGGTGGCAAAACCGTTCTGCAGCTTGCCGGCCACCCACTGCCCGTCATGGCCGATGGCAGTGGCCGTCCGCTCGCCAAAGGCACGCGTTCCCTCGGCATCGGCATGTGCTTGTCGCGATGCATGCACCGCGCGTTGCTCGCCCGTAGTACGTGTCCTTTCGGCCTCTTTGGCCAACCTGTCGGCCGCGTCATCCAAACCGATCCGACCGGCCACCCACGACAGCGCGGATATGCCGTGGGAACTGGCCTGCGATTGCGCCCGATGCAGGGTCGCCTCGATGCTTCCAGTCAACTCGCGCCCGGAGGCGATCAAGGTGGTGGTCGCCCGGGTACCCACCTGGAGGGTAGTCGACCCCATGTTCACGATCTGGCCGACGGCCATGCCCTGGGTCCTCAGGATCTGCTCCGCGCCATCACCCGCCCTGTCCAGCACGTGCGCGCCGGCCGCACCCGCGCGCTCAACCTGTTCACCAATCACACGTCCTCCGCGCATGCCGTAGCCAGTGGCGTGCAGCACCGTGGACAGCGGTCCAGCCAGCTCTGCAACCTGGCTTGGCGCCGCTACCTGCGAACGATTGACGATATTGCCCTGTGCGTCGCGTGTCTTGGCCTCAAGCAGCAGTTCGGCACGGCCAGCGGCCACCGGGATATTGCGCAGAGCTTCCTGCCCCGGCTGTGTCGCCAGTTGTTCGATGAACTGCGCCGCGGACGTCTGCGCACCCGGTGGCATCATCTCGCGCAGCTTGTCGCCCACCAGCTTCTGCATGGCGGGCTCCTTCAGCAACATGCCCATTTCATTGGCAAGCACGCCATAGCCGCGACGCTGCTGCTCGCTCAGGCGCTGCATGCCGTTCTGCACGTCATTCAGCACCTCGCCGGTGGTCTGGTAGGTATGCACGCTTTGTTGCGGGTTGAAGGTGGGCAGACCATTTTCCTTCGCGAAACGTGCCGCAGTTTCCGGATGCAGGCCTGCCGCATTGAAGGTGGTGGCGCGTGCGCCAGTGACGGCCGACGCAGCCGAGGCCATGCCACCGCCGAGGGAGTGGCCGGCGATTTCGAAGTTGTTGCCAATGCGATCATTCAGCTGCGTGGCAAGTGACATGGCGCGATCGTAGTAGTCGCTTCGCATCCCAATGCCTTGCTGCCCATTGTTCAGAAAATCTTCGCCACCAGACTCGCGCCATCCATTCGGTGCAAGAGGGTCGACGATCTTACCGGTAGAGCCCTTGTAGACCACCACCGGCTTTGCGTCTGTACCGAAAAGCTCTTTGTCGGGAATATATATCTCCGCGCGGAATCCAGACTGCGGCGGTTGCAGAAGCTCGCGCAACTCTTCGTCAGACATGTTGATGCCTGCAGCGCGCAGCGCATCCGGATCGGAGCTGCCGCGCGTCCATCCCACGGGAGGCGCACCTTCGTGCTTGGCTGATTGATAGACATCAGCTGCGAGACCAGACATTTCACGTGCGTGATAGGTCTCCTGAAGACGATCAGCCTCTCTGTCATTGCCGCTTTCCCGCAGCTGTTGAACGAGAAGATTCTGCTCCTGGAGGGCGCGCACGCGCGCCTCGATGTCGGTTCCATTCATGGCAAACTCCATTGCGCCGGGCACGGGCTTGAGCACGCGATGCTTATCGATTATCAGAACTTTTTGCTAATGTCACGCTTCAGCCCAATCATCAGGATGATAATGCCCATTCACTTTCACAAACGTGTGCAGAAGGCCCTCCTCTCCGTGGCTTGTCTCACACTTTTGCTGATCAGCGGCTGCGCGGCATCATCGAGTCATGGAGCAGACCAGTACTTTGAAGGAAAGGCTCTGCAGCTGGCCATCGCCACTGAAAGCGGCGATTCAAAGGCTATTCACCGCCTCATCGGTGAAGAAGGGGTCGATCCGGACAAGACGTTCTCGCGCGAAGACGGGATTCCCATGGTCGCCTGGCCTCTACGCGCAGGCAATCTGGACGGCCTCCGCGCACTTCTGGACAACGGTGCAGATCCAAATGCCCGCGCCTACAAGGTCGTGGATGGCCGCAGACTTGGCTACAACAACGCCATGGTCTATGCCTCAAAGCTGGACGACCCGCGATACCTGCAATTGCTGCTTCAGCACGGTGGAGACCCCAACACGCGTAACTCAGCGGGCGAAACGTTGCTGTTTCAAGCCTTCATTGCGGGCAATCAGTGGGAAAACGTGAAACTGCTTATTGAGAATGGAGCGAACATCAATGAATCCAATCGCGGCACCGCCGACACAGTACTGAGCTGGTACACCACCCGGGGTGGATTCGAGCATGCCTATTGGCTGCTGGAACACGGGGCAGACCCTACGGTACTACTGAAATCCTCCATCGGGGCGCCCGATAGAATGCTGATCGCCGAGCACATCTTCTGGGGCATCACTACACCCGACCTTCTGCCATGGCAGAAGAAGTGCCAGCAGTGGCTCGTCACACGCGACATCCCTCGCCCCCCGATGCCGAAAGGCATCCGCGACAAACGTGAAGCCTTCGGCTTCCCCACGAAGGAAGAAGACATCCCCCTGCTGTAGTTCCTGTATCAGCGGCCGGAAAGCAGCACGCAGTCATCCGGCAGGTGCATCCGCACCCTGCCCGGCACGCATTCGATGCGGAAGCTGCGTGCCTGCACCGGTTCGCCGTCCAGGTTCAAGGTCAGCGGCTGCGGTGCGTCGATCTGCAGCCAAGCCAGCTGCGCGCGTGTAGCGACACGCTCGAGCGCCGCTTCCTTGCCACCGGTCAGCATCTGCCCAAGGGTGGCGGCGACTTCACCATCCAGCTCCGGCACCACGGTGACGTCCAGCAGGCCGTCATCGATCAGTGCCTGCGGACACAGCTGCTGACCACCACCCGCTTGGCGGCCGTTGCCGATACCCAGCGCGATGAACCCACCTTCCCACTGGAAATCCGGCCCGCTCAGGCGCGCGGTGATCGGTTCGATGCGCCCGAGCTTGGCGATACCGGTAATGACATACGCCAGACCGCCGAGCATCTTCTTCAAGCCGGCATCGGTTTCCACCGTGACCTGGGTGCCGAAGCCGCCGCTGGCGAGGTTGGCGCACCACCACGGCTTGCCGTCGGCATCAACACGCAGCAGGTCCATCGGATGCGGCGTACCGCTGGCAATCAGTGCGAAGGCCTCCTGCGGCTCCACCGGAATACCGGCAGCGGTAGCGAAATCGTTGGCGGTGCCCATCGGCACCAGCGCCAGCGAGGGCAGCGCCTCAGCCGGCTCGTCACGATGTGCCAGCGTCTCGGCCACCGCGCTCAGCGTGCCGTCGCCGCCGGCCGCCACGATCACGTCCACGCCGTGGTCGATGGCCTCGGCCACGTAGCGCTCGGCGTCACCGTCTTCCCAGGTCACCCGCACTTCCAGGTGCACGCCGCGTTCGCGCCAGTGGCCCACGGCATCGCGCAGGTCATCGTTGCCTGCGGACTTGCCGTTGAGGATCAGGCGCCAGCGCGGTGTGCTCATGCAGTTCTTCCAGGGAAAGGCGGCACAGGCTAGCAATCGGGCGTTCGGGGCCAGTGAAAGACGCTGGCAACCGTTCAGGTCAGGTAGTTGGGCTCGTCAATGCGGGATGTCATGCAGGTGTCATCGGTGGCCCGGAGAATGGAAGGCCATAGCAGGGACGACGGATGGAGGCAGGATCAGCCTCCCACGCATGCAGCAAGGCCACGCCAGTGTTTGGCGTGGTTTTTTTTTGCCTGCCAGGCGCATCCACGCATGGCGTGGATCTACTGTGCCCACGCACTGTCTTCAATAGATCCACGTCATGCGTGGATGCATTCCGCCTCAACCGTTGGCGAAATCGTGCAGCGCCTCACCTTCCAGCCGGTACACCGTCCACTCGTCCTGCGGCTTGGCGCCGGCTGCGGTGTAGAACTCGATGGCCGGCGTGTTCCAGTCCAGCACCGACCACTCGAAGCGGCCGCAACCTTCAGCCACCGCCTGCCGGGCGATGTACTTCAGCAGCGCCTTGCCCGCACCGGAACCACGCTTTTCCGGGCTCACGTACAGGTCTTCGAGGTAGATGCCCTTGCGGCCCAGCCAGGTGGAATAGTTGTAGAAATACACCGCGTAGCCGATGGCTTCGCCGTTCGCCTCGCAGACCAGCGCGCGGGCGGTGGCGTCGGCGCCGAACAGGCTTTCGGCGATGCCGATTTCATCGGTCTGCACCGAATGCTCGGCCTTCTCGTAGATTGCCAGTTCACGGATGAAGCGCAGGATCAGGCCAGCGTCGGCGACGGTGGCCGGGCGGATGTTCAACACGGCCACCGTGCTCATGGCTCAGCCCCGTGCCGCAGCGACGTTGGCGCGCATCTGCGCGATCACGTCCTGGTAGCTGGTCTTGGCGTTGAAGATGGCCGAGCCGGCGACAAAGGTGTCGGCACCTGCGGCAGCGATCTCACCGATGTTGTCGGCCTTCACGCCACCGTCGATCTCCAGGCGGATGTCACGGCCGCTGGCATCGATCTTCTTGCGCACCACGCGCAGCTTGTCCAACGCCGACGGAATGAACGCCTGGCCGCCGAAGCCCGGGTTGACCGACATCAGCAGCACCAGGTCGAGGTCGTCCAGCACCCAGTCGAGGATGTCCACCGGGGTGGCCGGGTTCAGCACGATGCCCGGCTTGCAGCCCAGCGATCGGATCAGCTGGATGGTGCGGTGCACGTGGCGGCTGGCCTCCGGGTGGAAGCTGATGTAGGTGGCGCCGGCCTCGGCGAAGTCCGGGATGATGCGGTCCACCGGCTCGACCATCAGGTGCACGTCGATCGGTGCGGTGACGCCGTGCTTGCGCAGCGCCTGGCAGACCATCGGGCCGATGGTCAGGTTCGGCACGTAGTGGTTGTCCATCACGTCGAAATGGACCCAATCGGCGCCAGCGGCCAGGACGTTGTCGACTTCTTCGCCCAGGCGGGCGAAGTTGGCCGAGAGGATGGAAGGAGCGATGAGGCAGTTGGACATGGCCGGGGCCTTCGGAACGGGGAAAGGGGTCTCCCGCCCGCAGGCGGGACTGTGGGGTCAGCGCTTGCGCAGGGTCTTGATGCGGTCGTAGGCGGCGTTGATGCGCCGCGACTTCTGCTCGGCCTGCTGCCGCAGCTCGGGGGCGGCACCGCCCAGCTTGTCGGGGTGGTACTGGGAGATCAGCTTGCGGTAGGCGCGCTCGACCTCGGCATCGGTAGCCTCGGAGGTCAGCCCCAGCTCGCGGTAGGGGTTCTCCTTGTTCAGGCGGAACCAGTCGCTGTCGAAGGCATGTCCCAGCAACAGGCCGACCACCGCGCCGAACAGCGGATTGGGCCGGAACAGCAGGGCCCCGGCGATGAAACCGAGCAGTTTTCCGTACCAGCGCATGGCGCTCCGGGGTCGGCCGACGAAATGGACGCTCATTTTACGTCACAGCGGGCCCGGACCGCTTTACACTAGGCCGCCCGCTGGTCAGCGGGCCCGCCGGGTCCGTTGGGCAGCCGTATCGACGAAGCCCCAGGAGTGCCCGTGCCAACCACGCTGTTGCAATCCGATCTCCCCGGCCTGCCCTTGCGCCACCGCGGCAAGGTGCGTGATGTGTTCGATATCCCGCGCGAGCGGCTGCCGGCCGGTACCCCGCCGGGGGATTACCTGTTGATGGTCGCCACCGATCGCCTGTCGGCGTTCGACGTGGTTCTGCCCGACCCGATCCCGGGCAAGGGCGAGATGCTCTGCCAGGTGTCCAACTTCTGGTTCGCCAAGACCGCGCACCTGATGCCCAACCACCTGACCGGCATCGATGTAGCCAGCGTGCTGCCCGAGGGCGTGGACGCGGCCCTGTACGCCAAGCGCGCGGTGGTCACCCGCAAGCTGAAGCCGGTACCGGTGGAAGCGATCGCCCGCGGTTACCTGATCGGCAGCGGCTGGAAGGACTACCAGCGCACCGGCAAGGTCAGCGGCATCGACCTGCCCGACGGCCTGCGCCAGGCCGAGCAACTGCCCGAGCCGATCTTCACCCCCTCGACCAAGGCTGCCGTTGGCGACCATGACGAGAACATCGACTTCGACGCGATGGTGAAGACGGTCGGTGCGGAGATGGCCGAGCGCGTGCGCGACGCCACGCTGCGCATCTACAAGTTCGCGGCCGATTACGCACGCGAGCGCGGCATCATCCTGGCCGACACCAAGTTCGAGTTCGGTACCGATGCCGACGGTCGCCTGTACATCATGGACGAGATGCTGACGCCGGATTCCTCGCGCTACTGGCCGGCCGACGAGTACGAAGTGGGCACCAGCCCGCCGAGCTACGACAAGCAGTTCGTGCGTGACTACCTGGAGACGCTGGACTGGGGCAAGACCGCTCCGGGCCCGAGCATCCCGGCCGAAATCATCGAGCGCACCCGCGCCAAGTACGCCGAGGCGCTGCAGCGCCTGGCCGGAATCAGCGTCGACTGATTCCCCTGCGCCCCAGCCGGTCTGGCTGGGGGCGGTTTCCTGCGCCCCCCCCTGCAGCCAGGCATGGCCTGGCTCTACTGTCGGTTGCCTGGGGTAGTGCCGGCCGCTGGCCGGCAACCTCGGCCGACCTGCAGCCAGGCATGGCCTGGCTCTACTGGCGGCCCCGGCCGGGGTATGCTGGCCGCATGCAGACCACCACCCAGCTTGCGCGTCCGATCGACCGCTATTTCGCCAGCTACTCCGACGACCACCGCAATGTGGTCAACCAGCGCATCCACGTGGTGGCGGTGCCGGCGATCCTGTGGTCGGTGGTGGCCCTGCTGTGGTGCGTTCCGCCGCTGATCACCTGGTTCCAATACGGCATCTGGTCGGCGTTCGCGATGTTCAGCGCCTGGTGCTTCTACAACAAGCTGTCGCGCCCGCTGGGCATCGGCATGCTCATCCAGTTTTTCGTGTTCGGCTGCCTGTGCCGGCTGCTGGAAGCGGAAATCGGCTTGCACAACCTGCGCTCGCTGGCCATCGGCGTATTCGTCGTCGCCTGGATCGCGCAGTTCATCGGCCACAAGTTCGAAGGCCGCAAGCCCAGCTTCCTGACCGACCTGACCTACCTGCTGATCGGCCCGGCTTGGGTGATGGCCAAGGCCTATCGCAAGCTCGACTGGCGCTACTGACCGGCGTCGCCGCATCGACGCCTTCGTTTCCTGAACGGGCAGATGCCATCACCCACGGTGGACGGCGCGCCTGCCAGCCTGCTGCGGCGACCTCCTCTCCGTGTCCCGCCCAGCGGCGGCGGTCCCTGTGCGACAGGGGCTGCGGTCTCCCTGCGTGGGCGTAGGGTGGGCCCGCCAACCGGTCATGAGGAGTGATCCGCGCGGCATGCTGCATCGCAGAAAAAATGAATCAGCGCACGTTACATGCAATTGATCGCTGTTCAATGGGTTTCGGCGACATTTGGCGGCCTGTTATGCTCCCTGACCTGCTCGTGAATCATGGATTCCCTGCATGCTCCCCAGCCTGCACCTGCTGCTGGCCCTGCCGTTCCTCATGGCAGTGGCTGTCGCAGCCTTCCCCCGTAGTTCGCGCTCGACTGCTGCCTGGCTGGCGGCGCTGGCGCCGTTGGGCGGGCTGGCGATCCTCGCCTGGCTGACCCCATCGGTGCTCGATGGCCAGGTGGTGCGGACGATGGTGCCGTGGCTGCCGCAGATCGGCCTGGACTTCACCCTGCGCCTGGATGGCCTGGCCTGGATGTTCGCCGGGCTGGTGCTGGGCATCGGTGCGCTGGTGGTGCTGTATGCGCGCTACTACCTGAGCCCGCAGGACAGCGCGCACCGCTTCTATACCTATCTGTTGCTGTTCATGGGCGCCATGCTGGGCATGGTGTTGTCGGGCAACCTGTTGCTGCTGATGATCTTCTGGGAAATGACCAGCATCAGCTCGTTCCTGCTGATCGGTTTCTGGTCACATCGCCAGGACGCCCGCGAGGGCGCGCGGATGGCGCTGGTGATCACCGGCGGCGGCGGCCTGGCCCTGCTGGCCGGCGTGCTGCTGATCGGCCGCATCGTCGGAAGCTTCGATCTGGACGTGGTGCTGGCCGCCGGCGAGCAGATCCGCGCCAGTGCGCTGTACCCCTATGCGTTGTTCCTGGTGCTGGCGGGCATCTTCACCAAGAGCGCGCAGTTCCCGTTCCACTTCTGGCTGCCGCACGCGATGGCCGCGCCCACGCCGGTGTCCGCCTACCTGCACTCGGCCACCATGGTGAAGGCCGGCGTGTTCCTGCTGGCGCGCCTGCATCCGGCGTTGGCCGGCAGCGATCTGTTCTTCTATACGGTCAGCGGCATCGGTGCGCTCACCCTGCTGATCGGCGCCTGGAACGCGATCTTCCAGCATGACCTGAAGGGCCTGCTGGCCTATTCGACGATCTCGCACCTGGGCCTGATCACCCTGCTGTTCGGCCTGTCCACGCCGATGGCGGTGGTCGCCGGCGTGTTCCACATCCTCAACCACGCCACCTTCAAGGCCTCGCTGTTCATGGCGGCCGGCATCATCGACCACGAGACCGGCACCCGTGACATGCGCAAGCTCGGTGGCCTGCGCAGGCTGATGCCGTTCACCAGCGCGCTGGCGATCATCGCCTCGCTGGCGATGGCCGGGATCCCGCTGCTCAATGGCTTCCTGTCCAAGGAAATGCTGTTCGCCGAAGCGCTCTCGGCCGGCGGCACCGACACCATGCGCATGGCGGTGTCGATCGCCGCGCTGCTGGCCGGTGTGTTCGGCGTCGCCTACAGCCTGCGCTTCGTGCACGACACCTTCTTCGGCAAGGGCCCGCATGGCCTGGACCGCGTGCCGCACGAGCCGCCGCGCTGGATGAAGGTGCCGGTAGAGATCCTGGTGGTGATCTGCGTGGCAGTGGGTATCGCCCCGGCACTGACGGTGGCGCCGGTACTGCACGCGGCGGCGGCCTCGATCCTCGGCAGCGCGATGCCCGAGTACAACCTGTCGATCTGGCATGGCTTCAACCTGCCGCTGGCGATGAGCGCCGCGGGCGTGGTCGGTGGCGTGGCCCTCTACTTCGGCCTGCGCAAGCTGATCGACCTGCATGGGATCACCAACACCACGCCGGGGCGCAACGTCTTCCACCACCAGCTGGACCTGCTGTCGGCCGGTGCGCAGCGGTTGACTGCCGGCATCGCAAACGGCAGCCTGCAGCGCATGCTGCTGGGCCTGGTGCTGGTGGCGATCATGGTTGCCGCCGCGCCCTACATCGCCAATCCGGCCTCGCCGGACTGGACCAAGCCGCAGCCGATACCGCTGCTGGGCTGGGCACTGTGGCTGGTGATGATGTCCTGCGCGGTGGCGACCCTGCGCATGTACAAGCAGCGCCTGCTGGCGGTGCTGCTGGTCGGCGGTGTCGGCCTGATGGTGGCACTGACCTTCGTGTTCCTGTCAGCACCGGATCTGGCGCTGACCCAGCTGCTGGTGGAGATGGTGACCTTGGTGCTGATGCTGCTGGGCATGAACTACCTGCCCGCACAGTCGGGCCCGGAGCGGCCGCGCTGGCGCAAGCGCCGTGATGCGCTGATCGCGATCGTGGCCGGTGCCGGCCTCGGCGCGCTGGCCTACAGCGCGATGACGCTGCCGCCGAACACCATGGCCGGCGAACTGCTTGCCCGCGCACTGCCCGAGGCGTACGGCCAGAACGTGGTCAATGTGATCCTGGTCGACTTCCGCGGTTTCGATACCTTCGGCGAGATCACCGTGTTCGGCATCGCCGCACTGGTCGTGCATGCGCTGCTGCGGCGCACGCGGATGGCGCCGGAGCAGATCATGCCCGGCCCGCCGATCAAGCTGCCGGTGCCGGCCGATCTGGCCCAGATCATGTTCCCGCTGACCCTGACGGTCTCCATCTTCCTGTTCCTGCGCGGCCACAACGCGCCGGGCGGGGGCTTCATCGCCGGCCTGGTGCTGGCGGTGCCGCTGCTGATCCAGTACGTGATCCAGGGCACCGCATCGGTGGAGTCGCGCTTCGGCTTCGACTACATCCGCTGCATCGGCACCGGCCTGCTGATCGCCATCCTCAGCGGTGGCGCCTCGATGCTGTTCGGCGTGCCGTTCCTGACCAGTGGTCACCTGGACCTGCACCTGCCGTTGATCGGTGATGTACCGCTGGCCAGCGCGATTGGTTTTGATATCGGCGTGTATCTGGTGGTGTTCGGTGGCGCGATGCTGATGCTGTCGATGATGGCCACCGTCAAACCCTCGCGGACGCGCACCGCGCGCAAGGGCGAGATCGACCTGCAACGCCGCTCGGCACGAACGGGGGAGATGCACTGATGGAACTGGCCCTGGCCTCTGCGATCGGCGTGCTGACCGCCATCGGCGTCTACCTGCTGCTGCGCGCGCGCAGCTTTGATGTGATCCTCGGCATGACCTTCCTGTCCTACGCCACCAACCTGTTGATCTTCGCCGGTGGCCGCGTGGTGCAGGGCAAGGCGCCGGTGCTGCAGGAAGGCGTGGAGAGCCACCTCGGCAACTACACCGATCCGCTGCCGCAGGCACTGGTGCTGACCGCCATCGTGATTGCCTTTGCGATGACCGCCGTCAGCATCGTGCTGGCCATGCGCAGCCGCAGCGACAACCACAGTGACCATGTGGACGCGCATGAGCCGGACGACGATGCACCGCCGCGCCGGGGCGAGGACCGCGCATGAATCATCTGGTGATCCTGCCGATCCTGGTACCACTGCTCGGCGCGGCGCTGTCGCTGTTCGTCGAACACCGCCGCTTTGGGCCGAAGGTGCAGCGTGCCGTGGCGTGGATATCGCTGGCCACGCTGGCGGTGGTGGTCGGCCTGTTGTTTGCCGACACCGCAGGTGGCGACATCCGCGTGTACCTGCTGGGCGACTGGCCGTCGCGGCTGGGCATCGCGCTGGTCGCCGACCAGCTGTCCGCCTGGATGCTGCTGACCACCCTGCTGCTGGCCATTCCCTGCCTGCTGCATGCGTGTTCGGGTTGGGACCGCCGCGCACCGCACTTCCATGCGCTGTTCCAGTTCCAGCTGGTGGGCCTCAACGGTGCTTTCCTGACCGGCGACATCTTCAACCTGTTCGTGTTCTTCGAGGTGATGCTGATCGCCTCCTACGGCCTGCTGCTCAGTGGCGGCCGTGGCCTGCGCATGCGCATCGGCCTGCACTACGTTGTGTTCAACGTCACCGCCTCGACCCTGTTCCTGATCGCGCTGGGCCTGCTGTACGCCTCGCTGGGGTCGTTGAACATGGCCGAGCTGTCGCAGCGCATTGCCGAAGTGCCCCCTGCGCAGCTGACCCTGGTGAAGGCGACGATGGGCCTGTTGCTGCTGGTGTTCTGTGCCAAGGCCGCGCTGATGCCGCTGTACCTGTGGCTGCCCGAATCGTATGCGCGTGCACCGGCGGCGGTAGCGGCGCTGTTCGCGATCATGACCAAGGTGGGCCTGTATGCCGTGCTGCGCATCCAGATGCTGTGGTTCGGCGAAGATGCGGGTGCCATGGCCGGCTATGGCCGCGACTGGCTGCTGTGGGCCGGCGTGGCGACGCTGCTGCTGGGTGGCCTGGGCGTGTTGGCCGCAGCGCGCCTGCGCGTGTTGATTTCGTATCTGGTGATCGTCTCGGCGGCGACGCTGTTCATCGCGTTTTCTGTCGGCACCCCGAAGGTGCTCTCGGCCGGCCTGTATTACCTGCCGCACAGCAGCTTCGTCGCCGCCGCGCTGTTCCTGGTTGCCGACCTGATCCGACGCCGCCGCGGCGGCGCCAGCGACCGCAAGGAAGTGATCGCACCGATGCCCGGCAAGGAGACCCCGGCCGTGCTGTTCCTGATTGCGGCGGTGTCGGTGGCCGGCCTGCCGCCGCTGTCCGGCTTCCTGGCCAAGGCCGCGCTGTTGGCCGGCATGCCCGACCATTACACCGGCGCGGTGTGGACGGCGGTGCTGGTCAGCAGCCTGCTGGTCATCATGGGCCTGACCCGCGGTGGCATCCGCCTGTTCTGGCGCGTGCCGCTGCCCGATCCCGACGCACCGCCACCGCGCAAGGCACCACTGCGCCGTGTCGAGCTGTTTGCCGCGTGCATCCTGCTGGCCTACGGCATCGGTATGACACTGTTCGCTGCCCCGCTGATGCAGCACACCGACGCCATCGCCACCCAGCTGCTGCAGCCGGGCGATTACGTGCAGCAGTTGCGCGCGACCACGCCGGAGATCCGCCAGCCATGACCGCCAAGCGTTCCCCGATTCGCCGCCTGCTGCCCTCGCCCGCGCTGAGCGTGATGGTGGTGGTGTTCTGGCTGCTGATGTCCGACAGCTTCACGCTCGGCCAGTTCCTGCTGGGCATGCTGCTGGGCGTGGTCATTCCGCTGTTCGCTGCGCGCCTGGACCGCGAGTTCGCCCGCATCGGCACGCTGCGGCCGCTGCCGAAGCTGCTGTTTGTGACCCTGTGGGACATCCTGATGTCCAACATCCGCGTGGCCATCCAGGTGCTGGGCCCGGAGAAGAACATCCACCCCGGTTTCATCTGGCTGCCGCTGGACATCGCCAACATCCACGGCATCGCCGCACTGACCAGCATGATCACCCTGACCCCCGGCACGGTGTCGGCCGCACTCAGCGACGACCGGAAGTTCCTGCTGGTGCACGTGCTGCACCTGGAAGACCCGCAGGAGCTGATCGACACGATCAAGCGCCGTTATGAAGCCCCGTTGATGGAGATCTTCCCATGACTGGATTCCAGATCATCCAGACCACCCTGGTGGTGTGCATGCACGTGGTCGGCCTGGCCATGCTGCTGGCCACCTGGCGCCTGCTGCGCGGGCCGACCGTGCCCGACCGCATCCTTGCACTGGATACGCTGTCGGTAACCGCCATCGCCGAGCTGATGCTGTTCGGCATGTACCTCAATTCAGCGATCTACTTCGAGGCGGCGTTGATCATCGCCATGCTCGGCTTCGGCAGCACCGTGGTGCTGAGCAAGTTCGTGCTGCGCCGGGACATCGTCGAATGATCACCTTCATCCAGATCGCGCTGTCGATCCTGCTGCTGTTCGGCTGCTTCTTCATCCTGGTCGGCGCGCTGGGGCTGGTGAAGCTGTCCACCTTCTTCAAGCGTCTGCACGCACCGACCAAGGCCAGCACGCTGGGCGTGGGCTGCGTGCTGGTGTGCTCGGTGTGTTACCACATCTTCCTGGGCCAGGACCCGCAACCGCGCGAGCTGCTGATCACCGTGTTCCTGTTCATCACCGCACCGATCAGCGCGCACCTGATGGCCAAGGCGGCGCTGTCGCTGCTGATGGAAACGCGCCCCACTCTGCCGGGCAACGAGCGTGCGGAAGAAGAACAACTGCCGCCGCCGGAACCGGAGCGGGAAGAGGAAACCACCGCGCGTTGACGGTGGGTGCCGACCGTTGGTCGGCACGACCCCGGATAACCGCCAGTAGAGCCAGGCCATGCCTGGCTGCGGGGGTTTGCCGAGGTTGCCGGCCAGCGGCCGGCACTACCTCAGGCCGCGCTGACCAGCGCGATTTCCAGCCCCAACCAGGCCACGAACGCGCCCAGCAGCACCGCACCTTCGATGCGGCTGATGCGCAGGTCGCCGCGCAGCATCGGGTACAGCACCAATGCGAACGCCAGCAGCGCCGGCAGTTCCAGGCGCACGAACGAAGCCGGCAGCGCCAGCGGCTGCAGCAACCCCATCGCACCGATCACCAGCATCAGGTTGACCACGCTGGAACCGAGCACGTGGCCCAGCACCATGTCGCCGTGACCGCGGCGCGCTGCCGCGACGGCGGCGGCCACCTCCGGCAACGCGGTGCCGATCGCCACCGGCAGCAGACCGACCAGCAGCGGCGTCCAGCCCAGCGCGGTGCCGAAATCAGCGGCGGCACCAACCACCAGGCGAGCGCCCCAGTACAGCGCCACTGCGGCGATCAGCAGGCGCAACACGTTCAACGGCAGGCTGGTGCGGCTCAGTGCCGACTCGGCGATGATCGCCTGTACCTCGGCGCTCTCATGGCGCCCGCGGCGCAGCAGCAGGAACTGCACCACGACGAACCCGGCCACCAGCACGCCAGCCTCCCAGCGCCGCAGGCGGCCATCGAGCCCGAACACGATCAGCAGCAGGCCCGCGGCCAGCAACGCCCACCACAGCACCGTCTGCAGGCGGGCACGCAACAACAGCGGCGCAGCAATGGCAGCCACCGCCAGGGTCAGGCCAAGGTTGACCACGCTGCTGCCGACGGCGTTGCCCAAGGCCAGCTCCGGCTGCCCCACCACCAGCGCGCGGGCATTGACTGCCAGTTCCGGCAGCGAGGTGGCGATGCCCAGCAACAGCAGGCCGGCGGTGAATGCGCTGGCACCGAAGCGCTGCGCCAGGCCGGCAACGGCTTTGACGATGGAGTCCCCGCCCAGGGCCAGCAACAGCAGGCCGAGCAGGAACCAGGCAATGGCAATGGCGATCATCGGGCGCTCCCCAGCGGTCGTGGCGCGATTCTACGCTCGGCCCACCCGCAGCGGGTGAGCCGAGGATGGTGGATCAGCCGCAGCCTTCGGCGTAGTCCACCTGCGGGGTCCTGCCGACCCGCCAGGCGCCGACCTTGCCGTCAGCGCCGAGGGCGAAATCGACGATCGCAGCGCCCTCCTGCGCCGGCCGCACGCGCAGGTGCTGGGCCTTGTCGTCGTACTTGTCCGGGCCGACGTCGGCGCGCTCGGGATACAGCACCTGCAGCTCGCCCAGGGTCATGCCGACCCGTCCACCACCGGGGGCGACGATGGACGGACTGCGTACGTCGTAGCGCACCAGCTTGCGCGCCTCGAACATCAGGCGCGGGTCTTCGGCGTCCTGCGGGCGCAGGAAGTAGCAGCCCTCATTGGCATCGTCGGCAGGCAGCGGCTTGCCAGCGGCATCGGTACCCAGGCCCTGCAAGGGCGTGCCGAAGCCACTGCGGACCTCGGCGATGCCGGCGCCCAGCGTGGCGCCGCCGAAGCCATCCAGGCGTGCCGGGCTGTCGCGGCGCGGGTCCACCGGCGATGCGGTGGCCAGATCGGCGTCGGCGGGAACGGAGGCATCCTTCGCCGGTGCGGTTGCGGCGGCAGGCGCGTCCGCCGCGGCGGTTTCGGGACTACGGTTGCAGGCGGCCAACGACAACAGCAGCAGGCCGGCAATCGGGAGGTGCTTCATTGGTGCGGATCCTTGGCACAGGGTGGGTGCACGCTACCCCAGCGCGCGTGCAGGTGCTGCATTGTCATCGCGGTTTCATCGCCCTCATTCAGGCTGGGCGAGCACCGACTTGGCTGTCCTCCCCATGCAACCGCGCAAGACCGACCTCGCCCGAACCGCGCTGCAGGCCCACCGCGCGCCGCTGGACATGCGCCAGCGACGGCTGCTGATTCTGTGCGATGGCCAGCGCAGCATCCCCGAGCTGACCGCACTGCTGGGGCAGGACGCGGCAGCGATGGTGATCCAGCTGATCCAGGCCGGATATCTGGTGACCGCTGCAGACGCTGCCGCCTCCACGCAACCTGCGCCGAGTGTGGCTGCTGCCCCGCTGGCGCCGTCAACCGCCGCAGCGTCCGCCGCGCCAGTCGAGCGACGCCGCTCACTGGTCGCCGCGCGCATCTATGTGCTGGGAATCCTGGAAATGCAGCGGCACCCCAACGCAGCAGCGTTGTTCCGCGACCTGCAGCAGGCGCGCGCCGAAGGCGAGGTCCTGCGGGTGATGCAATCGGCGCTGCAGGTGCTGCCGGCGCTGACCTCGGAAGGCTACTGCCAGCGCGTGCGGCAGCGGCTGATGGAGGCGCTGCCGGTGGAGCATTGCGACGCGTTCGCGGCCATCGCCTGATCCGGCGAACAGCATCCACGCATGGCGTGGATCTACTGCATCACGTGCCCGGATGGATCCACGCCAAGTGCGATATCGCGCCACCCAGTAGATCCACGCCATGCGTGGATGCAGTATCGCGCCACCCGGTGGTTCCACGCCATGCGTGGATGCAGTATCGCGCTTCCCGGTAGATCCACGCCATGCGTGGATGCGGACGATCAACGGAAATTGTTGCGCAGGCCGTTCCAGCACTGCTGGTAATCGCCCTGCCGGTGGCCCGCAGCCAGCGCCTGCGCGGTCGGGCGGATCACCCCGCGGGTCTCGAACATGAAGGCCATGGTGTCCTTGATCACGTCCGGCTTGGACAAGTCGGCACTGGAGGCCTTGTCGAAGGTCGGGGCATCTGGACCGTGGCCGCTCATGCAGTTGTGCAGCGACGCACCGCCCGGTACGAAGCCTTCGGCCTTGGCGTCGTAGGCACCATGCACCAGGCCCATGAACTCGCTGGCGATGTTGCGGTGGAACCACGGCGGGCGGAACGTGTTCTGCGCCACCAGCCAGCGCGGCGGGAAGATCGCGAAATCCATGTTGCTGGTGCCCGCGGTGTCGCTGGGCGAGTGCAGCACCAGGAAGATCGAGGGATCCGGGTGGTCGTGGCTGATCGAGCCGATGGTGTTGAAGCGGCGCAGGTCGTAGCGGTACGGCGCGTAGTTGCCGTGCCAGGCGACCACGTCCAGCGGCGAATGATCGATCGGGGCACGCCACAGGCGGCTGTCGAACTTGGCAATCAGTTCGAAATCGCCGTCGATGTCTTCGAACGCGGCATGCGGGGTCTCGAAGTCGCGTGGATTGGCCAGGCCGTTGGAGCCGATCGGGCCCAGGTCGGGCAGCTTCAGCAGCGCGCCGTAGTTCTCGCAGATGTAGCCACGGCTTGGGCCGTCAGGCAGCTCGACACGGAAGCGCACGCCGCGCGGAATCACCGCGATCTGCTGCGGTTCGATCTCGATCACGCCCAGCTCGGTCAGCAGCCGCAGGCTGCCCAGCTGCGGCACGATCAGCAGTTCACCGTCGGCGTCGTAGAAGTAGCGGCCGACCATGTCACGGTTGGCCGCGTACAGATGGATACCAACACCGGCATGCGCGTCGGGCGAACCGTTGCCGCCCATCGTGTACAGGCCTTCGACGAAATCGGTCGGCAGCTCCGGCAGCGGCAGCGGGCTCCAGCGCAGTTGGTTCGGCGAAGCGGGCTGCGCACCGAAATCGCACTGCAGCTGCGATTGCGCGAACGGAGTGAACTCACCGTGGGTCACCGCCGGACGGATCCGGTACAGCCAGCTACGGCGGTTGCTGCCGCGCGGTGCGGTGAACGCAGTGCCGGTCAGCTGCTCGGCATACAGGCCATGGGCCACCTTCTGCGGCGAGTTCTGGCCAATGGGCAGTGCACCGGGCACGGCCTCGCTGGCGAACTCGTTGCCGAAACCGGACTGGTAGCCGCGGGCGGTGATGGAGGGGGACATGGGAGTTCCTGGAAGCCTGGGGGAAGCCGCCGGGCATGGCCCGGCGCTACCGGTGAGGAGGGTGCCGCTGTGGAAACCTTACAGCACGCCGCGACGGATCTGATCGCGTTCGATGCTCTCGAACAGCGCGGTGAAGTTGCCTTCGCCGAAGCCTTCGTTGCCCTTGCGCTGGATGATCTCGAAGAAGATCGGGCCGATGCAGTTCTGGGTGAAGATCTGCAGCAGCTTGCGCTGGTGGGTTTCCGGGTCGGCGTCGATCAGGATCTTGTTCTTCGCCAGGCGGGCGACGTCCTCACCGTGGTTCGGCACGCGCTGGTCGATCACGTCGAAGTAGGTCTCCGGCGTGTCGAGGAAATCCACACCCTGCGCGCGCATGGCTTCAACCGTGTCGTAGATGTTCTCGGTGAAGCAGGCGATGTGCTGGATGCCCTCACCCTTGTACGCGTCCAGATACTCGTTGATCTGGCTCTTCGGGTCGGACGACTCGTTCAGCGGAATGCGCACGATGCCGTCCGGCGCGGTCATCGCCTTGGACACCAGGCCGGTCTTCAGGCCCTTGATGTCGAAGTAGCGGATCTCGCGGAAGTTGAACAGGCGCTCGTAGTAGTCGGACCACTGCTGCATGTTGCCGAAGTACAGGTTGTGGGTCAGGTGGTCGATGAAGGTCAGGCCGAAGCCCTTCGGGCGCAGCTCGGCGCCGGCGATCAGCTCGTAGTCGCCATCGAAGATGCTGCCGGCATCGCCGTAGCGATCCACCAGGTACAGCATGCAGTCGCCGATGCCCTTGATGACCGGCGCGTTGACCGCCTTGCTCTCCGGCTTGAAGGCGATGGCTTCAGCGCCATTGCCCAGCGCCGTCTGGTAGACCTCTGCGCCCGGCTTCTTGAAGCGGATGGCGAAGCCGCAGGCACACGGGCCGTGCTTCTCGGCGAAGTCCGCAGCGAACGAATCGGGGTCTTCATTGACCAGGAAGTTGACGTCGCCCTGGCGATAGACGGTAATCGGACGCTGCTTGTGCTTGAGCACCGCGCTGAAGCCCATCTTGCGGAAGTACTCGTGCAGCTCGGCACCACGGCCGGCCGGTGCGGCGAATTCGACGAACTCGAAGCCGTCGATGCCCATCGGGTTTTCGAAGGTGGTGACCTGCATGCCGGGGTTGGGATGCGAGGCGGACGGGACTGCGGTATTCATGGCGTGGCTCCGAATCGGTGCCGCATCGGCACAAACCAGGTGCGGGCGGGGTTGGACCCGGCGAGAATGCAGGGTACGGACCCAACACTTATAGTTACACTTGAAACCACCAGCAAGGTGCACCGCAACATGAGCCCCGCCGATCCCGCTTCCACCCGCCTGCGTGCCTCCCACGTCCTGCTCGACCTGGAACAGTTCCTGCCGTACCGGCTGAGCGTGCTGTCCAACCGGGTCAGCGGCAACATCGCCAAGCTGTACGGCGACCGCTATGGCCTGGCCATCCCGGAGTGGCGGGTGATCACCATCCTGGCGCTGTACCCCGGGTCGTCGGCCAGCGAGGTCTCCGACCGCACGGCGATGGACAAGGTGGCGGTCAGCCGCGCGGTGGCGCGCCTGCTGGAACGCGGTTTCATCAAGCGTGAGACGCATGGCGATGACCGCCGCCGTTCGGTGCTGGCGCTGTCGGCGGCGGGGTTCGAGGTGTACGAGACGATCGCGCCGATGGTGATCGAGATCACCCGCAAGCTGATGTCGGTGCTGAGCGAGGAAGAGGAGCAGGTGCTGGAGAAGCTGATCCTGCGACTGGCCGGCGATGGCCTGGAGCGGATGGGCGAAGGGGTCTGACCCCTTCGGGGCGGCGCCCCCCGCCGCCCTTGGTCGGTGTCGACCTTGGTCGACTCATGGATCCACGCCAGGCGTGGATGATGTCGCGGGCTGCGCTGTGAGGGGTCCGGCGCAGACGATTGATGATGTGCAAGGCGCGTTGTTCATGGCCCGCCGACGAACGGTCTTTCGGCCGGGTTCGACTCGACGTGTCGCGTTTACCACCTGATGTTTCGGCATCGGGCCGGTAGAGTCCTGATCGACAGAGCGGTTGTATCGAAATTCGCGCATCGAATGGCATTGCCTATTGGACGGCCGGTCCCATCGGCCCGAGGGTAGTCGCGCAGCGGAGCACCGCTGCCGGGGTTGAAAGCCCGTCCATCAAACGCGTAACGACGCTGCACCAATGGTGCCCATCTCACGGTGGGCGCCATTCTGCCGCCGGGTCTGCCTTATGGCGGGCGGTGCGTGGGGCCTGGTGCCCACCGTTTTCGCGTTTGAGCGGTCTTTCAACCACGCATCGCCTGCCGCCTTTCCGGCGGCCTCTCCCCGGAGCTTCGCCATGACACGCCCCAATCCCCCCACTACCGACCCCATCGACCGCGAAGCCGACCTGCAGCGCATCGATGAGGCGTTGGCCACGTTGGAAACCGTCACCCAGGCGTGGTTCGAACACCAGCGCCTCAAGGCCTGCCAGCCAGGCCTGCTGCTGTCGTTGAACCGGCTGCTCGACCTGACCAGTCTCGCCAAGGGTTATGCCAGTGCGCTGCGGGTGATTGCCGAACCCTGACCCCGCTGGAAGGCACCTCATGGATGACACATCGCCCCTCACCCTGCCGCATACCCACGATCTGCTGGCTGATATCCGGGAGCTGATATCCACGGCCCGCGCCGGGATGGTGAGGACCGTCAATGCCGAACTGACGCTGCTGTACTGGCGCATAGGACGTCGCATCCATGTCGATCAGATGGATGGACGCCGGGCGCGCTATGGAGAGGTCCTGTTCAAGCGCATCGCCAGGACACTGTCTGCCGAGTTCGGCGGTTCGTTCGGTGAAAAGAGCCTGCGCAGGATGGTGCAGTTCTCCATCGCATTTGCCGACGAGCAGATTGTCGTATCACTGCTACGACAATTGAGCTGGACCCATTTCATCGCGCTGATCCCGCTGTCTGATCCGCTCAAGCGCGACTTCTACGCCCAGATGGCCAGCACGGAAGGCTGGAGCGTCCGCATGTTGCGCCAGCGCATCGACTCGATGCTGTACGAACGTACGGCACTTTCCAGCCAGCCCGAGCAGACCATTGCCAATGAGCTGTCGGCGTTGCGCAGGAACCAGCAGCTCTCCCCGGGTCTGGTCCTGCGCGACCCGTACGTCCTGGATTTTCTCGGGCTGAAGGAATGCTGGGACGAGCAGGAGCTGGAAGGCGCCATCCTGCGTGAGATGCAGGGATTCCTGCTTGAACTCGGGGCAGGCTTCAGTTTCGTCGCCCGCCAGAAACGCATCCAGATCGACGACGATGACTTCCATCTCGACCTGTTGTTCTATAACCGCCGCCTGCGCAGGCTGGTGGCCGTCGAATTGAAGATCGGTGACTTCAAGCCAGCGTACAAGGGCCAGATGGAGCTCTATCTGCGTTGGCTGGATCGGTATGAGCGAGAGGAAGGTGAGGAGGCGCCGCTGGGCATCATCCTTTGCACAGGCAAGAAGGCAGGCCAGATCGAGTTGCTGGAACTGGACCGCTCAGGCATCCATGTGGCGGAGTACCTGACATCCCTTCCCTCCCGGGAAGTCCTCAAGCAACGGCTGCAGGCCGCCACGGAGCGTGCACGGCAGCGCATGGAGTTCACTGCTGCAGAGATCGACCGTTAGGGGGTCAACAGATCCACATCACGCGCGGATGGCCCACGTCCTCAGCTCAGATGCTTGCGCCGTGCATGGATCCACGGCACCGCCAGCGCGCCGATGGCACCGCCGGCAAAGCCCAGCGAGGCGGCAACGGTGGCCGCTTCAACCGCCCCCGGCAGTGCCAGCGCAGCGGTGACCAGCAGCAGCGATGGCAGGCCAACAAACGTCCCAAGGAAGAACGGCCAGCGCGGCGACCAGGTGTTCAACTGCAGCAGGCTGACCGGCTGCCATGCCTCGGATGCAGCGTCTTCGGCGATCTTGGCGACCACTCTGCCCAGATCCACTTCCGGCAGCAGCTTGCCCGGACGCGCGGCGGCAATCGCTTCGGCCACGGCTTCAACGGGCGGGAAGCTGCCCGGCCACGCCACCGGAGCAGGCACGCCATAGGCGGTCAGCAGTGGCACGCTCAGCCACGGCGCAACCAACGGGCGCAACCTGCGCCGGCCATGCACGCACCAGATCTGCGGCTGGCCATGCGCGGTCACGCTGTACAGCGCCAGCTCGCCCGGTGGCGGGTAGCCCAGCATGGTCACCCGCGCCGCCAGGCTGTCCTGGTCCATCGCACGCAGGAAGCCGGGGCGGCTGCGCCCTTCCTGCATCCAGGCCAGGCCCAGCGCGCCGACCAGATAGGCCTCGGCAACATCCTTGCTGCCCGCGTTGGCGCGGTCATCGCTGGCCAAGTACCAGGCCAGTGACTTCGGTTCGGGTACATCGACCAGGCCCCAGCGGCTGTCATCGCCCAGCACATGGCGCACCGGCAGGCGGGCCGGTGCGGTTTCACCACGCTCGCCGGGCTGCAGGAACGGCAGCACGCCCTGCACGAAACTGGACAGGTCGATCGCGCGCACGCCGTTGCCGTGCCATTCCGGCGGCAGCAGACCGGCCAATTGCCCTTCGGCGGCCAGTCGATCCAGCCGCGCCTTCTGTTCCACCAGCTTCTGCACCGCGCCCTTCAGCACCACGTTGTCGGGCAAGGCGATCTGCGGCAACCGATGCCGCGGCGGTGCGAGTTCAAGCGTTGCTGCGCCGGTGCCGGTGTCATCCAGCAGGGCTTCCTGCGGTGGCAGGCTCACGCCATCGCCTGCTCCGCCTTCGGCCAGTTCAGTGGCAGGTTCGTGCAGACGTTCGGCGTGATCGCTGTGCATGGGCGTTCCGGTAGGTTGCATCGACGGGTCGTCGACTGAAGTCCTTGCCGGTAACGGCGTGCGCACGCTGAAGTTGAGATGTGGAGTCGGAGAGTGTGACGGCGCGCGCAGTAGATCCACGCCATGCGTGGATGGCCGGGCAGCGGAGAGGCTGCCGGGCAGGCCCGGTGCTACCGGTCAGGCGCCCACTGCTTGAGGAACGCCATCACGCGTGCGGTCTGCACGGTCTTGCCCTTGTGCATCGCTTCGCTGGGCTGCGGCGCCAGCAGGGTGCCGTCGGCATCGATCACCAGCAGGCGCGGGTACTCGCCTTCGAACGGCGGGAACTGGCCCAGGAAGGCCGCGTTCGGGTTCTCGGCGCTGTCGTTGACCTTCACCCACACGAAGTGGGCATCACGGAAGCGGCGCAGATCGCCATTGCCTTCCACGGCTTCATCCAGCGCATGGCAGGGCTCGCAGGCGGCGTTGCCCACTTCCAGGATGATGCGCTTGTTGCCGCGCTGGGCTTCGACCTTGGCCGTTTCCAGGTCGGCAACGGGATTGCGGGCCGGGTCGAACTGCGCGCCAAGCCCGGCGATGGCGGCGATATCGGCCGCCGCCGGGGTGTTGCCCGAGGCCACCGGTTCGCTGGGGTCAGCGACCGGTGGCTCGGTGGGGCGGGTATCGAGGGGCTGCGTGGGTTCGGGGGCAGCGGGAGGTTGAGGCTGCGAACAGGCGCCGATCAGCGCCGCACACACCACTGCCACCACTGCACCACCGAACGTTGTACGCATGCCCACTACCCTCTCATTACTACTTCACGCCGTGCATCAGCTTGTTGATCAGCGGCGCGACCAGGAACAGGACCACACCCGAACCGATCAAGGCCCAGAAGCCGAAGGTATACCCCTTCAGGGCCGATTCGACCGTCATGCCGCCTTCACCACTGACCGCACCGGCGAAGATGCCCGACAGGTTGTTGCCGATGCCGGTGGACAGGAACCAGCCGCCCATGCCGAAGCCGACCAGGCGCACCGGGGCCAGCTTGGTCACCATCGACAGGCCGATCGGCGACAGGCACAGCTCACCGACCGACTGGATGACGTAGACCATGAACAGGGTCCAGAACGGGATCTTGCCGTCCACGACCATGGTCGACAGGGCGAACATCAGCAGTGCGAAGGCAGCGCCGTTGAACAGCAGGCCGAGGCCGAACTTGCGCGGGATGGACGGATTGGCGCGGCCCAGGGCCACCCAGATCCAGGCGATGATCGGCGCCAGGGTGATGATCGCCACCGAGTTGACCGACTGGAACCACGCGGTCGGGAAGGTCCAATCACCCAGCTGGCGGTTGACGATGTTCTCGGCCAGGAAGGTGAAGGAGCTGCCTGCCTGTTCGAAGAACATCCAGAACATGACGTTGAAGGCGAAGATGATCAGCATGGCGATCACGCGGTCGCGCTGCACCTTGCCCTCGCGGATGCCTTCCACCAGCAGCAGCACGGCCAGCGCGGCAAACATCACGCCGAGGATCCAGGCCAGCGCGGTGGCGCCGGTGGCGAGCAGGAAGTAAGCCACCGGAATGGCGAACAGCGAACCGACCAGCACCATGATGATGCGGCCGAAACCTTCAGCACCGACCGGCGGTGCACCGATGCCCTTCAGGCCGGCACGACCGATGTAGAACCACACCAGCGAGATCAGCATGCCCACGCCGGAGGCGATGAACACGACCTTGTACGACGGCATTTCCGAGGTACCGAAGACCTTGCGGGCCAGGTACTCGGTCAGCACCGGGGCGATCATCGCGCCGATGTTGATGCCCATGTAGAAGATGGTGAAGCCCGAGTCGCGGCGCTCGTCCTTCAGGCCGTACAGCTTGCCGACCATGGTCGAGATGTTCGGCTTGAACAGGCCGTTGCCGACGATGATCGTGGCCAGGCCGAGCTTGAAGATGTGCTCCTGCGGCAGCGAGATCATGAACAGGCCGACGGCCATGATGATCGCGCCGGTCAGGATCGAGCGCTGGTAACCCAGTACCCGGTCGGCCACGTAACCACCGAAGATCGCGGCGGCGTACACCAGCGCCAGGTAGGCGCCGTAGATGCGGCTGGCGTCGCCTTCACCGGCGGCGTTGCCGTTGTAGAACTGGGCAACGATGTACAGCACCAACGCCCAGCGGATGCCGTAGAACGCAAAGCGCTCCCAGAACTCGGTCATGAACAGCATCCACAACGGGCGCGGGTGGCCCATCGTGGTGTTGAAGTCCGGCAGCGCCGGCTCTGGGGTGTTCGCAGTGGCGTTTACGCTCATGCGGAATTCCTGGTTCGGTGGATGGAGGCACGTCCGATGTGCGGTGAAGCAACGCGCGAGGATCACCGACTTCTGGCGTTCACGTCAAATACACGCCGTTTGAGGCAGGTCGCGGCCTGCTCGCTGAACTTGCATCTGAAACGATCCAGCCAGCCGCGGGCGGCCAAGCTGAATGGGGATCAGGCCAGATCCGGCGGGGGCGCGACCTGCAGCGTGGTACGCACCTGGAACAATTCAGGGAAGAAGGTCAGTTCCAGCGCCTTGGCCAGGAAGCCCACGCCGGAGGAGCCGCCGGTGCCGCGCTTGAAGCCGATCACCCGCATCACCGTGCGCATGTGGCGGAACCGCCACAGCTGGAAGGCCGTTTCCAGGTCCACCAGGTCCTCGCACAGCGCGTACTCGCGCCAGTAGCGGTCAGTGTCCTGGTAGATGCGTTCGAAGACCGGCTGCAGTGCATCATCGGCCACATGCGGCTGGGTCCAGTCGTGCGCCTCGTACACCGCCGGCACGGCGTGGCCGAAGCGGGCCAGGTACTTCAGGAACTCCTCGTACAGGCTCGGCGCCTCCAGCACGGTGCGCAGCTGCGCCTGCCCGGCCGTGTCGTGCTCGAACACCTGCAGCATCTGCGCGTTCTTGTTGCCCAGCAGGAACTCGATGTAGCGGTACTGCAGCGACTGGAACCCCGAGGACGGGCCCAGCACGTCGCGGAAGCCCATGTATTCGGACGGGGTGAGGGTTTCCAGCACCGACCACTGTTCGGTCAGCTGGCGCAGCACCTGCTTGCTGCGCGCCAGCACCTTGCGGCACTGCCAGACCTCGTCGCGCTGCAGGAAACCGATCGCCGCACCCAGCTCGTGGCCCAGCAGCTTCAGCCACAGCTCGGAGGTCTGGTGCTGGATGATGAAGAGCATCTCGTCGTGATGCGGCGGATTGGACAGCGGCTGCTGCGCGCTGAGCAGCTGGTCCAGCCGCAGGTAGCCGCCGTAGGTCAGCCGTCCCTGCAGGTCGGTGTGGATACCGGCTTCGAGATCGCGTTGGTTGTTGTCGACGGGCATGGGCGGGACCAGATCGGGGGCGGCAAGGGTAGCGCGTTGCTGCCGCGCTGGCAGCCGTGATGACCGTACCGGGGCGTGTGGCAGGGCTGTGGAGCGATGGTTGCGCGTGGAACCGTTTGCGCCGTTCTACTGGCGCTCAGCCCAAGGCTGTTTGTGATGCTTTGCAGCAATGGCTGAATACGCTGAAGTTATTGGCATCAGGCACCCGGAAGGGGGTACAAAGGCCGGCAGGCCGTGCTGCGCCGCAGGAGAGCTTTTTCGTACGCATTCCTTAACATGGCGATTCATATCATTTGTAACTTCTCTGTCGAAGGTGCAGTACGCAATGACGGTTGCCGCTGAGTTCAAGATCGAATACCTGCAGTATCTGGACACGGACGGCACGCTCGTCCGCGATGACCTGCCCGAAGCCCTGCGCGACCCGCGCGCGTTGCTGCCGATGTTCAAGCAGATGCTGTTCGTGCGCGTGTTCGACGGCAAGTCGATCGCGCTGCAGCGCACCGGCAAGCTGGGTACCTACGCCGCCTGCCTCGGCCACGAAGCCGCGCATGTGGGCATCGGCGCATCGATGCAGAAGGACGATGTGTTCGCACCGTCCTACCGCGAGTACGGCGCCATGTTCATGCGGGGCGTGCGCCCGCACGACGTGCTGATGTACTGGGGCGGTGACGAGCGCGGCAACGACTACGGCGGCAATGCGGCCAAGGACTTCCCGTTCTGCGTGCCGATCTCCACCCAGTGCCTGCACGCCGCAGGCGCAGCGCTGAAGTTCAAGCTCAACAAGGAACAGCAGATCGCGGTGGCCGTGTGCGGCGACGGCGGCAGTTCCAAGACCGACTTCTACGCTGCACTGAATTCGGCCGGTGCCTACAAGCTGCCGCTGATCCTGTGCATCGTCAACAACGGCTGGGCCATCTCGGTCCCGCGTTCGGCCCAGACCGGTGCCGAGACGCTGGCACAGAAGGGCCTGGCTGGCGGCCTGCACTGCCTGCAGGTGGACGGCAACGATCTGATCGCGGTGATGGCCGCCATGCTGCAGGCGCGCGAACGTGCGCTGGCCGGCGACGGCGGCACCGTGCTGGAACTGATGACCTATCGCCTGTCCGACCACACCACCGCCGATGACGCGCGCCGCTACCGCGACGACGCCGAAGTGAAGGATGCCTGGCAGCGCGAGCCGATGCTGCGCCTGCGCAAGTACCTGACCAACGCCGGTGTCTGGAGCGAGGAAGAAGAAGCGGCCTGGACCGCCGAGTGCGGCAAGCGCGTGGACGAGGAAGTGAACCTGTACCTCAACACGCCGGTGCAGCCGGTCGAGGCGATGTTCGATTTCCTCTATGCCGACCCGCCGCAGGACCTGCTGGCCCAGCGCGCCCAGGCGATCGCCCTGGAGCAGCGCCATGGATGAGATCAAGAACGGCGCGTCCAGCGCGCACACCAACGCCGCCGACAGCGCTGCCGTCGCGCGCGGAGAACAGAACATGACCGACACCCCGATCACCCTCATCGAAGCCATCACCCAGGCACTTGCCTGGGAGCTGGAGCACGACAAGTCGGTGCTGGTGCTGGGCGAAGACGTGGGCGTCAACGGCGGCGTGTTCCGCGCTACCGCCGGCCTGCAGCAGCGCTTCGGCGCCGACCGCATCCTCGACACCCCGCTGGATGAAACCACCATCGCCGGCCTCACCATCGGCCTGGCCGCACAGGGCATGAAGCCGGTGGCCGAAGCCCAGTTCGATGGCTTCATGTACCCGATGGTCGACCACATCATCTGCCACGCCGCGCGCCTGCGCTACCGCACCCGTGGCCGCCTGCACTGCCCGATGGTGCTGCGCGTGCCGTGGGGTGGTGGCATCCGTGCACCGGAACACCACAGTGAAGCCAACGAAGCGATCTTCACCAATGTGCCGGGCCTGCGCGTGGTGCTGCCGTCCTCACCGCAGCGCGCCTATGGCCTGCTGCTGGCCGCGATCCGCGAGCCGGATCCGGTGATCTACATGGAGCCCAAGCGCATCTACCGCCAGTACAAGGAAGTGGTCGTCAACGACGGCGAAGCCTTGCCGCTGGACGTGTGCTTCGTGCTGCGCGATGGCACCGACGTGACCCTGGTGACCTGGGGCGCGCAGGTGAAGGAAGCGCTGGAAGCGGCCGACAAGCTGGCCGGCGAAGGCATCAGTGCCGAAGTCATCGACGTGGCCACGCTGCGTCCGCTGGACTTTGCCACCATCGCCGAGTCGGTGGCCAAGACCGGCCGCTGCGTGATCGTGCAGGAGGCCCCGAAGACCGCGGGCTTCGGCGCGGAAATCGCCGCACGCCTGGCCGAGGAATCGCTGTACGACCTGCTGGCTCCGGTCGAGCGCGTTACCGGCTACGACACCCACATTCCGCTGTTCCGCCTGGAGATGAAGTATCTGCCGAGCGTGGAGCGGATCGTGGCGGCGGCCAAGCGCGCGGTGGCGGCAGGCTGACATGCGGGCCCGCCTTCTCGGGGCTTACCGCAGCCAGTATCCCAACCCGCTCCGGTTCCGCACCGGCCAGATCGTCGAAGTAGGCGTACGTGACGAGGAATGGCCGGCGTTTGCCTGGGTGCGCACCAGTGATGGGCGCGCCGGATGGGCACCGGTAGCGTGGTTGCAGCTGTTGGACGATGGTCGCGCAGAAGCCCTGCGCGACTATGACGCCCGCGAGCTGGATGTGGAGAACGGCGAGATGGTCAAGCTTCATCACGAACACGGCGGGTGGTGGTGGTCCGAGCGCGCCAATGGCGCGACGGGCTGGTTGCCTGCCCGCGAACTGGAACTGCTGGAAGAGAACTGCAAATGAGCCAGACCAAGAACTTCAACCTGCCCGACCTGGGCGAAGGCCTGCCGGACGCGACCATCGTCGAGTGGTTCGTCAAGGAAGGCGATGTGATCAAGCTGGACGAGCCGCTGGTCTCGATGGAGACCGCCAAGGCCGTCGTCGAAGTGCCCTCGCCGTTCTCCGGCACGGTGTTGAAGCTGTCCGGCGCTGCCGGCGACATCATCCCGACCGGCGCGGTGCTGGCCAGCTTCGCGCTGGACCCGAACCTGCCACAGCGCGCTGACGGCCAGGACACCGGCCACAGCCACGGCCATGCCGCTCCGGCGGCTCCTGCCGCACCGACGCCGCCGCCGCTGCCGACCGCAGCCGCCCCGGTAGCTGCCGAAGAAGCCAAGCCGGCCGCCGCCGAGCGTGATGACGCCGGCACCGTGGTTGGCGCGATGCAGAGCTCCAACGCGGTGCATGCCGAACAGGCGCTGGCCGTCGGCGGCGTCAAGGCCGTACCGGCCGTGCGTGCCACCGCGCGCAAGCTGGGCGTGGACCTGAGCCGCGTGCGTGCCACCGGCACCGATGGCGCAGTGACCATGGCCGACGTCAAGCAGGCCGCTGCCGATGGCAGCGCGAAGATCGGCGCCGCACCGGCAGCGGTTGCTGCACCGGCTGCTGCCGCACCGGCTCCGGCGCAGGTGGCCGCGCCGGTACAGTCCGACGCACGCACCCCGCTGTCTGCCGCTGGCAAGCCGATGCGCACCCAGCCGCCCGGCGTGGTTGCCAAGGGCCAGCCGGAACCGCTGAAGGGCGTGCGCCGCAACATGGCCCGCGTCATGGCCGATGCGCACAGCAAGGTCGTGCCGACCACGCTGAACGACGACGCCGACATCCACGCCTGGCTGCCGGGCAACGACGTCACCGCGCGCCTGGTGCGCTCGATCGTGGTCGCCGCGCAGAAGGTGCCGGCGATGAACGCCTGGTTCGACGGTGAAGCGCTGACCCGCACCCTGCATGCGCAGGTGGACATCGGCATCGCCGTTGATACCGACGACGGCCTGTTCGTGCCGGCCCTGCGCAACGCCGACATGCTCGACGCCCGTGGCATCCGCGAAGGCGTGAACCGTCTGCGCGAGCAGGTGGAAGCGCGTTCGATCGCAGCGTCGGAACTGAGCGGCTACACCATCTCGCTGTCCAACTTCGGCATGTTCGCCGGCCGCTACGCGACCCCGGTCGTGGTGCCGCCGTGCGTGGCCATCGTCGGTGCCGGCCGCGCCCGCCACCAGATGACCCCGGTGATGGGCGGCGTGGAAGCGCACAAGGTGATCCCGCTGTCGGTGACGTTCGACCACCGTGCTGCTACCGGCGGTGAAGCGGCCCGCTTCCTGCGCGCGATGATGGACGATCTGGCGCTGGCCAGCTGATCGACCACCTGATCGGTGGGTGCCAACCGTTGGTTGGCACATGAACTGGAAAAACGCCGGGCATTGCCCGGCGTTTTTTGTGCGTCTTCATCCACGCATGGCGTGGATCTACTTCGCGCTGATCAATCGCGCGCGACCATGCCCTCGGCGCGGCTGTAGACACGCAGTCGGTGGCCATCGGGATCGACGCCGACGAAGGTGTGGCCAAATTCCAGCGCCACCGGTGCCTGGGTGATCTGCACACCGAGTGCGCGCCAGGCATCGTGCAACTGCTGCACCTCATCAGGATTGGCCACCACCATCGCCAGTTCGGCTGCACCCGCTTCGGCGCTCACCGGCGGCTGCACGTCATCGCGTTGCCACAGGCCCAGCGCGGCGCCATCGCCAAGCAGGAACAGGGCGAAGCCGGGCGACTGCTCGACCGGCGGTTTGCCGAGGATGCTGCTGTAGAACGTGGCGCTGGCGGCGACGTCGTGCACGTACTGCAGCAGGGTGCTGGGCTTGAACATGGGGAACCTCCGTTGTTGGGAGCATTCATGGTGGCCCTGCCCTGCTGACAGATTCTGTCAGTGGGCCAAGCAGATGAAATCGACCGGGTAGAGTCGATCGTCGTTCGAACATTTCGCGCATTGCGGGTGCTTCCACCATCGGATGGAGGAACAGGCGATCCACTGTGATCTCGTCATATGTCGCAAAGCCAAGTCATGGCGGGAGCTTTCGTCGGCGATGAACCTTCGCTCTTTTGGAGACCATCCCCGGAGCAATCAAAGGGAGACGCAGTTACCAACTGCAACTCACAGAAATGATTTAGAGTCAATGTAGATGGAACGTCACTTCACGTAATACACATGAAAAGGAAAGCTCATGAGTGCAATACGCAGATATCTGCCGTTATTGGCAGCCATCCTCACCGCCGCTCCCGCCTTTGCGGACGACGCCCCCAAGGATGTGGCAATACAGCACTACGCGGAAACTATGCACATAGGCACGTTCGAAGCCGCTCAACGAATGGATGCGGAACGGGCCGCCGGAAAGCTCAGCGCACGGCTTCAGAGGGAGAAGCCGGATACGTTCGCCGGCCTCTACATCGAGCATTCGCCTGAATTCAGAATCGTCGTGAGGTTCACCGGCGATGCCTCGGGCCAACTTTCCGCCTACACCAAAGATCGCCTCTACGTTGCGGAAAATGCGCCACGTTCTCTCGAGCTTCTCCGCGCCACCCAGGAGGAAGTGTCCGAGCAGCTCGTCAAGGCGGGCATTGAGTTTGCAGCCACGGTAAACATAAAGAGCTCTATCGTCGAGGTATATGTACGCGATCCCGATGCCGTACGCGCCAGACTTTCCAAACTTCTCTCTGTCGCCGACTTCATCCGCATAAAAGAGACCACAGGCTTCATAGAGCCAACAAATACTGTAGCGGGCGGGCGGCGACTGGAAGGTTATCAGCAGCAACTCTGCACAGCAGGCTTCAACGTGGTCGAAACTGCAACTCGCGAACTAGGCTTGGCCACTGCCGGTCACTGTGACAACGACAATTATCAACGCAACCCAACCGCTCGCATTCTATTCAAGAGTGAACGCAACAAAGGATCTTACGACGTTCAGTGGGGTGCACAGCGACGTGGCGGCGTCATCTTCTCCCAATCGAACGAGATCATTGTCGATGGGGCAAAACTGGCAATATCCGAAGAGGCGTCACTTGCCGACATGACACCAGGTACAACGGTCTGCAAGTTCGGCGTAACGACCGGTCGTACATGCGGATCCATCAAAGACGCAGAGTTCGCAGCCAGCTGGAATGGGGAAGCTGGTACCTACGTCCAGGTCGTCAGCCTTGACGGAACCGTGATGAATAGAGGTGGCGATAGTGGTGGCCCGGTCTATGCCGGCGGCACCGCCTACGGCCTTGTTCATGGCAGGGGAAAAGATGGCTCTCCATGGGAAAATGACCTTTTTTTCATGCCCATAGAGAGAATGTCCGCCTTGGGCGTCACTACCCTGACGAAGCCATTTCAGCTGGACAGTGTTCCGGACGTGTCTGGAACAGGCGCAAGTGTTACGGCCGCGATGAACTTTAGTGGGTATCCGCGGTTCCCGGTGTACATCAACCTCGAAATCGTAACGTGTCCTGCCGGATGGATCTGCAGGAATGGTCGCGCCAAAGTCGAAACAAACGTTCCCTCCCCCATCACCTTCACCTGGGGTTGTACACCCAGTAAACCTGGTGAACCCCAGGTTTCGAAAGTCAGGACATCCTTGGAGGATGCGTCGGGCCTCGTAACCCAGGCCATAGAATCGACGATTACCTGTACCCCCCCGGCCTCCCCCGGCACATAGCCCTCCAGCTGTGTAAGCCCACCCCGTTGATGCGTAGCGCCGTCCCTCGTTGTGTTTACGAACGGTCCAGCCAATCCGGGGCGATGCCCTGCGCCTTCTGCCAGCGCCGCAGCAAGGTGGCACGCGGCACCAGGTAGCACTCTTCCAACGCACGCACATGGCGGATGCGATCCAGGCGGAAATGACGGAAGTCCTCGCGGCCCTCGCACCACGCTGCCAGCATCGGCACCTCATCGAAGTACCCCAGTGCGAACGGCCAGACCACGCGCTCGGTACGCCGTCCCTGTGCATCTTCATAGGCGAACTGCAGCCGCTGCTGCGTGCCCACCGCTTCGCGCACGGCCTGCAGGCGCGCTGGGGGCACCTTCGCTGCCGTACGCGATGGGCCCACCCGCAAGCCATTGTCACGCAGTGACTCGCGGCGTGCCGCTGGCAGCACATGGGCGATGCGCGCCAACGCATCACGCGCGGCCTCGGCCAGCGCCGGCTCGGTGCGTGCCGCCACCCAGCGCAGGCCCAGCACCAGCGCGTCGATCTCGGCCGGCGGCAAGGTCAGCGGCGGCAGCACATCGCCCGGTTCCAGCTGGTAGCCGACGCCAGCTTCCCCGCGCAGGTCGGCGCCCTGCTCGCGCAGCGTTTCAATATCGCGGTACAGCGTACGCAGGCTGATGCCCAGTTCCTCGGCCAGCGCCTGCCCGGCCACCGGCCGGCGGTGGCGGCGCAGCACCTGCAGCAGCTGGGTCAGACGCAGCGCGCGCGACATCAGCCCACCAGATCGCGCGACGGCACCACGTGCTCGCCCGGTTGCGGCGCCAGTGCGGCCTCCACCAGCGCGTGGGCAATCACCGGTGCCGGATTGATCCGCCACGAACGTGGCAACACCGGCCCCAGCACGCCCAGCACCTGCAGCGCGAAGTGTTCGCCACGGCGGACCTCCTGCCGCTCACCGCCGATCAGCCCCGGCCGTACCAGCGTCAGCGACGGGAACCCCAACGCGCGCAGGTCGCGCTCCAGCTCGCCTTTGACCCGGCTGTAGAAGATCGACGAACGCGGGTTGGCGCCTGCGGCCGAGTTCAGCGCGAAGGCCTCGGCACCCTGTGCGAGGGCCAGGCGGGCGGAGGCCAGCGGATAGTCATGGTCGATGCGATGGAACGCCTCGCGGCTGCCGGCCTGGGCGATGGTGCTGCCCAGGGCGCAGATCACCGCGTCCACCCGGGCCCAGTCCGGTGCATCGGGCAGCCGGGCGAAGTCGAGCACCGGGTTGTGCAGTTTCCCGTGCGGCGCAGCCAGCGGGCGGCGGCTGGGCGCGACCACGGCACTGCAGCGGGGGTCGGCCAGCAGCAGCGACAGGGCGTGGCCTCCGACCAGTCCCGTCGCCCCCAGCAACATCACACGCATACACACCTCCACTGCGGCATCCTGTCGCCCATCCTATCGGTTCAAGCCACCGCCAGTTGCGCCGATATGCTGTGACCAGCCCCCTGCCACCCCAGGATTTGTTCCATGACGGACCAGCCCGACCCCCGCCCTGCCCCCGGCACCGCCATCGGACCGCCTGCGCGCGTGCGCGCGGTTGTCGATGACGGGCGCGGCGATCGGGTGGTACTGCAGGGCGGTAGCAGCGTGGCGTTGCAGCAGCTGTTTGCCGGGGCCGATGCACCCGAGCCGCTGCTGGCCGCCTTCGCCAATGGCATGGCCACCCTGCCGGGCGAGCTGGGCGACATGGGTGATCGCCTGCAATCGGCGCAGGCCAGCGCCGATTGGCCGCGCTATGGCCGGGCGATGCGGCAGCTTATCGACAAGTACATCCGCACCATCGACCAGCATTCGCCCGATGGCCAGCCCGACAGCCTGCGCCTGTCCGAGCAGTTGCGGTTGCTGCTGGGCGGCGCGGTGGTGGCGCTGCTGCAGCACGATCCCGACCTGCGCGAGCAGGCCCAGGCACTGGCCGTACGCCTGCGCCAGTGGCAACCGGGCGCGGCACTGGAGCCGATCGAACAAGGTGCGCGCGAGTTGGGTCACCAGATCGGCGTGCGCGCCGAGAGCTGGCAGGAACAGCAGGCGTTGTTGCTTGAGTTGTTCGCGCTGCTGCTGGAGAACGTCAGCGAGCTGCTGGATGACCGCAGCTGGCTGCAGGGCCAGATCGCAGCCGTGCGCCAGTTGCTGGCCGGGCCGCTGGAAGCCGAATCGGTCGAGCGCACCCGCGCCGAGCTGCGCGAAGTGATCTACAAGCAGGGCCTGCTGCGGCAGGGAATCGACGATTCGAAAGCAGCCATGCGTAGCCTGATGGGCGAGTTCATCGAGCGCATGGACGGCATGGCTGCCAGTACCGGTGAATACCACGACCGCATCGGCAGCTACGCGCTGCAGCTGCGCGAGGCGCGCAGCATCGCCGACCTCAACCACCTGCTGCAGGAAGTGATGCAGGACACTGGCAAAGTGCAGCAGCAGGCGGCGCAGGCACGTGATCACCTGGCCAGCGCGCGGCAGGAAGTGGAACGCGCCGAGCAGCGCATCAACCAGCTGGAACAGGATCTGCGCGCAGCCGGCGATCTGGCACGTATCGATCCGCTGACCCAGGCCCTGAACCGGCGTGGCCTGGATGAACTGCTGCAACGCGAACTGGCCCGCGCCGCACGCAACAACTCGCCGCTGGGGCTGGCGGTGATCGACCTGGATGATTTCCACCAGACCAACGACGAACACGGCCACGCCGGCGGCGACGCCCTGCTGCAGCACCTGGTGGCGGTGTGCCGCCTGCTGCTGCGTGCCACCGATGGCATCGCCCGGCTGGGCGGCGACGAGTTCGTGCTGGTCCTTCCCGAAACCCCTGGCGCGGACAGCATGGCCACGGTGCAGCGGCTGCAGCGCTCATTGGCGCATCGCGTGCTGACGCTGCAGGAGCGGCGCATCCCCGTGCATTTCAGCGCGGGCCTGGCGCAATGGCAGCCGGGCGACGATGCCGATTCGCTGCTCCGGCGCGCCGATGACGCGCTGTACGCGGCCAAGCGCCAAGGCAAGAACCGGGTGCAGGCGGGGTGATGATCCAACGTGCGGACTCTGTAGCGCCCGAGCCCATGCTCGGGCGGCGGCGCGGAGCGCCGTAGAGCAGCCGAGCGTGGGCTCGGCTCTACAGATTACTTGCCGCGCAGCTTCTGGAAGCCGGTCACCACCGCCAGCACGATCGCACCGGCGATGATGCCGACCACCATGTTGCCCAGCGCGTTGACCAGCCAGCCCCACTGGCCTTCACCGCCCAGCGCCTGCACCACGTGGTGCAGCGGTTCAACGTTGTGCACCAGGATGCCACCGCCGACCAGGAACATTGCCGCGGTTCCGGCCACCGACAGGAACTTCATCAGCCACGGTGCCGACACCAGCAGGCCGCGGCCGACTGCCGCCAGCGCCGCGCCCTTGCGCGACAGGTACAGGCCCAGGTCGTCCAGCTTGACGATGCCGGCGACCAGCCCGTAGACGAACACGGTCATCGCCAGCGCGATCACCACCAGGGTGCTGACCTGGTTGATGAACGACGCCGTGGCGACCACGCCCAGCGACAGCACGATGATTTCGGCCGAGAGGATGAAGTCGGTGCGGATCGCGCCCTTCACCTTGTCCTTTTCCCACGCGACCATGTCCACCTGCGCATCGGCCAGCGCCTTGCGCCGCTCGGCCTGGTGTTCGGCGTCCTCATCGGCGGAATGCAGGAACCGGTGCGCCAGCTTCTCCACGCCCTCGAAGCACAGGAAGGCGCCGCCGATCATCATCAGCGGCACGATCAGCGGCACGTTCCAGCCGCGGCTGTGCAGCCAGGCTTCCAGCGCGCTGATCGCCAGCGCCGCCGGCACCAGGATCACCTTGTTCACCAGCGAGCCCTTGGCCACCGCCCACACCACCGGCAATTCACGGTTGGCGTTGACGCCGGTCACCTGCTGCGCGTTCAGCGCCAGGTCGTCGCCCAGCACGCCAGCAGTCTTCTTGGCGGCGACCTTGGTCAGCACCGAGACGTCGTCGAGCAGGGAGGCGATATCGTCGAGCAGGGCAAACAGGCTGGCACCGGCCATGGGGGATCCAGTTGAGGGAATGAGCGGATTCTGACCGATACCGGGGCGGCTGAGGAAGCGGTCGGATTCACCGCGTGCCTACCGCCCCCCGGCGACACTGCAAAGTCCGATAGTGCCGTCCGTTGGCCGGCAACCGCGAAGCTCCGGATATTGCCGGCCAGCGGCCGGCACTACCTGTTCTAGTCGCATGGGAGTTCCACTTGAGCAAGCCGCCCACCGCCGCAGCCAATCCCCCGCTGATCCGGGGCATGAACCGGCGCAGCCAGATCCTGCGTCTGTTGATGCGCTACCGCCATTCCGGCGTGTTCTCCGGCATGAACCTGGACGCTGCGGGCAGCCACACCGACGTGCCACCGGACGGCAATCCCGAGCAGTTCGTCAGTGACCTGGAAGCGCTGGGGCCCACCTTCGTCAAGCTCGGGCAGATGCTGTCCACCCGCCCGGACATGGTGCCGGTGGAGTTCGCCACCGCACTGGAGCGGATGCAGGAGAAGGTGGCCGAGATCCCGGTCGAACGTATCCATGCCATCGTCGAGCAGGAGCTGGGCGCGCCGGTGAACAAGCTGTTCGCCGCATTCGATCCGCAGCCGCTGGGGTGCGCGTCCATCGCCCAAGTGCATCGCGCGGTGCTGCATGACGGCCGCGAGGTCGCAGTGAAAGTGCAGAAGCCCGAGGTGGCCGCGCAACTGCGTTCGGATCTGGAAGTGCTGCGCAGCTTCGCCCTGGCCGCCGACCACCTGACCCAGATCGGCCGGCGGGTGCGCCTGCGTGACTGGCTCAACGAGTTCTCCAAGACCCTGATGCAGGAGCTGGATTACCACGCCGAGGCCGAGAACCTGTCGCGCTTCGGCCGTCATCTGAAGCCGTTCCGGCGCCTGTGGATTCCGCAGCCACTGTGGGATTACTGCAGTCATCGCGTGCTGACCATGGAACTGGCCAGCGGCGTACGCGTGGATGCCATTCCCGATGTGCGCCGTACCGAAGAAGCGATGGACCCGCTGGCAGCGGCGCTGATCCGCGGTTACCTGGACCAGATCTTCGTGCACGGCGAGATCCACGCCGACCCGCACCCCGGCAATCTGCGGGTGATGCCCGACGGGCGCCTGGCGATCTTCGATCTGGGCATGGTCGCGCACATGCCGCCACGCCTGCGCGAGCGGCTGCTGAAGATCCTGTTCGCCGCCGTCGATGGCCGCGGCGAGGAAGTGGCCGATGACCTGATCAGCATCAGCACCCGGCTGGAGGCCTTCGATGAGGAGCGCTACCTGCGCGAGACCGGCCAGCTGATCGCACGCTACGCGGCCAGCGCGAATTTCTCCGAAGGGCGTGTGGTGCTGGACATGGTTCGCATCGCCACCTCGTCCGGCTTGCGCACGCCGCCGGAGCTGAGCTTGCTGGGCAAGGCGCTGCTCAACCTTGAAACCGTATGCCGCCTTCTGGCACCGGATCTGGATACCCGCCGTATCGTCGAGCGCCAGCTGCAGCATGTGATGCGCGCGCGCCTGAAAAAATCGCTGTCGGCCGCCAACCTGGCCAGCGAAGCAATGGAACTGCAGCAGTTGCTGCGCGATGGGCCGCGCAAGCTATCGGACATCATGGCGCTGCTGGCCGAGAATCGCCTGCAGATGAAGGTGACCGGGCTGGAAGAGTCGCGATTGATGGAGAACCTGCAGAAGATCGCCAACCGTGTTGCGGCCGGCATCATCAGCGCGGCGTTGATCATGGCGGCGGCGATGATGATGAAGATCGATACCGGCTGGCATGTGCTCGGCTATCCCGCCATCGCCTTGGTGCTGCTGTTGATCGGCGTGGTGCTTGGTCTGGGCATCGTCACCAGCGCATTGCTGTTCGATCGGCGTGCGCGTTCGCGCGAGGAACGTGGACATCGATAGCGTTGATGCGCTGTCGTATCCACGCGTGTCGCGGATCTACGAAAACAGCGCATTCATGCGATTTTTAATGCAATCGAGCGTGAGTTTTCACGCTCGATTTACGTTCGCGGCGTGATATCGCACGCGCGATTTCAACAAACATTTCAGTCAGGTTCGTGCATGCACTATCAGGTCATCGGCCTGTCATGCAGATGTGCTTGCAGCAGCGCCGGTCGGATGGACACGCGTCGGTACGACGTCCATCGCCACCCCGTCACTGCCGAAGCTGCCCATGCTCTGGATTCTGCTGCTGTCGCTGTTGTTGTTGTCCTGGTTGTTCCTCGCGTCCGCAAAGTGGGTGTGGTGGAAAGCCGGCTTGTTCTCGCTGTTGCTGCTGGCGCTCAGTGCCTGGTGGCTGATCGACAAGCTGTCCGGTGACGGACTCAACGCCGCTACCCTGTATCACCTGGGTGCGGACATGGAGGGCGCCGGTGTCGCCGACTTCAAGGGCTATATCGCCGGCTTCATCGTGCTGGCTGCCGTGTCGCTGCTGCCGCTGTTCGCCACGCGGGTGAAGCGTTGGCACCGCCCCACGGCCGGTGGTGCGTGGTTTGCCGGTTTCGCCGCGCTGTGGGTGGCCACGATCATGATCAGCCCACTGGCGCGCGATGGCCAACGCCTGTACCAGCAGCTGCGCCCGGTGGATTTCGCCCGTATCGCCCCCGAATACCAGGTACCCACGCAGGCCCTGCAGCGCCCACGCAACATCGTCTGGATCTACGGCGAGAGCCTGGAGCGCACCTATCTGGATGAGGCCGTGTTTCCCGGCCTGATGCCCAATCTCAACCGCTTGGCGGCCAGGTCGCTGGATGTACGCGGGCTTGCCTCGGCCGAAGGCGGCGGCTGGACCATCGCCGGTCTGGTGTCATCGATGTGCGGCGTGCCGCTGACCACCTCGCAGGGCGATGAGAACAGCATGGACCGGATGGGCAGCTTCCTGCCCAAGGCCGTGTGCCTGGGCGACTACCTGAAGCAGCAGGGCTACACCAACCATTATCTGGGCGGCGCCAACGGCCAGTTCGCCGGCAAGGGCCAGTTCCTGGCCAGCCATGGCTTCGATGAAGTGCATGACCTGGCGTGGTTCAAGCAGCAGAAGAAGATCGGTCGCATCCACTACTCGGCGTGGGGCGTGCATGACGACGTGCTGCTGGACACCGCCTACCAGCGCTTTGAGCAGCTGTCGCGGCAGGACGCGCCGTTCATGCTGACCACGCTGACCATGGACACGCACCACCCGGCCGGGCATCTGCCGGTGGCCTGCAAAGGCACGCGTTACCAGAGCCAGCACGGCAACATCGGCATGCTCAATGCGCTGAAGTGCACCGACCGCCTGATCTCGCAGCTGGTCGAACGCATCCAGGCCAGTCCGTATGGCAAGGACACGCTGATCGTGATCGCCTCCGATCACCTGGCCATGCCCAATGATCTCAGCCATATCCTGACCAGGCAGAAGCGCGAGAACCTGCTGCTGTTCCTCGGTGACGGCGTGACCCCGCGCCAGCTGGCGGCTGAAGACGGCTCGACGCTGGATTCCGGTGCCACCCTGCTCAGCCTGCTCGATCCGAACCTGCAGACGATGGGCTTTGGCCGGTCGCTGCTGGATGACAAGCGCGCACCGAGTGCCAGCGCCGCAGCGCGTCGCGATGGTGGCCGCGACTATCCGCAGTACCTGGCCTTCGCGCGCTCGCTGTGGCTGGGTGAACCCACCCGGCAGCTGAAGATCGACGGCGACGACCAGGTGGTGGTCGGCCTGCAGCACGTGCAGCCGCCGGTGCTGCTGGAGTACGACAAGGACTGGGACCTGAAATCGGTGTACCTGGAGAACACCTCGCGCCAGTTCGACGACGCGGACCCGGACAACACCTTGGCCTACGTCGATCGCTGCACCGCGTTCGAGGATGGCTCAGCCGACGGCGACTGGTGCGCGCTGCTGGTGAACCGTGACAACGGCATCAAGCTGTACCGCGATGGCCAGCTGCGCAACGGCATCGACGTGGATGCGCCGCTGGATGCGTTCCAGGGCCCTCGCCCCAGCGTGCGCCAGGCACACATGATCACGCAGAAGGGCCGCCGTACCCGCGCCGGCCAGTACATGCTGCAGCTGGTGGCGAGTACGCGCCCGGATCGCGGTTTCTGGATCGAAGCGGTGTCCTCGCAGCGCAAGGTAGTGCTGGCCCAGCAGTGGGTGCAGCCCGATGCCGACGGCAAGATCAATGTGTCCTTCGGCCTGGACCACGAAGTGGATGATCTGGAGATCCGCGCGTGGTTGAACCATGCCGAGAAGCTGGCAGTGGATACGTTCGCACTGGTGCCCTCGCGCGGGCGGCCGCGGGGATAAAGGGGTTTCGGCAGGGCTGCGCCCTGCACCTGCCGAAGCCGAAGCAACGGCAACAGCCGAAGCAAAAGCGGGTTTCCTGTGGGATGGCGGGGTGGGTCCGGTTGCGGGGGACGCCGTGAATCCGTCCATGGAGGCTTGGCCGCGGCATCCATGCCGCGGACACCCCCGCAACCGGACCCACCCCGCCTTCGACAGATTTCCGCGATCTGTCGGAATGTCATGGCCTGCTTTTGGTGGGTGTCGACCTTGGTCGACACGTAGATCCACGCCATGCGTGGATGCTTTTTGATCAATTGTCGAAATATTCGATTTCGATGGAGATTCATCCACGCATGGCGTGGATCTACCAGACATCGGGAAACTGTCGAAGGTGGGGCGGTGTCGGATTGCGGGGTGTCAGCCGCATGGATGCGGCTGCCAAGCCTACAAGGACGTACTTGCGGCGTCCCCGCAATCCGACACCGCCCCGCCACCCCACGGAATACCCGCGTTTGCTGTTGCTTCGGCTGTTGCCGTTGCTTCGGCCTCTGCAGGTGCAGGGCGCAGCCCTGCCGCCCCAACTCCTCTTACTGCTGCGAGTCTCGGGTGATGTGGATGTCGGTCGGCGTGGACAACGGAATATTCCGCTCGGCCAGGATCTGCAGCAGGCTGAAATACAGATCGCTGCGCGTGCCATACACCTGCCGCGGGCTGGCCACGTAGGCGAAGCTGTTGATGGTGATCTGGCCGCCGGCGATGCTGTCTATGTACACCGATGGCGCCGGCTGCTGCAGTACCGTGTTGTGGGCGCCATAGGCATCCAGCAGTGCCTGTCGCAGGCTCGCAACGTCGCTACTGGCCGGCACCGCGAACTGGATCTGGATGCGGCCTTGGTTGTTGCCCATCGTCATGTTGCGGATGGTCTTGGTGATCAGTTCCGAATTGGGCACGATCAGGGTGGACTTGTCGCTCACCTGGATCTCGGTCGAACGCACGTTGATGCGCTTGATATCACCTTCCTGGTCACCCAGCTTCACCCAGTCACCGATCTTCACCGGGCGTTCGGTCAGCAGGATCAGTCCCGAGACGAAGTTCTGGATGATCGCCTGCAGGCCGAAGCCGATACCCACCGAGAGCGCGCTGACCAGCAGCGCCAGGTTCTTCAGGTTCAGGCCCATCGCGGTCAGCGCCCACAGGCCCACCAGGATGATGCCGACGTAGCCGGCGATGGTGCTGATCGAATTTCGTGCACCCAGGTCGAGTTCGGTCTTGGGCAGGTAGGTATCGGTCAACCAGCGCTGCAGCAGCTGGGTCAGGCCCATGCCCACCAGCAGCACCAGCACGCCGGTGACGATGCGGCCCGGCTGCAGCGTCAGGTCCTTGTTGATCACAATGCCATTGGCCAGCGAGGCGATGCGTTCAACGATCGTGCCGATGTTGCCGAACGGTGCGGCCAGCGCCAGCAGGGCGATCAACACCACCAGGGTACGCAGCATCGCCGACAGCAGCACGCCCGCCTGTTCCAGCTTCGACACGCTCAGCCCGGTGCTGAGCAGGATGGTCTGGCCAACCTTGCTGTCAGCGTTGAGCAGCCAGGTGGAGAAATCGTCGACGAACTTGAACAGCAGGGTTGCGGCCAGCACCACGATGCTGCCGCCGATCAACTGCTGGTTCACGAACTTGGCGAAGTTCACATAGCCCATCAAGGTGGCGATGATCGCGGCCACCACGGCGATGTTTCCGGCTACCCGTGCCAGCACCAGCCAGCTGCTGCGGCGTACCGGAACGGCCGCGCCCTGGCCGTCGGCCTGTGCTTCCAGCTTCGCCTCGGCCTCGGCGGTCTGCCGCCGATGCAGGCGCGCCAGGGTCACCAGCATGGCCATGATCAGGCCCAGGTAGGTCAGCGCGATCACGCCGTCCAGCGCCACCGTGGTGACATCGCTGGTGCGCGTGGCGCGATCAAGTGCCACCAGCACCGTGCTCAGCCAGGCTAAGGCCGCAGCACCCCAGGCGTACTTGCGCAGTTTCAGCGCGGCAGTGTCATCGAGGTTCAGCAGCCGCCAGGAGGGCCGCTTGGGCACCAGCAGGCAGGCGCTGAGCGCGGAAATGAAGGCCGCCGCGAACGTCGCCGCCTGCACGCCTTCAGCCACGCTCTGCAGTCGCGGCGGAATCGCGCCGATGGCATCCAGCGCGGCCACCAGCACCACCACGGCGTAACCGGGCAGCAGAGTGCCCACCAGCAGCAGCCACATGGCCAGGCCGGAGCGGCGCAGGCGACCGTCGGGGGCGCGCTCGGACGCAGCGAACCGGCGCCCCAGCGCGCGCAGCCACAGGCGCAGCGGGAACATCATCACCAGTGCCGCCGCCAGCCCCAGCAGCAACGTGCCCCAGCCATGGGTGGCAATGGCCGTGGTCAGCGCGGCGCGGCCCTGCTGGGCCAAAGGAGTGACGCGGGCGATATCGTTCGGCAACTGGTCAGCCACCTGTCGCCACAGCGTTGGCGACAGTGGCGAGGCGACCTTGCGCCCCAGTTCCTCGGTGCGCTGCGCGTTGCGCTGTTTGTCGATGTCCGCGCTCAACTGCTGCGCACGCACGGCACTGGACTTGGCCTGGGCAATCGATGCCGCCAGGGCATCGCGCTGGCGCGTCAGCGTGCGCCGCTGCGCGGCCAGCTCCGGCGGTTCAGTGGTGTCCTTGGGCGCATCGCCCAGCTGCGTCAGCTGCTCGTTGAGCTGGTCCAGCTGCGGCTGCAGGGTCTTTTCCAGCGCCTCGGCATCGCGCTTGGCCTGTGACGCATTTTCCGAAAGCGTGCCCAGCGTTTCGGTGGCTTCGGCATCAACGCGCTTGCGCTGAACATCCTTCAGCGTGCTGTCGATCTGCGCCAGCTGCTGCTTCGGTGTGGGGTCGTCATCCTGGGCCAGCGCCGGCACAGCCAGCAGCAGCGTGCAACACAACAGCAGGCCCAACCACGGGCCACGCACCAGGATCGTTCGGAAGAAGGAAGACAAGCCAGCCATACCGTTTTGCGCGGACCACCGCGCCTGCGCGCGACTATACGGCAGGTACTGTAAACGGCGGATGCGCAGGCGCTGGCCGCCGGTCGCGGCTCAGTACTTCAGGCGCAGCTCTTCCACCTGCGGCTGCTGCAGCGCGTACCACTCCTGGAATTCTTCCTCGGTGATCTCATCCGGCGCGTACACCGCGATCGGGTGCCAGGCATGGTCGGTCGGCAACGGCTGGCGCGGCCCGGCGCGCAGGCTGTAGGCCACGCCTTCGTAGTCCACCAGATCGTCGACCTGCGGCCACTGCTCGCGGGCGAACTGGGTTTCACTCTTCAACAGGATCACCTGGTACATCGGCACCTCCACTGCGGTTGGATCGGAAAAACGCGACGCTGGCGGAAGCATACCGCTGCGCCGATAACGGCACGCGCTCCGCCCGGGCGACGGAACGTTCTGGACATGGCCCTCGCCCCGGCTTCACCCGCCCGTGGCAGCGCCCTCGTCATCGTGGAGGTCCTCTCCTGCCACGCCTGACAATGACCGACCTGCCACCCCTGAAGACCGTCACCGACCTCAAGCTGCCCCGCTACCTGGGCACCTGGTACGAGATCGCCCGCCTGCCGATGCGCCACGAGCCGGAGGGCTGCACCGACGTGTCGGCCCACTACCAGCTGCTCGACAACGGCAACGTGGGTGTCACCAACCGCTGCCGCATGGATGGCGAGGTCGAGGAAGCCACCGGTGAGGCCTGCGCCATCGACAACGACAGCGCGCGGCTGGAAGTCAGCTTCCTGCCCAAGGGCCTGCGCTGGCTGCCCTTCGCCAAGGGTGACTACTGGGTAATGCAGGTGGCGCCGGACTACAGCGTTGCCCTGGTCGGCAGCCCGGATCGCAAGTACCTGTGGCTGCTGGCGCGTGAGCCCCGGCTGGATGCCACCGTGCAGGACCATTATCTGGCTGCCGCCCGCCTGCAGGGCTTCGATCTGTCCGAACTGATCCAGACCCCGCATACCGGCCATCCCACTGCCTGAGCACGAACGCGCATGGACCTGAAGAGTGGCTACCCGTGGTGGGCGGTGCGCAACGGCCTGATCCAGGCCTTCCCGCCGCTGGAACAGGATCTGCAGTGCGATGTGCTGGTGGTCGGTGGCGGCATCACCGGCGCGCTGATCGCCGATGAGCTGTCGGCCCATGGGCACGATGTGGCGGTGATCGAACAGCGCGACATCGGCTGGGGCAGCACCGCAGCCAGTACTGCGTTGCTGCAGTACGAGATCGACACCCATCTGCTGGAGCTGGCCTCGCAGTACGGCGAAGACGCTGCGGCGCTGGCCTACCGGGCATGCGCCGCTGCGATCCCGGCCCTGCGCCAAGTGGCACGCGGCTTGAAGGATGTGGATTTCAAGCAGATGGACAGCCTATACCTGGCCAGTCGCCGCCGTGACGTACCGCGGCTGATGGCCGAAGGCGAGGCACGTCGTGGCATCGGCCTGGATGCGCGCTGGCTGGACCGAGACGCGCTGCAGGAACGTTTCAGCGTCGATGCCGGCGGTGCGCTGTTGACCCGTCAGGCTGCGCGCGTGGATCCGTACCGTCTGGCCTATGGCCTGCTCGAGCGCGTGCGCAAGCGCGGCGGCGTGGTCCACGACCGTACCGTGCTGCATGCCCTCACCCCCAGCGCGCGCGGCGTGACCGCCCGCACCGAATCCGGCATGCAGATCCACGCCCGCCACGTGGTGCTGGCGATGGGCTATGCCAACCAGCAATGGCTGGACCCGCGCGTAGCCCGCAACCGCAGCAGCTATGCCTTCATCACTGACCCGATCAACGCCGACGAGCTGGGTTGGTTGCAGCGCACGATGGTCTGGGAGAGCGCGCGCCCCTACCTGTACCTGCGCGCCACCGGCGACCGTCGGCTGCTGGTGGGCGGGCTGGACGACGCCATCGATGTTCCTGCCCGCCGCGATGGCCGGGTGGACAGCAAGGCCCGCAAACTGATGAAGCAAGTGCTGCAGTGGTTCCCGCACCTGCAGCCGACCCCGGCGTTCTCGTGGGCGGGCACCTTTGCCGAGACCGCCGACGGCCTGCCGTTCTTCGGGCCGCATGCGCAGTGGGGCCCGCGGGTGCAGTTCGCCATGGCCTACGGCGGCAACGGCATCACCTATTCGATGATCGGTGCCGAGCTGCTGCGCGCCGGGATCGAGCGGCGCAAGCATCCACTGGCGGCGCTGTTCGGGTTCGGGCGGTTGTAGCGTGCAGCCAGGCATGGCCTGGCTCTACCGCAAGCGGGCGCCGACAGGCATCATTCAAGCAACGCCTGCTAGCGTCGGCCTGTACCGCCGCGTGCTGCGCGGCCCCTCTCCGTTGGAGCGCCGTCATGATCCGCCCCCTGACCCTGCTGCTGTGCCTGGCCGCCCTGCCCGGGACCGCGTTGGCGCAGTCCGCCGCCGGCGCCACCGCGCCGCAGGCGTCCGGCCTGGACCTGTCCGTGCCGCAGACGCCGATGCGCTATCTCAACGATCCGACGCTGCAACAGGATCCGCCCGGCACGTTCTACGGCGACAAGACCGGCCCGCGCGTGAATGGCGACGGTAGGATCGCCGACGTGACGGATGACAAGGTCAAGGTGTCCGGCAGCTTCACCACCGGCATCGGCTACGCCAAGAATTACGGCAACACCCACTACAACGCCGCCACGCTCAACCTCAGCAAGAACTACACCAACGATGAAGGCAAGACCCGTGGGGTCAACGTCAACATCCACGTGAGCGAAGGCAAGGGCCCGGGCTTCTTCGGGCCGTATGGTGGTGGTGGCTACTACGGTGGTGGCCCCGGCTATTGGGACTACCCGCCGCCTTACGGCTGGTAATCCGCGCCTTGGGTGGGTGTCGACCTTGGTCGACGCGCTCTTCCGGCCCTGTGCCGACCAAGGTCGGCATCTACCGAAGCGCAGCTCAATCCAGCCAGCGGCAGGCTCTACCCGCCATCAATCGGTGGGTGTCGACCTTGGTCGACACGCTCTTCCGGCCCTGTGCCGACCAAGGTCGGCATCTACCGAAGCGCAGCTCAATCCAGCCAGCGGCCGGCTCTACCCGCCATCAATCGGTGGGTGTCGACCTTGGTCGACACGCTCTTCCGGCCCTGTGCCGACCAAGGTCGGCACCTACCGAAGCGCAGCTCAATCCAGCCAGCGGCCGGCTCTACCCGCCATCAATCGGTGGGTGTCGACCTTGGTCGACGCGCTCTTCCAGCCCTGTGCCGACCAAGGTCGGCATCTACCGAAGCGCAGCTCAATCCAGCCAGCGGCCGGCTCTACCCGCCATCAATCGGTGGGTGTCGACCTTGGTCGACGCGCTCTTCCGGCCCTGTGCCGACCAAGGTCGGCATCTACCGAAGCGCAGCTCAATCCAGCCAGCGGCAGGCTCTACCCGCCATCAATCGGTGGGTGTCGACCTTGGTCGACACGCTCTTCCGGCCCTGTGCCGACCAAGGTCGGCATCTACCGAAGCGCAGCTCAATCCAGCCAGCGGCCGGCTCTACCCGCCATCAATCGGTGGGTGTCGACCTTGGTCGACACGCTCTTCCGGCCCTGTGCCGACCAAGGTCGGCATCTACCGAAGCGCAGCTCAATCCAGCCAGCGGCCGGCTCTACCAGGTAGCTGTCGACCTTGGTCGACACGCCCACCCCAGCAGGCATCAATCCAGCCAGCCATCACGCTCGCTGTGCAGGATGCGGCCGTCATAACCACTCACGCGCACTTCCACACGCTGGTTGCGGGCATTCCGCGCTTCCAGCGACCACGTTGCACCATCGCGTTCCAGCGAATGGATCTCACGCAGCCCCTGCGACTGCGCCTTGGCCAGCACCTGCTCGGTGCCCAGCAGCGCGCGGCTGTCGTGCTCGTCGAAGATCTCGCCGGTCTTCGGGTCCACATACACCTCGCTGAAGCGACCATCGGCACGGCTGACATCGGCTTCCCACAGGCCATCATCGCGCTCGATCTCATGGATCTGGGTGTAGCCGGCCTTGCGCAGGGTCTGTTCGACCTGGGCCATGCCCAGCGGTGCGGCCTGGGCAGCGGGAGCGACGGCGAACGCAACGACAGTGGCGAGGGTGAGCGACTTCAACATGGGGGTTCTCCTGTTCGGTGCCGGACCATCCCGGCAACGCCACGATGCGCCGCGTGGTTAACAGCCACTTAGCCGGCGCTGTTAGCCAATGGTTAGTCAGCGGCCGCACACTCGTGCCTGTTCCCCATTCCCCATCATCCACGTGCCGATCCTGCCTTCCCTGTCCCTGCTGCTGGCACTGGCCAGCGCCCCGACCGCCCACGGCCCTTCCCAGGACCCGGCACAGCAGGTCGCGCGCCGGGCCGTGCAACAGGGCCGTTACGTGCCGCTGGAAAGCGTGGTGCGCGATGCGCTCAAGCGCCACCCCGGCCAGCTGCTGGAAGTGGAGCTGGACGATGGCGTGTACGAAGTGGAGATCCTGCGCGCCAACGGCGTGGTGGTGGAGCTGGACTATGATGCGCGCAACGGCAGGCTGTTGAAGACGGAGCTGGACGACTGATGCGCATCCTGTTGGCCGAAGACGATGGCGCATTGGCCGAGCGCCTGCAGCCGCTGCTGGAGCAGGCCGGTTACGTGGTTGAGGTGGTGGCCGATGGTCGCCAGGCCGAGGAGATCGGCCAGGTGGAAGACCTGCAGGCCGCCATCGTCGATCTGGGCCTGCCAGGGCTGGACGGCCTGAGCGTGATCGAACGCTGGCGCGGCAACGGCCGCGACTTTCCGGTGCTGGTGCTGACGGCGCGCGGACGGTGGCACGACAAGCTGGCCGGCTTCGATGCCGGCGCCGACGACTACCTGACCAAACCCTTCCAGGCCGATGAACTGGTGCTGCGCCTGCGCGCCCTGATCCGCCGCAGCCGCGGCCATGCCAGCCCGCGCCTGCAGTGCGGTCCGCTGCAGCTGGACGTCAATGCCGGGCGCTTCGACCTGGATGGCCAGGCGTTGGCGCTGAGCCCGCAGGAATTCCGCCTGCTGAGCTACTTCATCCACCACAGCGGCCAGGTGATCGGCCGCGACCGCCTGGGCGAACATGTGTTCGATGGCGGTCACGACCCGGATTCGAATGCGCTGGACGTACTGCTGGGGCGCGTGCGCCGCAAGCTTGGTGCGGACCTGATCCAGACCGTGCGCGGCCAGGGCTGGCGGTTGGCTGCGCCGTGAGCCGGCAACCGTCACTGCGACGCCGGCTGCTGCTGGCCGGCGGCATCGGCCTGCTGCTGGTCTCGGCACTGGCCAGTGCGCTGCTGGGCGAACTGTTCAAGCGCAGCGCGCGCGACCGCCTGGACAACGAACTGCAGCAGGACATGCTGACCCTGCTGGCGCAGGCCGAGATCGATGCCGACGGTCAGCTGCAGCTGCGCCAGGAGCCCAATGACGCGCGTTTCCAGCGTGTGTTCTCCGGCGCCTACTGGCAGATCGCAGATGGCAGCGGCAAGGTGCTGCTGCAGTCGCGTTCGCTGTGGGACGAGACGTTGCCCGTGGCCGCCAATGGCACGACCGAACGCAATCTGCCAGGGCCGCTGCAGCAGTCGCTGCGCGCGCGCGTGCAGCAGGTGCGCCTGCCACGTGCGAGCGAGCCCTATGTTGCCGTGGTCGCCACCGATCGCAGCGCACTGGACGCGGATGTCGCCGCGTTCCGCCAACGCAGCGCGATGGCGCTGGCCATCCTGGTCGCCGCATGGCTGGCGGTACTGGCCAGCCAGGTGCGTTTCGGCCTGCGCCCGCTGCAACGCCTCGGTACGCAGCTGGAGCGTGTGCGCCGCGGCGATGCACAGCGCATCGATACAGCGGGATTGGGCGCTGAAATCGCGCCACTGGGTGACGAGCTCAATGCGCTGCTGGACCACCAGCAACGAATGGTGGCGCGCGCGCGTACCAGTGCACAGGACTTGGCGCATGCGCTGAAAACGCCACTGAGCGTGCTCGCCGCCGAAGCTGATGGCGAAGGCCGCGCGTGGCGCACCACGCTGCGCGAACAGGGCGCGCGCATGCAGGTCAGCGTCGATCGCTATCTTGCCGCCGGGCTGACCGCCGACCATCGCGAACGCACGCCGGTTGCAGCGGTGGCGCAGTCGATGGGCGGGTTGATGGCCCGCGTGCATGGTGACCGTGCGCTGCAGTTCCAGGCCGAGGGTATTGCCAGCGACCTGCAGTTCGCCGGTGCCAGCGCCGACCTGGAAGAGATGCTTGGCAACCTGCTCGACAACGCCGGCAAGTGGGCGCAGCGGGAAGTCACAGTGACGGCGCGCGTGGACGAAAGGCAGTTGCGCATCGACGTGCGCGATGACGGTCCAGGTCTGGCAGCCGAGGCACTGGCGCAGGTCACCCAGCGCGGCGTGCGGTTGGATGAGCGCGAAAGCAGCAGCGGCCTGGGGTTGGCCATCGTGGGCGATATCGCCGCCAGTTATGGCGGGCGGTTGGCGTTGGAAAATGCGCAGCCCGGATTGCGCGCCACGTTGTGGTTGCCGATGGGGTGACGTGCCGCTGCGCTCGCCGGGCATGGCCCGGCGCTACCGGATCACGCGCCACCCGGTAGGTGTCGACCTTGGTCGACACGCATCAAGAGCGCCGACCAAGGTCGACATCTACCAAGCCTCAACGGTGATGCATCCACCAGCAGTCGATGGCATCCAGCACGATGTGGATCATCAAACCGATGCCCACCAGCCGCGTTTTCTTCGGCACGCACAGGCCCGCATACACGGCAATCGCCGGCGCGGTATGCAGTGGATGGAAGCCGATGCTGCAGCGGTTCGGGGCGTAGATCGGGTCGGCCAGCAGGTGGTCCAGATCGATTATCCAGCCCAGCAGCAGCAACAACCACGCCGAGGCGAAGCGCTTGCGCCAGAACAGCCATGCCAGCAGGGCTGGCACGGCGGCATGCAGGAACAGGTGGAAGATCGCGCGGGCGCTCATCAGCACCGGTAGCGCCGGGCCATGCCCGGCGTTCCCGTCACCCTCAGATCAGCGGTTCGTCGGACAGGTAGGTGTAACCGGTCAGGCCCGCTTCCAGCGCTTCGGACAGCTCCTGCGCGCGCTCCGGCGACAGGCCCGCCGATGCCACGCGGTCGGCGTAGGCCGCACGCAGGTCATCGAGCTTGTAGCCCACGTAATCCAGCATCACATCGGTGGTGTCGCCGCGACGCTGCTGGGTGATGGCGTAGCCATCGGCATCGGCCAGCACTTCCACCGCGTCGGTATCACCGAACAGGTTGTGGATGTCGCCGAGGATTTCCTGGTAGGCACCGACCATGAAGAAACCGATGCGGTAGCTTTCGCCGTGCTTGATCGCGTGCAGCGGCAGTGAGCTGTCCAGGCTTTCGTTCTCGACGTAGGTCTTGACCATGCCATCGGAATCGCAGGTCATGTCGGCGATGATGCCGCGGCGATCCGGCGCCTCGTTCAAGCGCTCGATCGGCACGATCGGGAACACCTGGTCGATCGCCCACGCATCGGGAATCGATTCGAACACGCTGAAGTTGACGAAGTACTTGTCGACCAGGCGCTCGTTCAGTTCATCCAGTGCCGGGCGATGGCTCTTCTCGTCGTAGCTCAGGCGCGCACGCACACCATGGGCGATGGCATAGAACAGATCGTCGATGCGCGCACGCTGCGGCAGGTCGATCTGGCCCAACGCATAGCTGGACAGGCCTTCAGCGTGGAAATGCTGTGCTTCCTGGAAAAGTTCCACCGCCGGACGCACGTCCAGTTCTTCGTGGATCTCGCGCAGGTGGCGGATCGAAGCCGGCTCGTCGTCGTGCTGGTCCGGCACGCGGCCTTCCTGCGCCTGTTCCACTTCAGACACGTTGGCGATCAGCACTGCGTGGTGCGCGGTCATCGCACGGCCGCACTCGGTGACGATGCGTGGCGGGGTCAGGCCGTGTTCTTCGCAGGCGTTGGCCAGCGGCTGCACGATGTTGCTGGCGTACGAATTCAGGCCGTAGTTGATCGAGCAGAAGCTGCGCGAACGGGTGCCTTCATAGTCCACGCCCAGGCCGCCGCCCACGTCGACGTGGGTGATCTTCGCACCCAGCTGTGACAGCTCGACGAAGTAACGGGTGGCTTCGCGCATGCCGTTGGCAATGTCGCGCACGTTGGAGATCTGCGAGCCCATGTGGAAATGCAGCAGGCTCAGGCAGTCGGCATATTCGGTATCGCGCAGCGACTTCCACAGGTCCAGCAGCTGGCGCGGGGACAGGCCAAACTTGGCCTTGTCGCCACCGCTGTTCTGCCACTTGCCGGCGCCCAGCGAGGCCAGGCGCATACGCACGCCCAGGCCGGGCTTCACGTCCAGCGCCTTGGATTCTTCCAGCACCAGCTTCAGCTCGGACGGCTTCTCGATGACGATGAAGGTCTGCAAGCCCAGCTTGCGGCCGATCAGGGCCAAGCGGATGTACTCGCGGTCCTTGTAGCCGTTGCAGACGATCAGGCCACCCGGGCGCGACAGCGCCAGCACGGCCATCAGTTCCGGCTTGCTGCCCGCTTCCAGGCCAAAGCCCTCACCGTGGTGGCTGGCCAGGGTGCCGGCCACGCCGCGGTGCTGGTTCACCTTGATCGGGTACACGGCGGTGTAGCCGCCCGGGTAGTCCCAATCCTGCTGGGCCTGGGCGAACGCCGCCTGCAGCTTGCCCAGGCGCTGGCCCAGGATGTCCGGGAAGCGCACCAGCAGCGGCAGCTTGGCGCCGGCCGCGCGCGCGGCATCCACCACCTTGGGCAGCGACACCACCGGGCCATCCGCCCCGGTCGGTCTCACCACCATGTGCCCGGCCTGATCCACGTCGAAATAACCATCCGCCCAGTGCGGGATCGAGTAGGTCTTGCGGGCTTGGTCGAGGGACCAATCGGTCATTGCAGTCGGCCTTGTGGCAAATAAAAGGGGGGGCATGATAACGCCTATATGCCCACAGGTTCGTTATCATGCGCGCCCGCGCCCGTGGCAGGTCTGAACCTGAACGGGCCGATCCGTCCGGATGCGTGGCACCCCGCCTTCAGCCCGGCTCCATCCCCTCCGAACAGGAATGCTTTCCCATGACTGACAACAGCAACTGGTACATCGAACACTTCGAGCGCACCGGCTCGGCCATCGGCTACCGCATCACCGGCAAGCTGGACGAAGTGCAGTCGCCGTTCCAGAAGATCGAGATCTTCCAGACCACCGACTGGGGCAACCTGATGACCATCGATGGGGCCATCATGCTGACCAGCAAGGACAACTTCTTCTACCACGAGATGATCAGCCACCCGGTGCTGTTCACCCACGCCGCGCCCAAGCGCGTGGTGATCATCGGCGGCGGCGACTGCGGCACCCTGCGCGAAGTGCTCAAGCACAAGGGCGTGGAGAGCGTGACCCAGTGCGACATCGACGAGCAGGTGACGGTGATGGCGCGCAAGCACTTCCCGGAACTGTGCGATTCCAACAACGACCCGCGCGCCGAGCTGATGTTCGACGACGGCGTGGCCTACATGGCCAACTGCCCGGCCGGCAGCGTGGACGTGGTGATCGTCGATTCGACCGATCCGGTCGGCCCGGGCGAAGGCCTGTTCAACAAGGCGTTCTACGAGAGCTGCTTCAAGGCCCTGAAGGACGACGGCATCCTGGTGCAGCAGTCCGAGTCGCCGCTGATGCAGCTGGAGCTGATCAACGAAATGCGCACCGAAATGGGCAAGGCCGGCTTCGGTTCGTTCAAGACCCTGCCGTTCCCGCAGCCGTGCTACCCCACCGGCTGGTGGAGCGTGACCCTGGCGCGCAAGGGCGACAGCAGCTTCGACTTCCGCCAGGCCGATTCGGCCGCCAAGACCTTCGACACCCTGTACTACACCGCCGCGCTGCACACCGGCGTGCTGGTGACCCCGCCGTTCGTGAAGGCGGCGCTGAAGGGCTGATCGAAACGCGTGCCAACCAAGGTTGGCACCTACCAAAACAAAAACCCGCGCTGGCGACAGCGCGGGTTTTTGCCTTCTGTAGAGCCGAGCCATGCTCGGCCGCTCTTCGGACAGGTTGCGGTAGACCAAGCCGAGCATAGGCTCGGCTCTACAACATGGCCCGCAGAGTCCTGTAGAGCCGAGCCCACGCTCGGCTGTTTTTCCCTTACAGCGCCCAGATGCCAGCGATCACCGCCACCACCAGGCCCCACTTGATCACCTGGTAGGCCACCACGCTGCGCTCGCGCAGGGCCTTGGCCTTCAGCCGCACCTTGTAGACGCTGCCGAAGGCCTTGTTGACGCCGCCGGTCGGGTCACCCGGCAGGTTCGGCGATGCACCACCGGCCAGCAGCGTAGACGCCACCAGGCGGTTGAACAGGCCAGGCAGGCCGAAGCGCAGCGGACGGGCGATATCGCAGAACAGGATCACCCGGTCATCGGGCGTCTCGTTGTGCGCGTGGTGGATATAGGTCTCGTCGAACATCATCCACTCGCCGTCGCGCCAGCTCTTCTTGATGCCGTCCACTTCGATGTAGCAGGCATCGTTGTTGGGCGTAGCCAGGCCCAGGTGCAGGCGCAGCGAACCGGCGAACGGATCGCGGTGCGGGCGCAGCTCGCTGCCCGACGGCAGCTGCGCGAACATTGCCGCACGCACGTCCGGCAGCGATTCCAGCAGCGCGGTGGTCTTCGGGCACATCGCCTTGGCCGACGGGTGCGAGGGGCCGTACCACTTCAGGTAGAAGCGCTTCCAGCCGCGGCGGAAGAACGAATTGAAGCCGGCATCGTTGAACGTGCTGGACGCGGCGATCGCCTGCGCATCGCGCAGCGCCAGCGCCTCGTCGCGGATCATCTGCCAGTTCTGCCGCAGCGGCTCCAGCTGCGGGAATTCCTTGCCCGGGTCCAGGAACGGCGTGGTCGGCACCTTCGAGAACATGTACATGACCACGTTGATCGGGGCCATGAAGCTGGAGTGGTCCAGCAACTGACGCGACCAGCGCGCACGGACCTTGCCACGGAAGTGGATGTACAGCACGCAGGACACGAACAGCGCCGCAAGTACGATTTTGATGATCAAAGCACTTTCCTCCAGCACGCGCCGGACAGGGAAACAGGGCGATGCGGCCGCAGGGCCGGCATCAGTGGGGGAACGCGGCAGGAGACGGGGACGTGCCGGGTGGGTGCGGCCGTCGATGTCGCGTGTAACAGCTTATGGTCGGCAGGCCGTGCGCCGGGGTCAAGCCAAGCGTGCGTGGGCCGCAGCGCTGTGCCGCGAGCGCTGCCGGCCATATTTGCAAGCCATTGAAATTAAATTGCTTTTCGCAAAGTGAGACAGAATTGTCCAAAAAAGCGCGACGAACTGTTCCAGCCACGACGCCGACATTTCTCCGACAAATCGTGGAATAGCGAACTTGCCGGTACTAAAATTGACTTAACGAAAGTTTAGCCAGTTCCCCCGTCGTACCGGTTCGCTTGACGCTTCAGCGCCGCCCACCGGGTCGCCCGAGACCCCACATGATCCCTTCCATTACCCCCTCCCCGTCCTGCGGCGATGACGCCGTGGCGCCGCTGCTGCTCAAGCGCGGCGAGCGTTTCCTCGCCCCCGATGTCTACCGCACCTGCCTGGACGGCCGTCCGGCGGTGGTGAAGGACTACTCCCGTTACCGTGGCACCCCGGTGTCGCCGATCGCCCGGCTGATGGTCCGCCGCGAGGCGCGCATGCTGCAGCGGCTGGGCGGCTGGAAGCACGCCCCGGCCCTGCTCGGCACCCTTGGTGGCCTGGCGCTGGGCATGGAATTCATCCCCGGCCAGACGCTCAGCACCGCGCAGGCCGTGGGCAATGAAGTGTTCGAGCAGTTGCAGCACGCGATCACCCGTCTGCATGCGGCGGGCATCACCCACAACGACCTGCATGGCACCAACGTGGTGGTCAGCGCCGGCGTGCCGGTACTGCTGGATTTCACCTCGGCCTGGCGCGTACCGCGCTGGCTGCGCCGCAACCCGCTGAGCCGGCAGCTGAGCCGCAGCGACATGAAGAACCTGCTGAAGATGCGCCAGCGCGTGACCGGGCAGGCGCCGAGCCCTGCGCAGGCGGCCATGGTGGCCGACCCTGGTTGGGTGGCGGCTGTACGCCAGGGCTGGAAGCGGTTCTACAAGTGGGCCAAGCGTCGGTAGACGCTTCGCTCTGCTGGGGGTCGAGCTTGCTCGACCGCTTTTCTGTAGAGCCGAGCCCACGCTCGGCTGCTCTTTGCACCAGCCGAGCGTGGGCCCGGCTCTACAAAAACGGCTTACAGCGCGTCCGCGTCCAGCTCACCGGTACGAATACGCACCACGCTGCCCAGGTCGTACACGAACACTTTGCCGTCGCCGATCTTGCCAGTGCCCGCCGCCTTCACGATGGCTTCCACCACCACCTCCACCTGATCGTCGGTCACCGCCACTTCCAGCTTCACCTTCGGCAGGAAGTCGACCACGTACTCGGCGCCGCGGTACAGCTCGGTATGGCCCTTCTGGCGACCGAAGCCCTTCACTTCCGTCACCGTGATCCCGGTGACCCCGCGCTCGGCCAGCGCTTCGCGCACGTCGTCGAGCTTGAACGGCTTGATCACCGCCATGACCATCTTCATCGTCTATCTCCTGTATTCCGGCGTGGAGGATAGCGCCTGAACGCGGCCGGTGCGAAACCCGCAGCGCCTGTCCGGCGAGTGGGGGCCAGCAGTATCCTTATCGCCGAACAGCCGTGGCCGCGCCGGATGCGCAGGCCCCCCACCCCACGGAGCACCCCATGATCGACCTGAACCAAATCGATGACCTCGCCCGTCGCCTCAGCGACCTGGTGCCGCCGGGCCTGCGCGAATCGCGCGAGGAACTGCAGGCCACCTTCAAGAGCGCGCTGCAGGCAGGGCTGGCCAAGCTGGACCTGGTGACCCGCGAAGAGTTTGAAGTGCAGCGTGGAGTGTTGCTGAAGACCCGCGAGAAGCTGGATGCGCTGGAAACGGCGGTGCGCGAGCTGGAAGGCCGCGGCAAGGCAGAATAAAAAAGGAGGCGCATCGCGCCTCCCACTTACAGAGTATTTCCCTGTTGGGGCCTTGCAGCAAGGCCCACCCGGCGCCCTAGACTCGCCGGCCTGTCGATCCGGCAGGACAAGTAGGGGTAGCGCCGATGGCGCAGGACACCGAATGGACACCCGTTTCGCATGACACCTGCGACCAGGTCGCCGTGCCGTTCTATCACGGCACCCGGGCCGATCTTGCGGTGGGCGAGCTGCTGAGCGCGGGCTTCCGGTCCAACTATCGCCACAGCCTGGTGATGAACCACATCTACTTCACCACGATTGCCAAGGACGCCGGGCTGGTTGCGGAGATGGCCCGGGGTGAGGGGCGACCGCGTGTGTATGTGGTGGAGCCGACCGGGCCATTCGAGGACCATCCGAATGTGACCAACAAGAAGTTTCCCGGGAATCCGACGCGGTCGTATCGGAGTGCGGAGCCGTTGCGGGTTGTTGGGGAGATTACGGTGTGGGAAGCCTACGATGCGGAGTTCGTTCGGCAGTTGCGGGCGTTTGTGGCGTCGGGGAGTGGGGAGATCATCAACTGATGAATAGAAGTGTCCGTGCTTTGGCAGGCGGACGATCAACGCAGCAGGTTTTCGAACGATGTCCGCTTTCGGCCAAGAGCGGACCTGCCTAACTCTTCTGCGCGGACCGCATCGGAGGAAGCAGTTGCTAACATTGCAAGCTACTCCTCCCTGGAAGGACGTCGCCCGCATGCCTTTCCTCCCGGCGTTCCGCCGAGTCGCAGCGCTGACGCTCGTGGCGTTGCCAGCCTGTCTGTTTCCTACCTTATCAGCGGCCAAGCCTGCTTCTGAGACCGGCGCCTTCATCCACCCCATCAACAATGCCGAAGACGCCCCCTTGGTAGAACTGGGCAGCAACGGCCTGCTGCGCTATGCCTTGTACTCCGAACGCGGTAGCGATCACGCGCGCAACATGGTCCCGGACTTCTCCCGCGCCGGCTATCAGGGCGGCGGCGTCAGTCTGCCCACCCGCTCCAGCATTCCTGTTATCGAGGTTCTTGAGCCAAACGCGGAGGGTGACGACTATCCCCGCATCCAGGCAGCCATCGACGCGGTCGCTGTGCGTGTCCAGGACAGCCGGGGCCTACGCGGCGCAGTCCTGCTGCGGCGCGGCCGCTATAGGTTGAGCAAGACGCTGACCATCCGGGCAAGCGGCGTGGTGTTGCGCGGTGAAGGTCGAGGTGCCGACGGCACAGTGATCCGCTCCGAAGTCAGCGATCGGCAGGGCAGGATTCTTGAAGTGGGCAGCAGCGAATCCGCAGTACCTCGCGCCGCTCTGGACCCACGCCGGACCGCCATCAACATGGACTACGTGCCGGTGGGCGCGATGCTGATCACGGTGAAGTCCGCAGCCGGCTATCGCGTGGGCGATACGGTGTCGATCGCGAGGGAACCCAATGCCCGCTGGGTCGGCCCCGAGGGCATCGATACCGCACGATACCGATGGACGCCCAGCGACTACGCTGTGTACAGCGAACGCGTCGTTACTGCCGTAGACCACGACACGATCACCCTGGATGCCCCGATCATGGATGCCATCGCGACGCGCTTCGGTGGCGGCAGCGTCTATCGCACGGATCCCATCCGTATCTCGCAGGTCGGCATCGAAGACCTCCGCCTTGAGGGTAACCCCGAGACCGGTACGGTCAACGGCACCACCGATTCCGGTCCCTTTACCGCACTCCGCCTGGGTGCAATCTACAACTCATGGGTTCGCGACGTGACCGTGCGTTATGTGTCGCATGGATTCGTGACCCGCAACGGCGCGCAGTTCAATACCCTGCAGGACATTGCCTATCTCGACCCGAGGTATGGCGAAACCCAAGGCGCTCGCCGCTATGTGTTCCTTTACGAGGGCAACGCCGCCTTCAATCTGATCCAGCGCTGCTACAACCAGGGCGGCAGGCATACCTTTGTCATCGGCGCACGGGTGCCCGGTCCCAACGTGTTTCTCGACTGCCTCGCCGTAGGTGACAGCAATGACAGTGGTCCACATCATCGCTGGTCCACCGGCACTCTGTACGACAACACCAAGGGATACATGCTGCGGGCACAGAACCGCCGGTACAGCGGAACGGGGCACGGGTGGGCGGGCGCGCAGCAGATGTTCTGGAACACCGAGCACGACATCTACGTCGTCCAGGCGCCGCCCTTCGCGATGAACTGGAGCGTGGGACAGGTTGGCGCTATTGCGCCTGGGAAGTTCCCGCCTGAGGAGCCTGCGGGGATCGTGCAATCGATGGGCCAGATGGTGACGCCTCGCAGCCTGTATCTGCAGCAGTTGCGTGATCGTCTGGGCGAACAGGCGGTGATCAACGTCACCACTGAAGCGCAACGTGACGGACGTATCTGGGACAGCCTGGCAGCTGGTGTGGGGGAATAGCGCTCGTTCCGGAGCGAGCCCCTGAGTAGGAAGCTTGGTCTTTGCCAATTCGGATGTCCGCTTCCGGCCAGAAGCGGACGTCCCGCCCCGGCTCCCCGCGCGTGCAAGTTGGCGGCATCTTCCGGTTCCACCTCATGGGCGTCCCGGCAGTATGGCTGAGCAAGCGATGTCGCAATTGCCATAACGCGAATCATCCTTCCGAGGAACTGGTCAACAAAACCCCATGAACACCGAAGCCCCTGTCCCCCAACGACTCTTGCGGCACGTCCACCCATGCGACAATGCCAAAAACGTCTCGGGCTCTGGCGGGATTGCCCCAACCCCTTGGCATTTCAAACAACATCAGGCAACTCTGGTAGAGCCACCGACAACGGGTGGCCGGGCGTCGAAAACCCGAGCTATTAGGAAGTTGTTTACGCTTGTCAGCCGGCACCACCACGCGTGGTGCCGGCTGGCAATCCGTCTGCCGGCTATGGCGGGCGGTGCGTGGGGGCCTTGCGCCCGCCGGTTGTCCTAATAGCCCGGTTTTCGAGCCACGCATCGTCCGCCACCTTTATCGGTGGCGGCTTCTGCCTGCTTGCACGGAGCCTGCCATGACCACGCCGCACTCCCCTCCCCCGCGCCCCATCCAGGAAGCGCCATCGCCCGCCCCTGCGCTGGACCCCAACAGCCTCATCGCCATCCTGCGCAGCATCGGCGCAGGCGCTGCGGCCGACGGTCAGCCGTGGCCCGAGCGACATCACCTGCGCAGCCGGCAGATGCAGTTGTCCGACGCCGACTGCGCGCTGACGGGCCAGCGCATCGTGCAGGAAATCCTGCTGGCGGCCGAGCGCACGCGCCAGAACGGTGAGCCCGACCAGTACGTGGGCGACCGGGTGATGGAGGGGTTGGTGATGGCCGATATCGCACTTACCGCCTTCATCCACGAACGGGTACGGCCACAGGACTGAGAGCGCGCTTGTGGGCGTGACGTTCTGTTTGCGTGCGGGGTGACGAATGAAGAAGCACGGCCTTGTCGCTGCGACGGCGTGCATCGTGATGATCGGCGCGGTATGGCCGGGATGGCCTGAGCCAGCGGGCGATCAGGTGTGGGCCTACCAGAAGCTGCAGCCAGTCGACTACCGGCTGCTGCACAGTGATGCACTCGGCTTCGTGACCGCCAAAGCAGATGAGGGCTTTGAACTGCACACGCGCTATGCCGGGGTGACGTCCTTCGAGATCCGCTGCAAGGGCGTCCTGGTGATGGACGTGGAGAACGCCCCCTCACGCGTGCTGATCCGGGTGCCCGCCGATGCACTTACGCGGGCACCGGATATCGAGCGCCTGCGCCTCAGTTTCGAGCGATGGTTGGACTACCACCAGAGCCAGGGCGCGTTGCTGGTGGAGAGTGCAGGAACATCGTGGATCGAAGCGCTGTTTGGGCGCTTCAGTGGGGCGGTCCCTGATGGGCAGCGGTGTCCAACTAGAGCTTGAACTCCAAATCGTCCTGTTACTCAAAATCGGGGAGACGTCGGCCTGACTACGTTGAGGGAGTCCAAGTTCGGACGAAGAGGGTTGCCGTTCGTTATCGAACTTGAGCGCCCGGACATCGGTCTCAGAACTTTACTCTGCTGTAAACGAGGTCCAGTTCTTCATCATGCATGACCCAGCGACCAGCATTGCCCTCCGGACACAGGTAGAACTTTCCGGCGTAATTTGACGCGCGCGACCAAGCGCTTCGGGCGAACTGGGGAAACCGCCGCATGACTCGCGCGTCCGGCATCTCCGGCCTGCTTGCCAGCGTGCAGTTTTCAGGAAAAGTAAGAATCCCGCTGGTTAAACGAAAGACCAACCAAGACTCATTGGTGTCCATGTCATGCGTCTCTTGTATGTTGACAGCATCCTCAGGCAACCACCCGGGCAACCACTTCGATTCACCGATTGCCTGTCTCGAAACGGCTTGGTTTCGGTCTGCATATTGAGTGCTTGCAACTTCCGAGCAGCCAGAAAGTGCGAGTGCCAGCGTGACCATCAGGAAGAGCTTGCGAGTGTTCATTGGAGGCATGCAAGTCATCAGTAGGGGAAATTTCCACCGGGACGATAGCTCCCGCACATCTGCGAGCAACTCCCAGCAGGGGTTATTCGTCCAGATGATCGTCCAAGGCGAACTGTGTACACACCGGTCTCTGTCCTAGTCACGCCAAGCTGGGCGTCCTGCAGTCCCATTGGCTCAACGAGCGAGATCCGAAGAAATGTCCTTGCTCGTGGGGAAAAAGGCAAGTCGGGAGCGCATTCATAGCCAACAGAGGGCGCGCTGCGTGGTGGGGAGGAATCCCACTAGCGGCTTCTCCAGCAATCCCCGATGGCTACCAGCAGATCGCCCGCCTCACCATCAAGCGCCCCCTCCGCAGGAATCCACACATGAGCCTGGCGCTGGTCCACAGCCGTGCCCGCGCCGGGGTCGATGCCCCGCTGGTGCGGATCGAGGTGCATCTCTCCGGAGGCCTGCCGGTCACCCAGATTGTCGGCCTGGCCGAGACCAGCGTGCGTGAGTCGCGCGAGCGCGTGCGTGTCGCCCTGCTCTGCGCGCGCTTCGACTTCCCGCAGCGGCGCATCACTTTGAACCTCTCCCCGGCCGACCTGCCCAAGGAAGGCGGACGCTACGATCTGGCGATTGCCTTGGGCATCCTCGCTGCCAGTGGCTAGGTTGATCCGCAGTCGGTGCTGCAGTACGAGTTCCTCGGCGAGGTGGGCCTGACCGGTGAGCTGCGCCCGGTATCCGGCGCGCTACCCGCCGCCATCGCCGCCGCCGAAGCTGGGCGCATCCTGATCGTGCCACTGGGCAACGCTGCCGAAGCTGCCCTCGCCCAGCATGCCGATGTGCGCGTGGCGCGCACTCTATTGGAATGCTGTGCCGGGCTCGGGAATCCACGTTTGCTGCCGCAGGTGGAACGCGTCGACACCACACCCCTGCCATTGCCGGATCTCGCAGACGTACGCGGGCAGGCGCTCGCGCGCCGGGCGTTGGAAGTGGCGGCGGCCGGTGGCCATCATCTATTGCTGATCGGCAGCCCGGGCTGCGGCAAGACCCTGCTGGCCTCGCGCCTGCCCAGCCGGCTACCGGATTCCGAAGAGATCGATGCCCTGCAGTTGGCTGCCTGAAATCGCGCATACGCAGATACCCGCTTGCGGGCGTCGAAAAAATCGCATGTCAAAGACTGTCACCATTCCGGATGATAGCGATCCTTGTACTCATACTGAATCAATCCTTGATTTACATATCGTACTGAACTTGCGCCAAGGGTGTTCTCGGCGAACGCCAAGGCCCCCTGAATCGAATCAAACATCCACTCATTTCCGAATGGAAAATCAGGATCTACCGCCTCGAACTCGTAGACGTCTAAAAATTCAGGGGTTCCATTGTCAAAAGCTTCGCAAAGGCGGACCCTCCAAGAGCCAAGACTACTGCGCTCGATAGAGACATAGCGAATCACGAGCTCATCTTGCTCATGCCCCTCAGGAAGCAACTGTTCAATGTCACGCCCAGCGGCAAGACTGCTTCTTACGTCCAGATCATTTAGATAGCGCACTTGTCCTCCAGGGGGGCGATTTCCCATCTCTTGACCACGCATTTTCCAGTGCAGACGTGTATCCGAAGCCCGCATCTTCTGCGTTACTCCTTGGTTTTTTAGGTTCGGATGAGCTCCTGGAATATTGTATTGGAATGGCAGTACTTCATGGATCGCCGATCCGGGCATCTGACCCGCATGATGAAGATCCAAAGGTACTTGCCGGCCGGCCATGTTCCGCGTTGGCACAAAATCCAGGGATGCGCTCTGCTTCCTAGAAGGCAAATCCCAGCAGTGCTTTGAGCTCCCCGCATACACGTCCGGAAGCGATGCCCTTCCGAGTATGGAAAAGGCGAATCGAGCGCGCATTCTCTGACCAGAGTCGAGCACGCTGCACAGCCTTGCAGGCCGGAATCCCTAGCCACTTCTCCAGCAATCCCCGATGGCTACCCGCAGGCGGCCGCCGCACCATCAAGCGCCCCTCCGCAGGAAATCACACATGAGCCTGGCGCTGGTCCACAGCCGTGCCCGCGCCGGGGTCGATGCCCCGCTGGTGCGGATCGAAGTGCATCTCTCCGGCGGCCTGCCGGTCACCCAGATTGTCGGCCTGGCCGAGACCAGCGTGCGCGAATCACGCGAGCGCGTGCGTGCCGCCCTGCTCTGCGCGCGCTTCGACTTCCCGCAGCGGCGCATCACCTTGAACCTCGCGCCCGCCGACCTGCCCAAGGAAGGCGGTCGCTATGACCTGGCGATTGCCTTGGGCATCCTCGCTGCCAGTGGCCAGGTCGATCCGCAGTCGCTGCTGCAGTACGAGTTCATCGGCGAGCTGGGCCTGACCGGCGAGCTGCGCCCTGTGTCCGGCGCGCTGCCCGCCGCCATTGCCGCCGCCGAAGCGGGGCGAATCCTGATCGTGCCGCCAGGCAACGCTGCCGAAGCCGCCCTCGCCCAGCACGCCGATGTGCGCGTGGCGCGCACCCTGCTGGAATGCTGCGCCGGGCTGGCCAATCCACGCCTGCTGCCGCAGGTGGAACGCGTGGACACTACGCCGCTGCCGCTGCCGGATCTGGCCGATGTACGCGGGCAGGCGCTCGCACGCCGAGCGTTGGAGGTGGCCGCCGCCGGCGGCCATCATCTGTTGCTGATCGGCAGCCCCGGCTGCGGCAAGACCCTGCTGGCCTCGCGCCTGCCCAGCCTGCTGCCGGATAGCGAGGAGATCGATGCCCTGCAGTTGGCGGCCATCACCTCGGTCAGCGGCGAAGGGCTGGACCCGAAGCGTTGGCGACAGCGGCCGTTCCGGGCGCCGCACCACAGTGCGAGCGCTGCGGCATTGGTGGGCGGCGGTAATCCGCCCTGCCCCGGCGAGATCTCGCTGGCGCACCACGGCGTGCTGTTCCTGGATGAACTGCCGGAGTGGAATCGCAGCGCATTGGAAACCCTGCGCGAACCGCTGGAGTCGGGTCACATCCGCATCTCCCGCGCGGCGCGCAGCGTGGTCTACCCGGCACGTTTTCAACTGGTGGCGGCGATGAACCCGTGCCCCTGTGGCTGGGCCGGCGACCGCAGCAACCGCTGCCTGTGCAGCGACGAGCGCATCACCCGCTACCGCGCGCGGGTATCGGGCCCGTTGCTGGACCGCATCGACTTGCACATCAACGTGAGCCGCATGGATGCGGTGGAGCTGCGCGAGAGCACGCCGCTGGGCGAGCCCAGCGCCAGTGTTCGCTCGCGGGTGGAAGCGGCACATGCGCGGCAACAGTCGCGTGGTGGCCTCAACGCGCACCTGCCGCCTGCTGCCCTGCGTGCGTGCACGCGACTAGCGGAAGCGGATCAGGCTCTGTTGGAACAGGCCATTGAGCAGCTGCAGCTCTCAGCGCGGGCAATGCATCGCATCCTGCGCGTGGCGCGCACCATTGCCGATCTTGCCGAAAGCGAGAGGATCCAGACCGCGCACCTGGCCGAGGCCATTGGCTACCGGCAGCTGGACCGGGGCAAGCCAGGCACCTAGCGCGCCACTGCATCCAAGAAGGAATCAGATTCATCTGATATCTGCCATGCCACCTGCGTCCTGACCATTTCCGCGAGCCCATACACTAGGAGACGCGGTTTGCTCAGGATGCTCATCATGGGCGGGCAGGAAGCCGCCCGTCAGCGGATATCACGGACGATAGGACGGCGCGGCCTCATCCGCATGGAATCGATCTACAGCGTGGACAGCGGCCTGTCGGTGCTGGAGTGGCGCAACTACGACCTGGTGGGAACGTTCCTGGCGGCTGGCCTCGGCAAGCGCCTGCAGGAGTCGTTCGTGCTGCGCGATGCCAAGGTACAGCTGGTGCTGTTCGGCATGGGGCTGAGCGAAGAAGTGGCCAGCATCCGCCTGCGCCTGCGCGCGCAGGGCCTGCCGTCGCCGATTCTGGTCCGAACCGACTTTGACAGCTACGACGAGTCGCTGTTCTGGCGATCGCTGACGGCGCACATGATCCTGCCGTCGGTGCAGGAGGGCGCTGTCCCCCTCCCCGCCACGGGCGACGCGTGCGACCATGCAGGGCCCAGTCCCTAGCGGTGCCTGCCTCGCCAGGTGCCCGCCCAGCCATTCATGAGCACTCCCCAGCCGCCGCACCTGCCGACCTCCAATGCATCCGCTCCGCTGACACCTGCGGCAACCGGCGGCGGATCAGTGGGTGAAACGAAGATGCGCGAAATCGCGGTGCGGATCTCGCAGTACTTCCGCGATTTCCTCGAGTCCGATTTCAAGCGCGCGCAGGCCCCGCGGCGCCGCATCGTGCTCACCAGCGATTCCGGCTTCCGCGCGGGCATGCGCACCGCGCCCTACCCGGCACTGGACAAGGAGCTGTGGAAGCTGCTCAGCCGCCCCTCCGGCGAGGAGCTGTCGTTCACCATCGGCCCGCGCAGCTATACCCGGCCGATCAGCGCGACGCTGCGCCGCATCGTCGAAGAGCAGGTCAACGCCATCACCGAGACCGCCATCGCCACGGTGCGCGTAGCCGTGCTGGACAAGGCACGTGCCAGCATGGCCGGTGCGCTGGAAGACCCGGAAGCCTGGGTGGAATCAGTGCAGGGCAGCCTGGTGGATGCGATGTGCGTGCAGGTGGTGCGGCCGCTGATCGCGCATCTGGCCGGTCCACTGCAGGGCCAGGCGTACTGGGTGATGGATTCGCTGCACGCGGCGGAATCGGACCTGGTCACCCGTTCCGTTGTCGATCTGTACCAGACGCTGCCGGAAGTGCTGGCACGCCTGCTGGCCACTGGCGACGAGCTGCCGCTGCAGCTGGCCTGCGAGCACCAGCTCACCCGCGACGGCACGATCAGCGCGCTGATGGCGTTCTTCGAGAACTTCGTGGCGGCGGACGCCTTCCATGAGTTCCGCGACCTGGAAACCTATGTCGCCACCGGCGATGGCCTGCAGCTGTATCTCTACGTGGGCACGCTCAAGTACGCGGGCGTGCAGTACCCGGTGTTCTACCTGCCGCTGGACGTGGTGCGGGCCAAGGATGGGTCCGGTTACACGCTGACGCTCAGCAACCGCCTGTTCGCCAATCGCCGAGCGATCGACTTCGTGCTGCAGGAGCTGGCCGTGGGCATGGCGCGCGAGTGGGTGTCGCCGATCCAGGAACGGATCCAGTACCTCGACCCGGCTCAAAGCCTGTTCGAAGTGGCGGCATCGCTGTTCCGCCAGGTGGCCAATGCGGTGGATCTGGGTGGCGAGGTCTCGCTGTCCTCGTCTGCCAGCGAGGCATCCACCGCCACCGTGGCGCTGTCGCCTGCGCTGCACCTGGCTGCGTTCGAGCGCGCTGACGAGGCGCTGCTGAATGATTTCGAAGAGATCATCGACCAGGCCCGCAATGGCGGGTCGAAGCTGGTGGACCTGTTCCACGGCATGGTGGAAGGCGTGCTGATGCGCAACCCCGAGCCGATCGGGGAACGGGTGGAATCGGCCTGGGATGCGCTGCCGCTGGTGGAGCGCATGGTGTTCGATTCGCCCATTCCGTTGAATGAGGAGCAGCGCAAGATCCTGCTGGCCGTGCGCGAGCCACAGGGTCGTATCGTGGTGGTCGAAGGCCCGCCCGGCACCGGCAAGTCGCACACCATCACCGCCATCGCCGCCGACTGTGCGTTCAACAAGAAGAGCTGCCTGGTGCTGTCGGACAAGACCGAAGCGCTGGACGTGGTGTACGACAAGCTGTCCGATGCGATGAGCCGGGTTCGCCACGATCGTGATTTCCCCAACCCGATCCTGCGGTTGGGCCAGCAGGCAGCGAACTTCAAGCGCCTCACCTCCACCGGCACGATCAGCCAGGTTTCGGCCTTCGCCAAGGCCATGAAGGCCAACCAGCCTGCACTCGAAAGCGAGCGTCAGGACACGGCGCAGGCACTCCGGCAGGCCATCTCCAGCACCGTGCAGACGCTGGGGCGTGTATCGCTTGCCGCCGTGAAGGCCATGCACGAACAGGAGGCGGAGCTGGGCGAGCGCGCCCCCGCAGTGCTGCAGCAGGTGCACGCGGTGATGGATGCCAACGTGCTGGCCGAGCTGGAAGCGGTGACCGCGCAGGCGGACGTGCTTGAAACCTATCTGGCCGACCTGTTCGGCAGCACCGACTACACCCCGGCATCGCTGGACCAGCGCATCCGCCGTGATGCGGTGACCACCGCCTTCCTTGCCGACCGACCGGTTGACGGCTGGGCGCTGTTCGAGTCGTTGGATGCCGACCAGGTGCGGCTGCTGGGCACGCAGCTGCTGCAGTACCAGCAGCTGAAAATGCCGGTGCTGGGCTATCTGCTGCGCGGCAATGCCGTGCGCGGGCTGGAACTGCAGCTCAACCAGCTGGGTACCACGCGGCCGCTGCTGCTCAAGCACGATGCCGCGGCGTTGCAGGCCATCGTGCAGGGCGCAAACGCGCTGCGCATGAAGCTGGAGGCCGAAGGCCTGGGCGCGCAGCTGCCGGCCAGCTACCGGCAGATCGCCCACGGCGCCGCGCCGGGACCGGGTGCGGCGGTTGCACGGCAGGCAATGACCCTGCTGGCGCGGCTCAATCCGGCCATCGTCGAGGCCCTGCTGGCCGAGCCGAAGGACGATCCCGCACTGTGGGCGCTGACCCTGCGCTTCCTGCAGGGCTGGATGGCCACGCGCAAGGCCTTCGTCGACGCGCCGCAGTACGACTACGTGGGCACCAAGACCAAGCTGGAGCGCCTGAACACCTCGGTGATGAATGCCCATGTGGATGGGCGCCTGATCAGCTTCATGGATCATCACCGCGCCGACGCGCGCGCTCTGGCTGGCGTGATCGCCAACCGGCAGAAGTTCCCGGTGGACAAGTTCGAGAGCGTGCGCGCGTCGTTCCCGGTGATGATCGCCAGCATCCGCGAGTTCGGCGAGTACATGCCGCTGGCACCGGACCTGTTCGACGTGCTGGTGATCGACGAAGGCTCTCAGGTGTCAGTGGCGCAGGCGCTGCCGGCGCTGCTGCGCGCGCGCAAGGTGGTGGTGCTGGGTGACTCCAAGCAGTTCTCCAACGTCAAGGCGGCCAACGCCAGCATCGCGCTGAACGACAAGTACCGCTCGGACCTGGTCAACTACTTCCGCGCCAACGTCAGCCAGCAGGCCGATGTGCTGGAACGGTTGGCCATGTTCGATGTGAAGCGTTCGGTGCTGGAGTTCTGCTCGCTCTCGGCCTCGTATTCGGTGATGCTGCGCAAGCACTTCCGCAGCTATGCCGAACTGATCGGGTTCTCGTCGTCCACCTTCTACAACCACCAGCTGCAGGCACTGAAAATCCGAAGCCAGCCACTGCAGGAGGTGATCCGCTTCAGCCAGGTCGATGCCAGCGGGCACCGCACCAGCCGCAGCAGCAACGACGCCGAAGCGGCGTTCATCGCCGAGCGCCTGGTCGAACTGCTGGATACGGAGGCGCCGCCTACCGTAGGCATCATCACGCCGTTCCGCGAGCAGCAGACGCTGTTGTCCAAGACGCTGTTCAACCATCCGCGCGGCCGCGAATTTGAAGAGCGGCTTCGCCTGAAGGTGATGACGGTCGACTCCTGCCAGGGTGAGGAACGCGGGCTGATCTTCTATTCGATGGTGGCGACCGCCGGCCAGGATGCGCTGAACTACATCTTCCCGGTCAGCCTGACCGGCGCGGTGGATGCGGTGGAGGACAAGCTGAAGGTGCAGCGCCTGAATGTCGGCTTTTCCCGCGCGCAGGAGGCGATCTGGTTCGTCCACTCGATGCCGGTGGATGCGTTCCGCGGTGCGATCGGCAATGCGCTGCGTTACTACGCCAGCCAGCTGGACCGCCCCGCGCCCGACGCCGCGCAGACCGACGCGCGCAGCCCGATGGAATCGAAGGTACTGCAGTGGCTTCAGCAGACGCCGTTCGTGTTGGAACATGGCGATGCGGTCGAGATCATTCCGCAATTCCCGGTGGGCGACTACCTGCGCCAGCTCGACCCGACCTATCAGCACCCGGCGTGGCGCGTGGACTTCCTGGTGACCGTGCAGACCGTGCGCGGCGCGCTGCAGATCGTGATCGAGTACGACGGCTTCGAGTTCCACTTCCGCCGCGACAAGCCGGTGCATGTGGGTAACCACGAGCGCTATCTGGTCGAGGCCGACGTCGAGCGCCAGCTCACGCTGGAAAGCTACGGCTATCGCTTCCTGCGCATCAACCGCTTCAACCTCGGCAGCGACCCGGTGCAGACGCTGTCCGATCGGCTCTATCGCCTGATTGAAGTGGCCGGCACGGAAATCCGTTCGGCAGCGGTCGATCAGGTGATCGAGCAGGTGCAGGGGCTGGAGTCGAAGGAAAAGAAGGTCTGCAGCCGGTGTGGGCAGATCCGCAGCCAGGAGGAGTTCTTCGACCCTGACCTGCGTGCCGGTGCCGGCGGCGTGGGACGGATCTGCATGCCCTGCAAGGCGGGTTAGGCGGTGCTGCCGGGTGCCACAGCGCGCACTGCCACCGCCGCCAGCCTGCGGCTGACCAGCGCGTAGAGTTCTTCCAGTTCGGCCGCGCGTGCGTCGGTCATGTTGTTACCGAACAGCACCCGCGACAGCGCGGCCTTGTGGGTGTCGTCGGGATAGCGCGCCCGCGCCCGGTATACGGTCTGCAGCACCAGCCAGGCGAGGCGGAAGCCGCCCCCGGGCAGCGGGCGGATCACGCGATCATAGACCTGCCAGAACTGGTACTCGGCCTCCAGGTCGACCGTCGGTGCGGCGAACGGCACCGGACGCGCACGTCCATGGGCGCGCCTGCGGACCGGAGGGAAACGGGGGTTCTGCTGTGCCATGCCTACAGGATGACCCAGCAACATTGTGGGAACCTTGCGTTGGTGCCACGAAATCAGTGCGGATCGTGCAAACAGCGGATGGGGTCGGAGCCCTTGGCGTGGTAAAGGGGTCCGACCCCGGTCATGGCATCCGCCGAGGCGCCGCGAAGTACATCCACGCATGGCGTGGATCTACGGGCAGAGGATTAGAACGACATCGAGGTGCTGAACATCACCTGCCGTGGTGCGCTGCGCTGCAGGGTCTGATAATCCCCCGAGAACGACGAACCGGCGATGGTGGCGGTGCCGATGTTGTTGCGGTTGAACAGGTTGCTCACGTCCAGCCGCAGCTCCAGCCCGGGCACTGGACTGTCCGCACCGAACCGATACGCAGCATAGGTGTTGACCTGCCAGAAGGCCGGCACGCGGATGTCGTTCTCGTAGGTGAAGGGCTGGCGCAGGTACGAAGTGCTGGTGGCACCAAAACGCCAGTCACCGAAGCGGGCGGACAGGTCGCTGACCAGCGAGATCTGCGGGTAACCCGGCTGTGCATTGCCCTTGATCGGGTACACGGTGTCGCCCACCACGAAATCGCTGTCGTAGTACGAGCGCGCCAGTGCGATGCCCTGGTAGAACTGCAGATGATCGGTGAGGTCGGCGGTGATGCCGAGGTCGGCACCGATCACGTGCATCTTCGGCATCAAACGCACGGTGTTGATCTGCGCGAACTGGGTACCGATGGCGGCCGACAGGAGGCGGTTGCGGATGTCGTTGTAGAACACATCGCCGGTGATCGTCAGCCGGTCGAAGCGATGCGACGCACCCACGGTCAGGTTCCAGTTCTTCTCCGGGCGCAGCGTGCCCGCCACGCGATCGAACTCTTCTTGGTCGGTGATGGTCCACGCCGAGGCGGTGTAGCCGATGTTGCCGCGCTGGGCGACGCGATAGCCGTTCATGGTGTTGGCCAGGTCGATGAAGGCATCGGTGGATTCGGTCGGGCTCCAGAACAGCGAGACATGTGGCAGGAAGTTGCTCTTCGCGCGCAGCGTGCCGTTCACCGGACGATCCTTGGCATCACCGAGGCCGCCGCCGCTGGTGCGGAAGTCCACGGCCTTGAAACCAACGCCCAGCTTCAGCGTGTCGTTCAACACGATGTCGTCTTGCAGGTAGAACTGGCGCGAGCGGGTCACCCAGCTCGACGCGTTGTCGGTCTTGAACGCGGGACCGTACACATCGAACGGACCGGTGGCCTTCAGCGGCGGGCCCTCGCCCAGCAGCGGCTGCTGGTACCACTCGGTCTTGGCCGCGGCCTTGCTCTTCTCCTGCCAGAAGCCGGTGGTGATGGTGTGCGCACCGGTCTCGAACTGCAGGTTGAACATGCCGCCCAAGCGGTTGAGCCGTGGCGTCTGCACCTGTTCGGAGAAGGGCGCGCCGTTCGGCGACGGCACGGTCGGGTCGGTCAGGGTGGCCTGGGTGTGGCTGTTGGCGTTGTACAGCTGCACGTTGCCGCTGAGCGCGGGCGTGATCTGGAAACGGTGGTTGATCGAGGCGACGCGGTCGCGGGTCACCTGGCCGGTGTCGTACGGAATCAGCTCGGACAGCTCACCGCAGGTGTAGGCGCCGCAGGATTTGTCGGCGTTCTCCGGCGAAGCCACGTAGTACGCCCACGCATAGTCCGGATAGAAGCTGTCGGCCTTCCAGCCCAGCTTGCGGATCATGTCGAAGGAGATGTTGTTGTAGCCCCACACTGCGGCCTTGCTGTCGGACAGGAACACGGTGAAGTCACCCCAGGCAACGTCCTGCTGCAGCTTCAGGTCGCCGCGCAGGAAGTTCTGCGTGCCCTCGCCCTGGTACTTGTCGGCCGACACGCGCTGCAGGTCGACCAGCAGCTTCGGGCCGTGCTCGCCCAGCTGGCCGCTCTGGCCCGAGACCGTGGTGACCAGCGTGTTGTTGCTGCCCACGCCCTGCTTGATGCGCAGGCTGGGCGTGTCCTGCAGTTCTGCCAGCCGGTACTCGAGGCTGCCGCCGTTGACGCTGCTGGAGAACACGCTGACCGGCGCACCGCCCGGGCTGACCGTGATCGAACCGATGCCATCGGGTACGCCGACGTTGACCACGCTGGTGCCGGTAAGCGAGAGGAAGCCGTTGTCGTTCAGCGGCACGCCCTCGAAGGTGATGCCCATTTCATTCATGCGGAAACCGCGCACGAACAGGCTGGTGGCGGAAATGTCCAGACCGAGACCATCGGTGGCGGTGTAGCTGGCACCGGGCACGTTCTTCAACATCGACAGGCCGTTGTTGCCCGACACCATCGCGTCGAGGTCGGTGGCGTTGATGACGTAGCGGTTGGGGCCGACCACCTGGGTGGGGGCAACGGCAGCACCGCGTGGGGTGGCGATGACCTGCAGCGCGTTCAAGGTGGTGGGGGTGTCGTGCGCGGCGTCGGTGGACTCTGCGGCATAGGCGGGTGTGGCAATGACCGTGATGATGGCCAGGGCGAGGCGCGTCGTGGGTGGGGTGTTCATTGGCAGATCCAAGGTGCGGGTGAAGATGGCGCAGGCGCACGCCCAGCGCGTTGCAGCGCCGTTGTGCGGCGCGCTGGCTGGCGGTGCGATTGCGTTGAAAGGCGTGGCAGCGCAGTGGTTGCCTGGGCAATCCAGGCGCCGACGGCGTAGCGCAAGCGGATCCGGATCAGCAGATGGGAACGATCATCTGCGAGGGTGTACGTTCCTCAACGGTGGCGTGCGTGGGAGTGATTTCGACGTGCGAAATTCTTGCATCCACCTGCCGCTTGCGCCATCGCGCGTTGGTACAGCGGCGATGACGATGGGGATGGCCGGGTTATACGTGGGTATAGCCCGGGCGTGGTAGAGGCCGACCTTGGTCGGCGCTTGCCGTCTGCGTGTGCCAACCAAGGTTGGCACCTACCGGCGAAGATGGTCGCGCGGTTACTGCAGGACGAAACGCTCGATCGCCTTGGCCACGCCTTCATCGGCGTTGGTCGCGGTCTCGAAACGTGCGGTGGCCTTCACCGCCTCGATGGCATTGCCCATCGCCACGCTGGTGCCGGCGTACTGCAACATGGTCAGATCGTTTTCCTGGTCGCCGATGGCCATCACGTTGGCGCGATCAATGCCCAGGTGCTCGGCCAGCTTCTGCAGGCTCGGCCCCTTGCCGGCGCGGCGGTCGAACACTTCAAGGAAGAACGGCGCGCTCTTCAGCACCGCAAAGCGCTCGGTCAGCGCAGCCGGCAGGCGTGCGATGGCAGCATCCAGCACCTCTGGTTCGTCGATCATCATCAGCTTGATGAAGGACATGCCCGGGTCCATGTCGGCCACGCGGCGGTACGACAGTGGCATGCGCGAAAGATGCGAGTCGGCCACGGTGTAGATGCTGATGTCCTGGTTGGGCGTGTACATGCGCTGCGCATCAAGAGCCTGGAAATGCACGCCGATCTCGCGGGCGACCTGTTCGCAGTACACGAAATCGTCGAAGCTGAGCGGATACTCGACCACCGTTTCGCGCGGGCCGATACGCTGCACGAGGCCACCGTTGCAGGCGATGCAGTAGTCGTCGTCGCCCTCGATGCCAAGTTCCTGCAGGAACGGTGCAAGCCCTGGAACCGGGCGGCCGCTGGTCAGCACGATGTGCACGCCCAGCGCGCGCGCCTCGGCGATGGCCTGTTTTACCCGCGGAGTGAGCTTGTGGGCGGGGTCCAGCAGGGTGCCATCCATATCGATGGCGACCAGTTCGATGGTCGATTGCCTGCGACCCATGTCCATCATCTTCAACCAGTGCGGGGGATGCCCATTTTAGGCCAGGCCGCCTGGCGCTGCCGGCCTCATGGATCGTTCACCTCCGCGCAGCGCGGGCCGGAGATACTCATCGGGCCTGTGCGTCCCCCACCGCAGGACGGCCCTATCGACCGCCCTTCCCTGGACATTCTTTCGACGCATGACCTACCAAGCGCCCGACGCCAACGACACCGCCCCGCTGGCCCAGCAGATTGAAGACCTGATCGACGGCCTGCCCGGCGACCATATCCGCGTCGGCACCCTGCTGCATGCGCTCGGCGACGAAGGCCTGATGCTGGTGGTGATCCTGCTGTCAGCGATCTTCCTGATTCCGGTATCGATTCCCGGGCTGAGCACGGTGTTCGGTGCGTCCATCCTGCTGATCGGCCTGAGCCGCGTGCGCAACCGTCCGCTGTGGGTGCCGCAGCGCTTGGCCGACAAGCAGATCGCCACCGACAAGCTGAAAGCCAACCTGGGCCGTGCCCTGAAATGGGTGCATCGCATGGAGCGGTTGTCGCGGCCGATGCGGCTGGCAGCAATGGTGCGCTCGAAGAAGATGATGCGGTTGAACAACCTGGCGCTGGTGTTCGCCACGATCCTGCTGATGCTGCCGGCCGGGCCGATCCCCTTCAGCAACACGCTGCCAGCGCTGGCGCTGATGTCCTTCGCCATCGGTTTCATCCAGCGCGATGGCGCGGCGGTGGCAGCCGGCTACGGCTTCGTGGTGGCGTCGGTGGTGTACTTCGGTGTGCTGCTGGGTGGTGTGGGGTTTGCGGCCGAATCGGTGTTCAGTGGGTTGCGCACCGGGCCATCAGCGCTGTAGAGCCGAGCCCATGCTCGGCTGCTCTTCCATCTGGGCGTAGAAACCCCGCGCTGCGCACATCAGCCGAGCATGGGCTCGGCTCTACAGAAAGCCTGTGATGCGAGGGTGGTCGGCTACTTCGCCGACACCCGCCACACCACGTCGCCCACATCGTCGGCGACCAGCAGCGCGCCCTCGGCATCGATGGCCATGCCGACCGGCGCGCCCATCAGCGTCTTCTCGTCCTTGGACGCGAACCCGCTCACCACGGCTTCCGGGCGGCCGGCCGGCTTGCCGTCCTTGAACGGCACGTACACCACTTCGTAGCCGCTCAACGGCGAGCGGTCCCAGCTGCCGTGCTCGCCGATGAAGGCGCCACCGTGGTACTTCGCCGGCAATGCCTGGCCGGTGTAGAACAGCAGGCCCAGCGGTGCCACGTGCGAGCCGATGGCGAAGTCCGGGCGGATTGCCTTGGCCACCAGGTCCGGCCGCTGCGGCTGCACGCGCTCGTCCACATGCTGGCCGTAGTAGCTGTAGGGCCAGCCATAGAAGCCATGCTCCTGCACCGAGGTGAGGTAATCCGGCACCAGATCGGCACCGATCTCATCGCGCTCGTTCACCACCGCCCACAGCTTGCCGGTGCTCGGCTCCCAGTCCAGGCCGGTGGGGTTGCGCAGGCCCGAGGCGTAGATGCGGCTGCCGCTGGTGGCCACGTCCACTTCCAGTACCACCGCACGGCGGTACTCGACGGCCAGGCCGTTCTCGGTGATGTTGCTGTTGGAGCCCACTCCGACGTAGAGCTTGCTGCCATCGCGGCTGGCCAGCAGTTCCTTGGTCCAGTGGTGGTTGATGGTGCTGGGCAGGTCGGTGAACTCGCTGCCCTTGTCGGACATGCGGGTTTCGCCGGGCACGTAGTGGTACTTCATGATGTTGCCGGTGTTGGCCACGTACAGCGTGTCGCCGATCAGCTGGATACCGAATGGCGAGTGCAGGTTCTCGATATAGACGTGCTGGGTCCAGGCGTTGGTACCCGGCGTGCGCCGCAGCAGGGTGACCCGGTTGCCGCCCTTGCCGGCCTTGCCCGAGCGCGCCTTCACCTTGCCGGCGATCCACTGCTTGGGCGTGGTGACCGGCTCTTCGCCGGGGCCGTTGCCTTCCACCACCAGCACATCGCCGTTGGGCAGCGACAGCAGCCGGCGCGGATGCTGCAGGTTGGCGGCGATGCGCTCGATCTTCAGGCCGTCGGCCACCGACGGTGCCTGGCCCTCGGCCCAGCCCACGCCCTTGGGCACCTGCATCGGCGGCATCAGGTAGTTCTGCGGCGCGGGCAGCGGTGGCTGCGCACCGGACTGATCGGCCGGGTGGTATTCAGCCTTGCCGGCACAGGCGGCCAACGCCAAGGACAACGAGAGCACGCCCAGGACGGGCAGGATGCGCTTAGCCATGACGAGCTCCTTGCAGCACCGGCTGCTGCAGCGAAAGCACGATGAAACCGAGCGCGATCAGTGCCACCGTCAGCGCGGAGAGGATGGTGCCCGGTACCGCCGCCGCATAAGCGTCGCGGCTGTGCACGAAGGCGTTCCAGACGGCCAGCACGATGGCGATCAGGTTGAGCAGGAAATCGAGGCGGTCGGCGCCGGTGGCGGTGCCGTTGCGGCGCCAGACCGCGAACAGGTTGATCAGGCGCGGCAGGATGGCGATCAGCAGGCCGAAGGTGATCAGCCACGCGGCCGATTTGCCCCACATCACTTCAGCGGTGTTGAGGTAGAGGATGTCGAAGATGAGGCCGGCCACGAAGAAGCCGAACGGTATCGGATTCAACAGGCTGAAGAGTGTAGTGCCGAGGCCGCGGTGGGCCTGGGCGACGGGGTTGACCATGGTCGTGCTCCGTACGGGGAAGGGCTGCACGGGCTGTAGTAGCACAGGGGGGCGGGAGGGGGTGCGATGACCTGGGCATCGGATCGCCTCGACACTATGGCGATACCCAATGCGAAGTCCGCACGACGTGGCCAGCACCATCCAGCTCCACCGACCACGCCTCGATATGGGGCAGGAATGGATTTTCGTACCACAGCCGTTCCACGCAGGTGCCGCTGCATGGCGTGCTGGCATAGCGTGAAAACCGTTGTCCACGCGGCTCGGTGACATCGGGTGCACCCAGCGCATTGATGACCACCTCTCGGCGGTCCCCCGGCTGCAGGGAAGCGATGCCGCGACCGGTCAGGACGGAAGTAGCCGAGCATCCCCCCACGTAAAGCACGGCTGCCAGCGCCAACTGCCACGCCAGGGTCCTCACGTCTGCTCCTCCGCATCTGGCTCCATGGCGGCGTCGCGTATCTCATGGAACGGCAGCATGGTCTCGAAGCCGAATTCGTGTTCCATGCTGATGCGGACCAGGCCGCCAATCGCGTACCAGCTGGTGTTGGCGTGTACATCGATGCCACGCCAGCCACCCTCGGCCAGCAGGTCCAGCGTCTGCGCCCGGGGCATCTTTGTCCTTTCCTCCCACAGCAGCGCACGGCGGTGCCGTTTCATCAGCAGGCGCAGCTGCTTCACCGTGATGATGTTGAATGCGCTGAGCTCCGGCAGCAGCTCGGCGATGTCCGCGTCGGTCCCGTAATCGTGGCGACGGTGATACATCGACAGCACCACCTTGCGGATGGTGGCCACGGTGAGTGGGGCCAGATCGGCACGGGCGCGGGCATTGGGGCGTTTCATCCAGTGTCCTCCGGGGGGGCAGGCATGGTGGCATGGCGGGTTGTGCCAACCAAGGTTGGCATCTACCGAAGCACAGGCCAGAGCGGCGCAGTCGTCATTACCAGGCGGCATAAGTGTTTGTGACGCATTTGGCACATCAGCACATTGGCTGCGTGACGAGGTAGGGGGTTGTTCGTTGTGCCGCGTTTGGCTCGTTGCGATGGGGCAGATCCGCCCCGCCGTCCTGCCATGCCGATTCACAACAGAAGGATTCGTGTATGAAGCGACACACGCAACGCTCCGCGCCACCGCGCTCTGCGCGCCTGGCCCTGGCCACTGCCCTGATATTGGGCAGCCTGGCCCTTACCGCCCAGGCGCAACAGGCCGACCCGCTGGCGGGTATCCAGTGGCATCTGCTCAACACCGGGCAGACGGTACCGGCCGATACGCTGCCGGTGGCCGGCAACGATCTCAACGTCGATGGGCTGTTCCGCAATGGCATCCGTGGCCAGGGCGTGGTGATCGGCATCGTCGATGACGGCCTGCAGATCGCCCACCCGGATCTGGCCGCGAACGTGGCGGCGGTGGCCGGCAAGAACTTCGCCAACGGCTCCAACAACCCCACGCCGTCCAATCCCGATGCCGACAACCACGGCACGATGGTGGGCGGCATCGCCGGTGCCGTGGGCGCCAACAACCTGGGCGTGCGTGGTGTGGCCCCGGCGGCGACACTGAAGGGCTTCAACGTGCTGGCCTCCAATGCGCAGGGCAACCAGCAGAGCAACATCGAATACGCTTGGTGGGATGGCGCCGAGTCGGCCGATGTGCAGGTGTTCAACAACAGCTGGGGCGCCGGCCCGGGCAACCCCAACCTGCCCGTGGCCTACAGCCAGAACACGGTGAGTTCTTACGAGCAGGCATTGTCGGGCACGCGCGGTGGCCGCGGCGGCATCTACGTGAAGTCGGCCGGCAACAACTTCAACAATGCCTCGATCAGCCAGACCCAGGACGTCTGCACCACCGATACCAAGAACCGCAACACCGGCTGTGTGCCGGCTGGCCGCGATCCACGCAACAATCTGTTCAACGTGATCACCGTGGGTGCGGTGCGCGCCGACGGCGTTCGCTCGTCGTACTCGTCCACCGGTTCGGCACTGTGGGTGTCGGCCTTTGGCGGCGAGTACGGCCTGCAGGCGCAGTACGCACCGAACCTGGTGGCACGTGCATACGATCCGGCCATCGTCACCACCGACGTGACCGGCTGCACGCAGGGCAGCAACAAGAACACCAACCGCCAGAACACGCTGGACAGCAACCTGTCGGCGATCGACAGCACCTGCAACTACACCGCGAAGATGAACGGTACGTCGGCGTCGGCGCCGATGGTATCGGGCGTGGCGGCGCTGGTGCTGGAAGCGAATCCGAACCTGTCCTACCGCGATGTGAAGTACATCCTGGCCACCACCGCTACCCGCAACCACCCGAACCAGCCGGCAGTGACGCTGGCCGACGGTCGCACGCTGGTGCCGGGCTGGACGGTGAACGCTGCCAACCGCGCGTACAGCAACTGGTACGGCTTCGGTGTGGTCAACGCGGCGCGTGCGGTGCAGGTCGCCGAGACCTTCCAGTCGTTGGGCCCGCTGCTGGACACCGGCTGGCGCACCACGACGCGCACCGTTGCCATCGGCAACACCACCAACGCTGCCGCACGGTTGACCTTCCAGGTGGCCAATGGCGCACGCAACATCGAGTCGGTGCAGCTGGGCTTCCGGGTCAACCACAGCAACACCCGCCAGCTGCAGTTCGTGCTGGTTTCGCCCAGTGGCACGCGCAGCGTGGTGCAGCCGGCGTTCACCGCCATCGGCTCGGGTACCAATGGCGTGCAGCGCAACTTCACCAACTGGGATCTGCTGTCCAGCAACGCCTTCCTGGATGAAAACGCCACCGGCACCTGGACGCTGGAAGTAACCGACATGGGGCAGGCCGCGAACGCTGCATCGCGCGGCAACCTCGAATTCTTCAAGATCCGCGTTCTGGGGCACTGATGATGAAGACGACCATTCTGTTGAGCACCCTCGCCTTCGCGGCGATGACCTCCCCTGCCTGGGCACAGAGCTCGGGGCAGACCCCACCGGCCCGGAGCCTGTCCACCGTGGATGCGCAGGAACTGAAAGCCTCCGCCACCGGCCGTTCGTTCGATGTGGGCGGCGCGCGTTTCCAGCTGTCTCCTTCGACCACCGTGAAGCAGGCCGCAGGCGGTCAGTTCACGATCACCCCGCAGGCGGCAGCGACCACGACCAGCGCGCGCAGCAAGCGTTCACTGGATGGTGCAGCAGCAGGCGGCGCTGATGCCGGTGCCGGCAAGTTCGCGGCGGCGGTCTCCAACGACGGTGCGCCGGTGGTGGCGACCTCGCGGGTAAAGGTGTTCTTTACCGATGCGGCGTCTGCACAGCGCGCGGCGAAGGCCACTGGCGGCACCGTGGTGAAGGTGTCCAAGGCCGCTGGCCTGGCCATCGTGGAGTACCCGTCGGTGAACGCGGCGCTGGATGCGAGCACCCGGCTGCTGTCGACCGCGGGCGTGCGCGCGGCCGAGCCGGACGTGGTGCAGTGGGAAGAGAAGAAGTGATCTAGGGCGTTGCGTGGTACCCCCGGTCGGTAGGCTCTCCTGGCCGGCCGGGGGATTGGCGAGCGGGCGTGCCGACCAACGGTCGGCACCCACCAGATTCATTCATCGCGTGTCGACCAAGATCGGCACCTACCAGGGAGATGCGTCGTTCAGCGTGTGGCGACGCTCGCGCTGTACGGCAGTTTGCATGCCGCCATTGCCTCGCTTCCTGCCGCCGGATGTTCCGGTTCCAGCAACAGCCGCTGCACATCCGAGAACAGCTGTTCCACTGGCATGCCATAGGGGGCGAACAGGCGCAGGCGACCCTGGCGGTCGAACACGTAGCCGCCGGCGATGTGGCTCATCGTGTAGGTATCCGGCAGCTGCCCGGGCTCTTTCTCGTAGAACGCCTTGAAATCGCTGGCCATCGCCGAGAGCTGTGCTTCATCACCGACCAGTGCCATCGCCTTCGGGTCGAACGCGTGCACGTAGGTGTGTGCGACGTCGGGGGTATCGCGCGCCGGGTCCACGCTGACGAACACCACCTGCAGCTGGTCGGCATCCTTGCCCATCAGGTGCTTGACCTGGCTCAGTTCGACCATGGTGGTCGGGCACACGTCCGGACAGCTGGTGAAGCCGAAGAACAGGTAGGTCACCTGCCCCTGCAGGTCCTTCGGGCCACGCAGGGTGCCGGCGCTGTCGGGCATGATCCAGTGCTGGCCCAGTTCCTCGCAGGCGATGTCCTTGGAATAGAAATCCATGCGCGACTGCGCGCTGCAGCCGGCCAGCAGGCCGAGTGCGAGGCCTGCGGCAAGCAGCGGCAGGCGGAGGGAACGAACAACGGAAGCAACACGCATCACGGGTACCACCAACACGAGGTGGGCGCGGTCTCGGTCAGGCCTGCCCTGGGGGAGAGAGGGCTGAGGTGCCAGGGCGATCGCGCACTCCTTGCCGATCGCCCCGGCCACGGTCAGTTGATCATCATGTGGTAGTGCATGCTCCAGATGATCCAGATCGACAACGCGACCACGATGAACAGGATCACCAGGGTGAACACGAAACTGGCGAGGTTCCAGCCACCTTCGGACTTGCGGTCCATGTGCAGGAAATACACCAGCTGCACCAGGATCTGCGCGACCGCGAAGCCGACCAGCAGGAACAGCGTGACCGGCCGCGACAGCACCGGGTTCATCACCAGCGCGAACGGCACCACTGTCAGCAACGCACACAGCACGAAGCCGATGAGGTAGGACTTGGTGGAACCGTGCGCATTGCCGGCGCGCGAGGTTTCGACGTGGGCCATGTCAGAAGGCTCCGATCAGGTAGACGAAGGTGAAGACGCAGATCCACACCAGGTCCAGGAAGTGCCAGAACAGGCTCAGGCAGGACACGCGGGTGATGTTGGTCGGGGTCAGGCCACGGCGGTACACCTGGTGCATCACCACCGCCATCCAGATCAGGCCGCTGGCCACGTGCAGGCCGTGGGTGGCAACCAGGGCGAAGAACGCCGACAGGTAGGCACTGGTGCTGGGGCCGGCGCCTTCGTGGATCAGGTGCGAGAACTCGTATAGCTCCATGCCGATGAACGAGGCACCGAGCACGAAGGTCACGCCCAGCCAGCGCAGCACCGCCGCCTTGTCCAGGCGGTGCATGGCCAGCACAGCCTGGCCGTAGGTGATGCTGGACACCAGCAGGATGAAGGTCTCGGCCATCACGAACGGCAGCGAGAACAGTTCCTTGCCGGTGGGGCCGCCGGCGTAGGCGGTGCTGAGCACCGCGTACGAGGCGAACAGCGAGCCGAACAGCACCAGGTCGGACATGAGGTAGACCCACATGCCGAACACTTTCATGCCGCCCTGTTCGTGGGCGTGGTCGTGCTCATGGTGGTCGTCGTGGACCAGCGCGTCGCTGTCCAGCTGCGGACGGGTCAACAGGTTCATGCGCGCACCTCCTGCAGCTTGGCATGGTTGGCCGCTTCGGTACGCGCCACCTCTTCGGAGCTGACGTAGTAATCCACGTCCTCGTCGTAGGAGCGCGCGATCAGGGTGACGATCATCGCGATGAGGCTGGCACCGGCCATCCACCAGATGTGCCAGACCAGGGCGAAGCACAGCACCAGGATCCAGACATTGAGGATCAACGGCACGCCGGTGTTCTTCGGCATGTGGATCGGCGCGTACTTCTTCGGCGGCGGTGGCAGGCCGCGCTTCTTCGCTTCGTGGAAGGCATCCAGCTCATCGGCCTTGGGCACCACGGCAAAGTTGTAGAACGGCGGCGGCGACGGCGTGGCCCATTCCAGCGTACGTGCATTCCACGGGTCGCCGGTGAGGTCGAGGTTGCGCTTGCGGTCGCGCACGCTGACGTAGATCTGCACCAGCATCAGGATGATGCCCGCGAACACGAACAGCGCACCGATGAACGCGGCGATCAGGTACGGCGTCCACGCCGGGTTGTCGTACTGGTTCATGCGTCGGGTCATGCCCATGAAGCCCAGCATGTACAGCGGCATGAAGGCCAGGTAGAAGCCGATCACCCAGCAGGCGAAGGACCACTTGCCCAGGCGCTCGTTGAGGGTGAAGCCGAACACCTTCGGGAACCAGTAGACGAAACCGGCCAGGTAGCCGAACAGCGCGCCGCCGATGATGGTGTTGTGGAAGTGGGCCACCAGGAACAGGCTGTTGTGCAGCAGGAAGTCCGCGCCCGGGATGGCCAGCAGCACGCCGGTCATGCCACCGATGGTGAAGGTCACCAGGAAGGCGATGGTCCACAGCATCGGCACGCTGAACTCCACGTGGCCGCCGTACATGGTGAACAGCCAGGTGAAGATCTTCACGCCGGTGGGGATGGCGATGATCATCGTCATGATGCCGAAGAAGGCATTGACGCTGGCACCGGAACCCATGGTGAAGAAGTGGTGCAGCCACACGATGAAGGACAGGATGCCGATCGCCAGGGTGGCGCCGACCATCGACTTGTAGCCGAACAGCTTCTTGCGCGAGAACGTGGCGGTCACTTCAGAGAAGATGCCGAACGCCGGCAGCACCAGGATGTACACCTCCGGGTGGCCCCAGGCCCACACCAGGTTCACGTACATCATCGGGTTGCCACCCAATGTGTTGGTGTAGAAGTTGAAGTCCAGGTAGCGGTCCAGGGTGAGCGCACCCAGGGCCACGGTCAGGATCGGGAAGGCGGCGATGATGATCACGCTGGTGACCAGCACGGTCCAGGTGAACACCGGCATCTTCATCAACGTCATGCCCGGCGCACGCATGCGCAGGATGGTGATGAACAGGTTGACGCCGGTCAGCAACGTACCGATGCCGGACGCCTGCAACGCCCAGATGTAGTAATCGACACCTACCCCTGGACTGAACTCGATGCCCGACAGCGGCGGATAGGCGACCCAGCCGGTCATGGCGAATTCGCCGACACCCAGCGAGATCATCATCAGCGCAGCGCCGACCACGAAGATCCAGAAGCTGAAGGCATTGAGGAACGGGAACGCCATGTCGCGCGCGCCGATCTGCAGCGGCACGATGATGTTCATCAGGCCGACCACGAACGGGGTGGCCACGAAGAAGATCATGATCACGCCGTGCGCGGTGAAGATCTGGTCGTAGTGTTCCGGTGGCAGGAAGCCATCACTGCCCGGCCCGGCCGCCGCCAGCTGTGCGCGCATCATCAGCGCATCGGCGAAGCCACGCACCAGCATGACCAGCGCGACGACCACGTACATGATGCCGATCTTCTTGTGGTCCACGGTGGTGAACCAGTCGCGCCAGAGCACGCCCCACAGCTTGAAATACGTCACCGCGCCGAGCAGCGCGAGGCCGCCCAGCACCATGGCCGCCAGCGTGACCACCACGATCGGCTCGTGCAGCGGCACGGCCTCCCACGTCAATTTACCCAACATGTTCGTTACTCCTGGGAAACCTGGGCACCGGCGGCCGTACCGGCCGGGGCCGCAGCAGCGGTGTTCTCACCGACGCCGATGAACTGGTCGATGACTTTCTTGAACAGCAGCGGTTCAACGCTGGAGAAGTGCTGCACCGGCGCATTCTTCGACGGTGCGGCCAGCGTTTTGAACTGTTCGAAGCTGAGCGCCTCCGGCGCACTGCGAACTTCGGCCACCCAGCGATCGAAGTCTTCGTTGCTGCTGGCGGTGGCCATGAACTTCATGTTCGAGAAACCATGGCCGCTGTAGTTGCCGGACATGCCACGGAACTGGCCGGGCTCGTTGGCGATCAGGTGCAGCTGCGTGCGCATGCCGGCCATCGCGTAGATCTGCCCACCCAGCTGCGGGATGAAGAAGGTGTTCATCGTCGAGTTGGAGGTGATGTTGAACGCCAGCGCGCGGTTGGCCGGGAAGTTGAGCTGGTTGACCGTGGCGATGCCGAGGTCCGGGTAGACGAACACCCACTTCCAGTCGGTGGCGATCACGTCCACGTGCAGCGGTTCGCCGGCCACGTCCAGCGGCTTGTACGGGTCGAGTTCGTGGGTCGACTTCCACACGATCACCGCCAGCACCGCGATGATGATCAACGGCACGCCCCAGACCACCACTTCCACCTTGGTGGAGTGCGACCAGTCCGGCGTGTACTTCGCCTTGGTATTACCGGCGCGGAAGCGCCAGGCGAACACGAAGGTCAGCACGATGGCCGGCACGACGACGATCAGCATCAGGCCGATGCAGATCAGGATCAGGTCGCGCTGTGCGATCCCGACCATGCCCTTCGAATCCAGCAGCACCCAATCGCAGCCCGTCAGGGCAATGCAGGCCAGAGCGACCAGCGCCAGGCGGATGTGGTTCCAGCAGATATTCATTGGAGGTCAACCCTGTTGAAGATGCGCGCTTGACTGGCTCGCCTGCGCGCAGCGCCCGGGCGTGGAGCGGCTACACTGTGGGTACGAGGTCGCCTACAAACAGGTGAACCACTCCAATCAAGCCCATACAAGATACAGCATTGTATGGACTTGTGCATCTGCACGTATGGAAAAATCCGACCGATGACGCCTCCTGCTGCCGGCCGCCGCCTGAAACACCCCAACCGGACCTGGGTTCGCCCCTTCCGTGAGGGCGCCGGACCGCTGTACCTGCAGATCGCCCAGCAGGTGCGCGAGGCGGTGGACGATGGCGTGCTGCGCCCGGGCGACCGCCTGCCACCGCAGCGCGATCTGGCCCAGCAGGTGGGTGTGGACCTGACCACGGTCACCCGCGCCTTCGCCGAACTGCGCCAGGCCGGGCTGCTGGATGCACAGGGGGCCGGCGGCACCTTCATCGCGATGTCCGCCGGCAACCGCAGCACCTCGGTCGATCTGAGCATGAACATCCCGCCGCTGCTGGGCAGCGCGCCGTTCGCGCAGGGCATGGAGGCCGGTTTCCAGCACCTGGGCCAGCAGCTGGGCCAGGGCGAGCTGATGAGCTACCACGTCGGCGCCGGCAGCCGCGACGACCGCGCGGCGGCCGTGCAATGGCTGGCGCCGATCCTCGGCTCGGTCGCCGCCGAGCGGGTGGTGATCTGCCCCGGCGCGCAGACCGCGCTGTGCGCGCTGATCCTGGCCCGTACCCAGCCGGGCGAACTGATCGCCGCCGAACAGCTGACCTACCCGGGCCTGCTGGCCGCCGCGCGTGTGCTGCAGCGGGGCGTGGTGCCGGTGGCGATGGACGCCGAGGGCATGCTGCCCGATGCCCTGGAAGAGGCCTGCCAACTGCGTCGGCCACGCCTGCTGTATCTGGTACCGACCATTCAGAACCCGACCACGGCGACGATGTCGGCGCAGCGCAGGCAGGCCCTGCTGGCGGTGGCGCGGCGGCACGAACTGACCGTGGTCGAGGACGATCCCTACTGGCTGCTGGCCGGCGATGCCGCCCCACCACTCGCCGCGCTGGCCGACGGTGGCTGCCCGGTCTATTACATCTCCACCCTGTCCAAGTGCCTGGCTCCGGGCCTGCGCACGGCCTACCTGGTGGTGCCGACCGGCCAGCCGATGGAGCCGGTGCTGGACGCCCTGCGCGCGATCGCGCTGATGCCCACCCAGTCGATGGTGGCCGTGGCCTCGCACTGGATCCGCACCGGTCAGGCGCAGGCGATGGTGCAGCGCTTCCAGCAGGAACTGCGCGAGCGCCAGGCCATCGCTGCCCGCTACCTGCCGGCCCGCCGCCAGGCCCACCCTGCAGGCCTGCATGTGTGGCTGCCGTTGCCGCCGCGGCTGGACCAATACCGCTTGATCCAGGCCGCGCAGGAACAGGGCCTGGGCATCGCCAGCTCCGACGCCTTCAGCGTGGAGGAACCGCCACCGGGCAACGCCATCCGCCTGTCGCTGGGCGGGGCCGTTGACCAGGAGGCCTTGGCCGGGGCGCTGGCCAAGCTGAACGAGATCCTGTCCGAGGCGCCTGACGCGCGGCATTCGGCGATTGTCTGAGCCCCCCGTGAGCCATAACCATACAAGATGATATCTTGTATGTAATGTATGGACCGAGGGACGTGCCGCCGATGGCTGCCGACAAACTGAAGTTCCACCTGGTGATGGCCGGCTGCGGCGGCTTCGTCGTGCTGATGCTGGCCGCCCTTGCCTGGGTCTGCCTGCAACCGCAGACCGTGGATGTGCAGGCCGCCGAGCGCCACGCCATCGAACAGTGCCTGCAACGCAGCGAGGACGCGGCGCGCAGCGAGATCCAGCGCCGTGCCCAGGCCGATTCCTGCCGCGAGATGCGCAAGCAGTACGTGCACAAGTTCGGCGAGGACGGCTCCTGATGGGCGCAGCCGCGCCGCGTCCACGCCGTTCGATGCTGCCGGTGATGATCGCCCTCGCCTGCCTGTTCATGGCCGGCGTGGCGGCGGCCCTGTGGCAGTACTTCGGCTATGGCGAGCAGTCCACGTTCGCCGAACAGGCCATCGTCTTCGACGACTCGCAGCTGCGGTTGCCGGCGGAACTGGCCGGCGACAGCGGCCGCATCCGCGTGGTGCATTTCTGGGACCCGGCCTGCGGCGCGTGCAACCGCGAAACCGGTGCGCACCTCAGCTACCTGATCAGCATGTACCGCCGCGCCGGCATCGACTTCTATGCGATCCGTCGCCCCGGCACCGCAGGCGAGCTGCCCGAGCCGCTGCGCAACAAGGTCATCACCCTGCCGACCATCGACGGCATCGAGAACATTCCGGCCAGCCCGGCAGTGGCGATCTGGGACCGCCATGGCCACCTGGCCTATGCCGGCCCGTACAGCATCGGCATGGTCTGCAATTCGGCCAACAGCTTTGTCGAACCGTTGCTGGACAAACTGGTGCGCGGGGAAACCGTGCGCCCGAAAGGACTGCTTGCCGTGGGCTGCTACTGCCCCTGGCAGGCCAAGCGCTGAGGGCGCGCGATGACAGCACCGACGCTGGCCGGCGCAGCCGCCACAAACAACAACGGCGGTCGCCTGTCCGAACCGACCGATGGTTATGGACAGGCTCCCGCCGTTGGAAGCAACGATACGCCCCGACATCCTCCGTACATGCCGCGACCCGATGTCGCAGGGCCTGGTGCCGCAGGACTGGGCTGGGTGCAGGACGTGCACGTGCACAGCGGCCCGATCTACCTGCGCATCGTCAACACGCTGGAACGCACCATCAATCGCGGCGGCCTTGCGCCCGGGCAACGGCTGCCTTCGCAGCGCGCACTGGCACAGCAGCTGGGTGTGGATCTGACCACGGTGACCCGTGCGTTCGATGAAGCACGCAAGCGTGGACTGATCGAAGCACGTGGGCCACAGGGCAGCTTCATCGCACCGCCCAAGGCCGGTTTCGATCAGGCCGTTGATCTCAGCATGAACGTGCCGCCGGTACCTGACGCCGATGCACTGGCGGACATGCTGCGTCGTGGCGCAGCGGCGGTGCTCGCGCGCAGCAATGCGCCGAACCTGATGACCTATCACCTCGGCGGTGGCAATCCGACTGATCGCCACGCGGCGGCACGCTGGCTGCAGCCGATGCTGGGCACGGTGGACGATGCACGCCTGCTGCTGACCGAAGGCGCGCAGGTGGCGCTGGCGGCGATCCTGGTCAGCCAGGGACGCGAGCGCGATGCAATCCTCTGCGACCGCTTGGTGTACCCGGGCCTGCTGCAGGCGGCCGCTGCACTGGGACGGCGACTGGTCACGGTGGAGGGCGACGAACAGGGCATGTGCCCGGAGGCGCTGGCCCGCCGGGCGCGGGAATGTGGCGCGCGCCTGGTCTACCTCAACCCCACCTGCCAGAACCCGACGGCGCTGACCGTGCCCACCTCGCGGCGCGAAGCGTTGGCGCGGGTGCTGGAGCGCGAAGGCCTGCTGGCGATCGAGGACGATCCGTACTGGCATCTGGCCGTCACCGCGCCCATTGCGCTGGCGACGCTGGCACCCCGGCACGTGTTCCATGTAGCCACGCTGTCGAAGGTGATCAGCCCCGGTCTGCGTACCGCGTTCGTGCAATGCCCAAGCGCCGCCCACGCCGAGGCGATGGCTGCCGCACTGCGTGCCACGCGGCTGATGGGCCATCCGCTGGTATCCGCGCTGGCCAGCCAGCTGCTGCTGGATGGTTCGGCGCAAGCGCTGCTGGTGCAGGTGCGCGAGGAAGCGCGCGAGCGTACGCGGATGGCGCGGTATCTGCTGGCGCCCTCACTGCTGGAGCGCGCCGATGGGCTGCATGCGTGGTGCCGGGTGCCTGCGCCATGGACCGACGCCACGCTGGTGCGTACGGCACAACTGCAGGGCTTGGCGATCGCACCTTCATCGGCATTCTGTCCGCCGGGCGCAGCGTTCGCGAGTGGGGTGCGCCTGTCGTTGGGATTGGCTGCGGACCGGCGGCAACTGGAGAACGCGCTTCGGCGGATCGATCGGTTGTTGTTGTCCGATGCGTTGCCGGCCATTGACCGGTAGGCGGAGAGCATCCACGCATGGCGTGGCTCTACTGGGCCTGTTTCGGTGGATGCCAACCTTGGTTGGCAATGCCCGTTCACGCCATGCGTGGATGCGGTGCCGACCAAGGTCGGCACCCACCCGGGCAACGTCGGTGCCAACCAAGGTTGGCATCTACCAAAGCGGCGGGCGTTCAGGCCAGTGCGGCCAGCGCCGCCACCAGCGCATCCATCTGCGCGGGGCGGGTGAACACCGATGGCGTCACCCGCACGCAGGCGCCGGAATCCAGGCCATCGCGATGGGTAGTGAATATCCGATGTTCATCCAGCAGCCGTTTCTGCAGCGCCTGGTTGTCTTCCACCGAGGCATGGCCACGCAGGCGGAAGCTGGCCAATGCACTGGCCAACGCCGGATCCGGCGACGACAGCACCTCGATATGCGCCATCTGCCGCGCCGGCACCGTCCACCGCTCGCGCAGGTAACGCAGCCGAGCCTGCTTGTTCGCCGCGCCGATGCGCTGGTGCAACGCGATGGCCTCGGGCAGCGCCAGATAGGCAGCGAAGTTGACCGTGCCCGTATGCACGCGGCTGCCGACGCGACCATCGTCGGTCTCGCCCATGTACGGATCCAGGTCGGCCACGCGCCCTCTGCGTACGTACATCGCGCCCACGCCCACCGGCGCGCCGATCCACTTGTGCAGGTTGATGCCAACGAAATCGGCCTTCAGCGCCGGCACCGCGTAGTCGATCTGGCCGAAGCCGTGCGCGGCATCTACGATCACATCGATGCCACGCGCACGCGCACGCTCGGCGATCTCCGCCACCGGCAGCACCAGCCCATGGCGGTGGCTGACCTGGGTCAGCAACACCAGCTTCAGGTGCGGCAGGCGCGCGAACGCCTCATCGTAGGCCTGCAGGATCTGCCGATGGGTTGGCACCGCTGGCAACGCAATGCGCTCGACCTGCACGCCACGACGCTGCTGCAGCCAACGCATGGCGTTGATCATGCTGTCGTAGTCGATATCGGCGTACAGCACCTGGTCGCCGGGCTGCAGGCGGTTGTAGCCGCCGATCAGCGCCAGCATCGCTTCGGTGGCGCCGCGGGTCAGCGCGATCTCATCGGCGCCCACGCCCAGCATGTCGGCCACCTGCCGATGCACCGCCATGTACTGCGTGGGAAACGCATGGCGCCCGTACCAGGCGTTGCCGCGATTCACTTCGGTGGTGTGCCGCTGATAGCTGGCCAGGGTCACCCGGCCCATCGCGCCCCAGTAGCCATTCTCCAAGTGGTTCACTTCATCGGTGATGTCGAAGTGGCTGGCGACGGCGGACCAGTACGACTCGTCACGGGCCAGCACATCCGGCGTCGTGGAAGATGCGGGAATGTCCATCGGCACAGCGTAGCGCGCGGCTGCCGGGGCAGCCAGCGCGGCCAGCGCCGCACTGGCCGGCAACAGCGCACTCGCACGCAGCAGGGAACGACGGCGGCTGTCCATCAGAAGGTCAGCCGGTACTGCGCGTACACGTTGGCGCCGTCGGTGTCATACGGGGCGTTGCGCGAATAGATCAGGCCACGGCTGGCCTGGAACGTGGCTTCATCCGGGTAGCGGTCGAACACGTTGTCTGCACCCACGCGCAGGCTGTGGTGTTCGTTGATGCGATAGCCCACCGCCAGGTCGAAGAAGGTCATCGCACCGAACTGCTGGTAGATATCGCCCGTTGCATTGCCGGTGGAGTCGGTCCACTTGCCGTAGTAGCGAACGCGCGCCATCAACGACCACGCGCCGACATCCCAGCTGCCGGTGAAGCTGCCCTTGTGCTCGGGCAGGCGGTCTTCGAACAGCACGCGCTGGGTCTCGTTGGTCGCCACCGAGGTGCTGCCGTTGTCGACGCGGGTCTGGTTGTAGTTCCAGGCCAGGGTCAGCGTCATGCGCCCGGCGCCGAGATCGCGCAGGTAGTTGCCGACCACGTCCACGCCGGTGGTGGTGGTGTCGAAATCGTTGGTGAAGTAGTTCACCGAGGTATAGCCCAGCGGGTTGGGCGTGCCGGCCGGAATGGCGAAGCTGGCCGACTGGCTGAAGCGGTCGCTGAGCGTGATCCGGTAGACGTCGACCGACCCCGACAGCCCCATGTCGGTGCGCCAGGTCAGGCCAAGCGAGGCGGTGCGCGATTCCTCCGGAGTCAGCGGCTTGGCGCCCAGCAGCTGCGCCAACGGATCGGTCGGCGACAGGCGGCCGCTGGTGAAGATCTGCAGCGTACGCGTGTCCAGGCCCTGGGTGGTGCTGGTGGTGTTGAGCTGGGCCGGCGTCGGCGCGCGGAAGCCGGTGGACAGGGTGCCGCGCAGGGCCACGTCCGGGGTGATCGCAAAACGTGCCGACAGCTTGCCATCCACCGTGCTGCCGAAGCTGGAGAAGTCTTCATAGCGACCCGCTGCGCCGATGCTCCAACGCTCCCCCAGCGGCACTTCCATGTCCACGTAAGCGGCCTTGCTGCGCTGGCTCCACTGCCCGGCCTGGCTGGCCGAGAAGCCGGGCGCGCCGTTGGAGTTGGCTTCCAGCCCCGCCGCCGCACCACGGCCCACCGCATACGAGGCGGGGTCGCCGGCGCGTACCTGGTAGGTCTCCTGGCGGAACTCGGCACCGAAGGCGACGTTGATCGGCTTGGACAGCGCAGCCACATCCCATTCGTAGTTGAAGTCCGCATTGGCGTTCTTCTCGGTCTGGGTCAGGCGGCCGAGGTCGAAGGAGGTCGGGCTGTCCGGGCCAAGCGAGGCGTTGATCGAGTTGTCCAGGCTGTAGTCGATGGCATTGCGGCCATATGAGGCGCTCAGGTCCCAGCGCAGCTTGGGGGTGATCTCACCGCGCAGGCCAGTGACCAGCTGCAGGTCGTTCTGCGTGTTGCCGTACTGCGGGCTGAAGCCCACCGGGTAGATCGAACGCAGGTTCCAGCCGGGGAAGATGTTGGTGGTGCGATAGGCGCCGGTGGTGGTATCCGGGTTGCGCCAGTTGAAATCGCTGACGCCATCGCTGTGGCTGTACAGGCCGAAGGCATACAGCTCCAGGGTGTCGCTGGCATTGGCCTTCAGGTTGAAGCCCACGCGGCGGCTTTCCAGCTCCGGCTGGCCCCATCGCTGCACCGGGTTGGGCACCTCCAGCTCGGGGTGCGCGGCCTGGAAGGCGATGGCGTCGGGACGCTGGCGGGTACGCGAGGTAGCATCGGAATTCGACGATTCGGCGAACAGGGCCAGGCTGCCGTAGTCGCCCAACGCCCAGCCGGTGCGCGCACTGAAGTCGCGCGAGCCGCCATCGCCCTGCGCGTACTGCGAATAGCCGGCGGTGATCTCGGTGCCGGGGCTGTCTTCCAGGATGATGTTGATGACGCCGGCAATGGCATCCGAGCCGTACTGCGCCGACGCACCATCGCGCAGCACTTCGATGCGCTTGATGGCACTGGTCGGAATCTGCGCCAGGTCGGCGGCCTGTGCGCCGCGGTTGCCAAGCAGGGCACTGCGATGGAAGCGGCGGCCATTGACCAGCACCAGCGTCTGGTCCGGCGACAGGCCACGCAGCGTGGCCGGGCGCACGAACACCTGGCCATCGGCCATCGGCAGGCGCTGCACCACGAACGACGGCACCAGCTGCGCCAGCACGTCCTTCAGGTCGGTGGAGTCGACCGACTGGATGTCCTGCTTGGTGAACACGTCCACCGGCGCCAGGGTTTCAAACTGGGTGCGGTTGGAGGCACGGGTACCGGTGACCAGCATCGCGTCAAGCTGGGTGGGTGCGGTGCGGCTACCACTGCTGCTGGTGTCTGCCATTCCGGCATCTGCTGCGATCGCGCCTCCTGCGCTGACCAGACCAAGGGCGAGGAGGATGGAACGCGACAGCTTCGAACGATGCACGGCAGAACTCCGGGAAGGCACGACAGGACCAGGTGGGACCTGGACAAGGCGCGCAGTCTCGGGGCGGGATGTGAAGCAGCGATGACGTGGAGACGACAGTTGCAGCGGTTACGGTGCGGGTGCCACCCATACCGGGCTTGCGCTACCCGGCAGCGTCGTCGTCGTCGAAGCCGAAGGTGGCCGGCCGCGCCGTTCGCAATGGGATGAACAGTGCGAACGCGAAGACGACCAGGAAGGGTGCGGAGAGAAACGCCGCATCCTTGCTGCCAAAGGCGATGAAGTTGGCCTGCAGATCGCCGATCCACTCCAGCCGCGTCAGCACCAGCACCAGGCCTCCGACCGTGGGGCCCGGCAAGCCGCCGTGACCGGCCATCAGCAGCGTCGGTGACAACAAACCGGCCAAGAACGCGAAGCCGAGGCGGTACAGCCATGGATTGCCGCGCCAACGCGGCGCCCAGCGCCACATCAGCACCAGCAACGCCAAGGTCAGCAGCGCCGGTACGACGAGAACCGCGATCACCAGTCCGATCATCCGACCGACTCCACTGCTGCGGTACTGCGCGCCTGCTCTGGCATGTCCCTGGCCTCCATCGCGTCCATGAAGGCCCCATTGTTGCCGGTACAACGGCAAACGCAAAGCCCCGCCACCGCAAGAACTGCTAAGCGCCCCACCCTGTCGATCCGTTACGCTGCCCGGCATTCGAACAAGGAACAGCGCGATGAGCGCGGCAGGCAAAGCGTTGTGGTACATCGAAAGCCATGCGGACAAACCGCTGGCGCTGGCCGACATCGCGGCCGCCGCCGGACTGTCGCCGTTCCACCTGTCGCGCCTGTTCCAGGCCCGCACCGGTACGTCGGTGGTGCGCTACCTGCGTGGACGCCGTCTGACCACCGCTGCACAGCAGCTGGCCAACGGCGCCGGCGACATCCTTCAGGTTGCGTTGGCAGCAGGCTACAGCACGCATGCTGCGTTCACCCGTGCCTTCTGCGAGCAGTTCGGGCAGACCCCGGAGCGTGTACGCGAGCGCGGTCTGGCGGAGCTGTCGCTGGTGCACGCGATCCGTCTCGACGATGCACCACAGGCCTGCAGCGAGGCGCCCAGGCTGATCGACTGCACACCGTTCCAGGTGGCCGGCATCGGCATGCGCCACACCCGCGACAGCGGTGGTGCGATTCCCGGGCAGTGGGCACAGCTCAATCGCGAATGGCCAACGCCGGCACCGGTCAGTTTCGGTGTGTGCTGCAACAGCGATGACGATGGGGGTTTCGATTACATTGCCGCGCTGCCGGTGAATGCCCTGCCGTCGGTCCCGGCACACTGGCAGCGGGTGGAGGTGCCTGCGCGTCGTTACCTGGTGGCCTGGCATGGCGGCCATATCTCCACCATCCGCTCGACCTGGTTCTGGCTGCTGGACCAGTACCTGCCCGCCAACCACCTCAGCCTGGCCAACGCGCCGGACCTTGAGCGCTACGACACCCGCTTCGATGAGCACAGCGGCCACGGTGGCGTGGAGATCTGGCTGCCGGTCGATCAACATCCTGCCTGACCCGGAGAGACTGATGATGCGTGCGACGCGATGGATGCTGACCCTGCTGCTGGCTTCGCTGGCACCGATGGCGATGGCGGCGGCTCCCATCACCGCCGGTGAACGCCACGGTGTGACAACGCTGGAAAGCGCGGCGATACGAGATGACGCACACCGCGATGTGCTGCGCTTCACCGTGTGGTACCCGGCAACGCCAGGCATCGAAGAAACGCCGCTCACCATCGGACCAGCGGATGCGCCGCTGTTCGAGGTGGGGCGCGCGGCGAAGGACGCCCCCATTGCCGGCGCGCGCCTGCCGACGCTGCTGCTGTCGCATGGCAATGGCGGTACCGCGCGCATGATGGGGTGGCTGGGCACCGCGCTGGCACGCGCCGGCTACCTGGTGATCGCCGTGGACCACCCCGGCAACAACGGCGCCGACGAGATGACGCTGGCCGGCAGCGTACTGACCTGGCTGCGCGCCGACGACCTGAAGGCCGCGCTGGCGGCGGTAAAAGCCGACCCGCAACTGGGGCCACACATTGATGCGTCCCGACTGGGCGTGATCGGCTATTCCGCCGGTGGCTTCACCGCACTGCTCAGCGCCGGCGCGCGGCCAGACATGACGCGGCTGCTGGCGTTCTGCAAAGCGCACGCGGACGACGGCGTGTGCAGACCGCAGCAGGAAGCGGCCGCACATACGATGGAGGCGCGTCTTGCTGCAGCGGCATCGCCGCAACTGCAGCCCTACGTGCAACGCGCGCAGGATGATCGTTCGATTCCCGGTGTCCGCGCCGTGTTCGTACTGGCGCCGGCCATCGTGCAGGCATTCGCACCGGAGCAGCTGAAGGCATTGCAGCAGCCGGTGGCGATCGTGCTGGGTTCAGCGGATGAGGTGGCGCCACCAGCAACCAACGGCGATGTGGCGGCGGCACTGATTCCGAAAGCAACGCTGCACGCGCTGCCGAATGTCGGTCACTATGATTTTCTGTCCGGGTGCACGCCGCTGGCGAAGGAGCGGCTGCAGGCGCTGTGTGCAACTGCGGTGCCAAAGGAACAGACGCATGCCGTGGTGGTGGCAGACGCGGTGCGCTTCTTCGGCGAGGCACTGCGGTAGACGCTGTCGAGCACGGTTTGACGTCGGCGGTTGGCAGCAACGATTCGTTGCGCAGGTGATGACGCGGCGCGAAGGTGCGCGGGACTACACTGCAGCCAGCGTTACACGGAGGATCGACCATGCGCCTGCTGCACCTCACCCTGCCGGTATCCGACGTCACCCGCGTTGCCGCTTACTTCCGCGACGTGCTGCAACTGGAGGTGGACGGCGACCGGGTCCGCATCGGCTGGAGCACGATCCAGCTGCAACCTGCCGGCCACCACCCCGTTGGCGGCGTGCACCTGGCCTTCAATGTGCCGGACAACCGCTTCGACGCAGCCATGACCTGGCTGCGTGCACGCACGCCGCTGCAACGCAACCCGGAAGGCCTCGACTACTTCGCACTGGAAAGCAGTTGGCAATCGCAGTCGGTGTATTTCACCGGACCCGATGGACTGATCCTGGAACTGATCGGCCGCAGGCGCTTGCCGGCCAGCGAACGCAGCGGTGCCTTCCATGGCAGCGAACTGACCTGCCTGAGCGAGGTCGGCCTGCCCAGCCGTGATGTCGATTCGGTACGCGAACAGTCCAGCCAGCGCTTCGGCCTGCAACCGATCAGCCCGCCGTCGCCGCAGTTCGCACCGATGGGCGATGACGAGGGCCTGCTGATCGTGGTCGCTGCCGATCGTCGTTGGTTCCCCGAGCAGAAGGACCTGCCCAACGCGCAGGGACTGCAGCTGCAGGTGGACGATGTGAGCGGCAGCGGTGAACTGCATGATGCCGCGCTTGGCTGGCGGGTACAGGCGGCCTGAGCTACCAGCTGCCCGAGGCGCCACCGCCGCCGCTGCGGCCACCCCCACCGGACCAGTCGCTGGAACTGCTCGAGGACGAACTGGACGAGGAGCTGCTGGACGACGAACGGTAGCCTCTGGACGAACCGCGGCCGCTGCTGGCTTTTTCGCCGGGCAGCAGGGTGAACACCCAGATGAAATACAGGAACAGCGTGCCGACGCTGGACACGATCGTCGTCAGTACGCGGGCGTTCTCATCGCCGGCACGGTCGATGGCCAGCAGTGCGCCCAGCGCATAGCCAGCGGTCAGCAGCACCAACACCACCAGGCGCATGGCGAAGCTGTTGCGGTTCTTCCGCCAGCACGCGCGACCGGCCTGCACCAGGAAGAACACCAGCATGGCAGCGATGCCGACCGCCAGGTTCAGCAGCGTGTGCAGCGCAAGGCTGGGCGGCAACTGGCCACGCACCAGCATCACCGCGAAGAGGCCGGTGCTGACGGCCAGCATGCCGTACAGCACGATGCGTACGCCGCGGCTGCGATGCCAGCACCAGCCCAGCAGCGTCGCCACCGGTACGGCGGGCACCATCACGAAGAACAGCGCCGGCAGCACGTGGCGCGGCAGCAGCAGCGTCGCAGACAGCACCCCCGCGGCGATCACCGCCGTCACCAGCAGCGGCCGGCCCCAGGCAGGTAAGGTCGGCCACGTCGGCCTGGGCATCGCCGCATTGGCTGCCAGTGTCTTGCGCCGCCGCTCACGGCGGTTGCCGGTGAAATCGGCTTCGGTCCTGGTCGCCAGCAGACGCGGTGGCGATCGCCACAGACCAGCCAGGAAGCCCGCCAGCAACGTCAGCGCAACGACCGAATCCCCCGTGCGCCAATCCGGCGGCAACACGTTGCGTGCCAATGAATCGTCCCAGGGCGGTAGTTGTTCGCCATCGATCAGCGCCACCAGCACTGCGGTGCCGTCCAGCACGCCCTGGTCCAGGTCTCCTTCGCGCAGGCGCGGCACGATCGCCTTGTCGATGATGCGCGCGGCATACGCATCAGGAATGGTGCCTTCCAGGCCATAACCAGTCTGGATGCGTACGCGCCGATCCTGCACCGCCACCAGCAGCAGCACGCCATCATCGATACCGGCGCGGCCCAGCTGCCATTGGTCGAAGACCCGCTGCGCATAGGCTTCGATGCCTTCCTCGCCAACGCTGGGCACCACCAGCACCTGCAATTGCGCGCCCTTGCGTGCCTGCAGCTGCAATGCCTGCTCACGCAGCGTGTCGCGGCTGCTGGCCGACAGCGCATCGGCGGTGTCCACCACCGGGTCGTTCAACGCAGGGATCGGGGCTGCCGCCAGCGCCAGCAGCGGCAGCATGCAGAGCAGCAGCAGTCCAAGCCATGCCCACGGCCTGGCAACGCGCGCCTGCGGCACCCGGCTCATGTGCCCTGCCCTGCCTCGATCTGCGCATACAGCGCCTGCAGCCGGGCAGCGTTCTGCGCGAACACCTGCAGATCCGCATCGACCAGTGCCGGCCAGTCCGGTGCATGACCCAGCAACTGCGCGACCTGTTCCTGCGGTGCGCGGTCAAAGCCCTCACCCAGCACGGTCAGATAGCGCTGGCGGAAGCCCTCCGGGTCCTGCTGGTCCTGCACATACAGCTGCACTGCCAGCAATCCGGCGTAGAGATAGTTGACCAGATACTGCGGGTCGTCATACATCAGGCGCTTGCCTATCCAGCTGCTGCGCAGCTGCGGGTAGCGCTGCGGCTGCTGGCCGTAGCGCGCCAGCACCTGGCCAGTGAGTGCGTCCAGATCGTCGGCGGTGCCCAGGGTACTGCTGGCCACGCCCTGGTAGATCGACTGCTCCAGCTGTGCTTCCTCGGAGGAGGTGAACAGCTGCAACACCATGTCGTCGAGCAGCGACTTCAGGTAGTACGCCTTGGCGCGCGGGTCCTGCGCCTGCTGGTACAACTGGTCACGGAAGCGCAGCTCGTTGTAGATGGCGAACGCCTCGGTCATCCACGCACTGCCATTGAGATGCAATGGCGAGGCATGCCCGCGCAGCATCCACTGCCCATGCATGGCGTGCCCTGCTTCATGGGCGATCTCCACGTCACTTTCCAGATCGCCGCTGCGCAGCCCGACGAACAGCAGCGCCGGCGTGTCCGGTGCGAACACATGGAACGCGTCCTGGCTGCGACTGCCGAGTACGGTGGCCAGATCCATGTGTTTATGCGCCGGATCCAGCAACGCGCGCAGCTCGGCAACATACTCCGGCCCCAGCGGCTGCATGGCGTCGGCTGCGGTATCGCGCAGCTGCTCCAGGGTCAGCACCGGTGGGGTGTAGCCGGCGTCCGGCACGGTGGTATCCCACAGCTGCGGCGACACCACACCGCTGCGCCCGGCATGCTGCAGCAGCATGTCCTGGTAGTCACGACGGTCTGCGGCGTGGCGCTCGATCGCCGCCAGCGTCGCGTCGACCGTCTGCGTATCCAAGCCCATGCGTCGATAGCCGCGTGCGGTGGCCGAGCCGTCGCCCTGCAGACGCGCGGCGGCATCGTTCACCTGCACCAGGCCCAGCAGTACCGACGCCATCGGCTCGCGGCGCGACTGCACGCCCTGCCAGTATCCCTTCCAGCCGGCCTCACGCAACGCGCGGTCCGGATGCTGGGCCAGGGCCTGCTTGTCGGCGCCGGTATCCCAGCTGCGGCCAGCACCCTCGATACGCGGGTATTCCGCGCTGTGCATGATCTGCCGGCGCAAGCGCGCGAACGTATCCAGTGCCGGGTCGGCCAGCGTATCCACGGCATCATCCAGCTGCGGATTGGCCGGCGCCGCGCCTTCCTGCAGCGCGCGGGCGCGCAGGAACCCATAGGACGCCAGCCAGGGGGCATCCGCCGGCGCCTCACGCAGGGCGGCTCTGCCGGTGCGCGCGATGCGGCTGCACAGCCCCATCACCTGGTCCAGCGCCTGCGCCGGGCGACGATCGCGTGCATTGCGCGCGGCCTGCAGATGCAGATACGCATGGTGACGCAGGCACTGTGCCTGCAGCGCTTCGGCCTGGCGGAAGCGCGTGGCCGGCTCGCGCGCCGTGGCGCGCTGCAATGCCTCAACGCGCACGCCCAGCGTGGCACGTGCCGTCTGTTCGGCGGCGGCGCTGGGGAAGTAAGCGCGGTCATCGGCGTGCAGCGACTGCGCGTGCGCGCCGAGGAAGGTAGTCATCGCCCACAGCGTGGCGATGACGACGGTAGTGGTGCGCATCCTGCGGGCCTGCATCGGCGTCTCCGTGCCTTGATCGGGCTTCGAGCCTAGCAGCCGCCGGTAGTCCGCGCCTGTCCCGATCTGGCCTCAGATCGACTCGTCTTCGCGCTTGACCAGTGTCCAGCACGGCTTCTGCGCGAAGGTGTAGGTCTGCTGGTCGCTGCTGTCCGGCGTGCGGATCTGCACCTGCATCTGCCCATCGGCCACGGCCGTCACCTGCATCTCCCGGCCCTGCCCGGCCAGCCCGGCTGGATCGGGCATCACCGGCCATTCGACATCGGCCAATGCCACTGGGCGTTCCACTGTGCGCGGCTCAGGCTCGGCGCCAGCGTCAACGTAGCTGTCCAGCAGCGGATCGGCCGTGGCCTTTTCCTGCAGGGTGATCTCATTGCCGAAGTGCTTCAGGAAGGTATCGAACGCCGGATGGGGGCACGCCGCGGTCGCCACTGCGGGCGCGGGTTCCACCGCCGTCGCTGTGCTGGCAGGTGCCGCTGCAGGGGCCGGGGCTTCAGCAGGCGCTGGCTGCGGCGCAGGCGTGCAGGCGGACAGCGCAAGGCCAAGGGCGGGTGCCAGCAGCGCAAGGGAACGGCGGGGCTTCATGGGATCGTCCTGATTCCGGTCTGGTCGCGCCATCCTATCCTGCCGCCTACAATCGCGCCTTTCCGCCTGTCCGAGATGCCCATGCGCCGCCTCCTGCTATTGATGGGCATGCTGCTACCTGCCCTGTGGCCAGCCTTGGCGATGGCCATCGAGGTCCGTGAAGGCGACCTGCTGTTCGTCACTGCGGGTCATGCCGGCCTGAGCGCGGCCATCGACGATGCAACGGGAAAGCAAGGCGCGCCCAGCTTCGACCATGTCGCGCTGGTGGCGTCGGTGCCGCAGGGCTGGGAGGTGCTGCATGCCGATGAGAAGGGCTCGCGCCGGCAGACGCTGGACCAGTTCCGCGAGGATGCGCGTGGCAAGCGGCGGCAGATCGTGGTCCATCGCCTGCGCGCGCCGCCAGGGAATGCCATCACCGATGCCGTGGCCACCGCACGCACGATGCTGGGCAAGCCGTACAACACCGCCTATGTGTTGAACGACGAAAGCTACTACTGCTCGGACTTCATCGAACGCGCGTTCCGTGCGCACCATGTGTTCGCGCTGCAGCCGATGAACTTCCGCAACCCGCAGACCGGTGAAATCTCCCAGCACTGGGTTGATCTGTATCGGGGCATGGGCCTGGACGTTCCGCAGGGACTGCCCGGCACCAACCCCAACGACATGGCCGCAGCGGCGGTGCTGCAGCGGATCGGCGTGCTCGAGTAAACGAAGCCCCGCACGGGGCGGGGCTTCGTCGGTGATGGATGGCGGCTGCCAAGGTCACTCTTCCTCGTCCTGCCCGCCCTGCTGCTGGTTCTGGTTGCGCTTCTGCTGTTCCTGCTGCTGTTGCTGCTGCTGGTCGCGGCCGCGCCCCTGCTGCTGATCCTGCTGGTTCTGCTGGCCCTGCTGCTTCTGGTTCGGGTTCTGGTTCTGCTGTGCCATGTCCGATCTCCAAATGCCACGCGCGGAATGCGGTGGACGGGGCCATCGTCGGCAGCGATTGGTTAACCATGCGTTGTCAGCGGGCTACACCGATGTGTACGCGCGTGAATCAGCCCGCGCCAACCCTTGTGGCACAAGCGACTGAAGGATTCATGCGGGTTTGGCATGTGGTCATGCCGCAGCCGCAAACGCACGCATTCAGCGTCCGCCCCCCCGCAGCGCGCGCAGGGACGGCCTACGCCTATGGTCCCATTTGCAGCATGCAGGGCCGCCGCCTATCGTCGGGATGACATCACCCCGGAGATGCGCATGGCCCGCGACACCGCAGCACGCCCCACCTACGAACAGGCACTGGCCGGCTTCAGCATCGAGCACGGGCAACGGCAGCTGCACGGTGACCTGCAGGCCGGCATCAATGCCTGCGTGGAGTGCTGCGACCGCCACTGCGGCCGCAATGCGCTGGCACTGCGCTGGGTGGATGCCCACGGCGCCCTGCACCAGTACACCTTCGAGGACCTGCGCGATGCTTCCGCGCGTGTTGCCCAGGTATTGGCCGCGCAGGGCATCGGCAGGGGCGATGTGGTGGCCGGCCTGCTGCCGCGTACACCGGACCTGCTGGCGACCATCCTCGGCACCTGGCGGGTCGGCGCGATCTACCAGCCGCTGTTCACCGCGTTCGGCCCCAAGGCCATCGAAACACGGTTGAACACAGGGCGCACCGCACTGGTGGTGACCGATAGCGCAAACCGCAGCAAGCTGGACGAGGTCGATGGCTGCCCGCCGGTCGCCACTATCCTGGCATCGGGACAGACACTACGTGCCGGCGACATCGACTGGAGCGCACGCAGCGCCGATGCCACGCCTGACTTCGCGCCGGTGATGCTGCACGGCGATGCGCTGATGGCACTGCTGTCCACCTCCGGCACCACCGGCAGCCCCAAGGGCGTGCCGGTGCCGCTGCGCGCATTGCTGGCCTTTGCCAGTTACATGCAACTGGCCGTGGACCTGCGCGCAGACGACGTGTTCTGGAACATCGCCGATCCCGGCTGGGCCTATGGGCTGTACTACGCGGTGATCGGCCCACTGCTGCTGGGCCAGGCCACCACCTTCAGCGAAGCCGGTTTCAGCGTGCAGGGACTGAACGACATCGTCGCGCGGTTGGGTGTCACCAATCTTGCCGGCTCGCCCACCGCCTATCGCCAGATCATCGCTGCCGGCCCCGAAGCCAGTGCGTCCATCAAGGGACAGCTGCGGGTGGTAAGCAGTGCCGGCGAACCACTGAACCCGGAGATTGCCCGCTGGTTCGCCGCCCATCTGGGCACCACGGTGCTCGACCACTATGGCCAGACCGAGACCGGCATGGTGGTCAACAACCACCACGCGCTGGAGCATGCCGTGCGGCCAGGGTCATCGGGTGTTGCGATGCCCGGCTACCGCGTGGCGGTACTGGACGATGCCGGCAACGAACTGCCACCGCGCACGCCGGGCATCCTCGCCGTGGACCTGCGGCAGTCGCCGATCATGTGGTTCACCGGCTACTACGGCGCCGACACACCGGCGCTGGGTGATCGCTACTACCTCACCGGTGATTCGGTGGAATGCGAGGACGACGGCTCGATCAGTTTCATCGGCCGCTCGGACGACCTGATCACCTCGTCGGGCTATCGCATTGGTCCATTCGATGTGGAGAGCGTGTTGATGGAACACCCTGCGGTGGCGGAGACCGCGGTGATCGGCGTGCCGGATGCGGAACGCACCGAGATCGTCAAAGCGTTCGTGATCCTGTGCGATGGTTTCAGCGGCAGCGACACGCTGGCGCAGGAACTGCAGCAGCATGTGCGGCGCCGGCTGTCCGCCCATGCCTACCCACGGCAGGTGGAATTCGTGGCGGAACTACCGAAGACACCCAGCGGCAAGCTGCAGCGCTTCCTGCTGCGCAAGGCCGAGATCGAGAAGCAGGCGGCGGCTGGCTGAGGGTTTCTGGGGTCGGATCCTCTCCAGCGGAGAGGCTCTGACCCCACATGTCCTCGTGTTTTCGCTACGGCATGACCGGCGGCACGTAGGCCAGCGTCATCCCCAGCAGCCACAGCAGGCCCAGCACCAGCGGGATGTGCACCAGCAGCTGGATGAATGTGAAGCCGACGATGTCGCGGGCCTTCAGGCCGAGCACGCCCAGCAGCGGCAGCATCCAGAACGGATTGATCAGGTTCGGCAGTGCCTCGGCCGCGTTGTAGACCTGCACCGCCCAGCCCAGATGCGCCTGCAGTTCGTTCGCAGCCTGCATCACGTACGGCGCTTCGATGATCCACTTGCCGCCACCGGACGGTACGAAGAAGCCCAGCACCGCCGAGTACACGCCCATCACCAGCGCGAACGTATCGGTGCTGGCTACGTGCACGAACAGGCTCGACAGCCGATGCGCCAGGGTCTGTCCATCGCCACCGGCGGCGTGGGTGAGGATCATCGCGATGCCGCCGTACAGGGGGAACTGGATCAGCACACCGGTGGTGCTGGGTACCGCCTTGGCCACCGCGTTGAGGAAGCTGCGCGGGCGCCAGTGCAGCAGCAGGCCCAGCGAGATGAACATGAAGTTGTAGGTGTTGAGGTTGGCGATGGCGCTGACCAACGGCTTGTTGGCGAACTCGTTGAACAGCCAGCCGAAGGCCAGCAGCGAAAGCAGCACGGTCAACAACGGGCTGTATTCCAGCCATTCGCCCGGGCGCGTGCGGCGCTGCAGCGGCTCCGGCTCGGCCTGGGCGGCACCGGGGAAATCTTCGGCGGTACGCGCACTGCCAGCGGCCGGTGCGGTCAGCCAGGCGATCAGCAGCGAAACCAGGATCAACACCGAGGTCAGCGCGATCGACTGCCACAGGAAGATGGTTTCGGTGAACGGCAGCACGCCGGTGATCTCCACCAGCCCCGGCGGCATGCTGGCCGGATTGGCCTGCAGTTGCGCAGCCGACGAACTCAGGCCCATCGCCCACACCGCGCCCAGCCCCAGATAGGCCGAGGCTCCGGCGGCACGGTAATCCATGCGCAACTCGGTACGGCGGGCCAGCGCGCGCACCAGCAGGCCGCCGAACACCAGCGAGAAGCCCCAGCTGAGCAGCGAGGCCAACATGCTGACCAGGCCGACGTACACCACTGCACCACGACCGGCGCGCGGTACCCGGGCCAGGTAGTCGATGAAGCGCGCGACCACCGGTGCAGTGGCTACCGCATAACCACCGATGACCACGAAGGCCATCTGCATGGTGAAGGGAATCAGGCTCCAGAAGCCGTCGCCGAAGGCGCTGGCGGTGGCCTGCGGGGTGGCACCGAAGCCCATCGCTGCCAGCGCGACGATGACCACGCCGAGCACCGCGAACACATAGGCGTCGGGGAACCACTTTTCCGCCCAGGCGGCCGAACGCAGCGCGGCGCGCGCCATCCAGCCGTCCTGTACTGCTGCCGTCGAAGCCATCACCTACCCCCCCAGGTTCGATGGCCTGATTCTGGGCGGTGGGGTGCGGGCTGTCTGCCACCTATTGGTCGTAGGTGGCAGGAGGCCCGGCGCTGTGCGCCGCCGCCCGAGCATGGGCTCGGGCGCTACAGAAGCACTGTCAGCTGTAGAGCCGAGCCCACGCTCGGCTGCGCGTCTCAACGCAGCGCCAGATCCACGGCGATACCGGCAAACAGCGCGGCACCCACCCAGTTGTTGTGCAGGAAGGCCTTGAAGCACGGCCCACGCTCGCGGTTGCGGCAGATCCAGAACTCGTACACCACCAGCAGCGTCGCCACCGCTACGCCGGCCAGGTAGTACCCGCCCAGCCCGCCGCGCACGCCCACCAGCGCCATCGTGGCCAGGAACAACGCGTACAGCACGCCTTGGATGACCAGGTCCAGGTCGCCGAACAGGATCGCGGTGGAGTGCGATCCCATCTTCAGATCATCCTCGCGGTCGACCATGGCGTACCAGGTGTCGTAGGCGGTGGACCACAGGATGTTGCCGGCATACAGCAGCCAGCCCAGCAGCGGCACCTCGCCCTGCACGGCCGCGAAGGCCATCGGGATGCCCCAGCCGAACGACATGCCCAGGTACACCTGCGGCAGATGCGTATAGCGCTTCAGGTAGGGATAGCTGGCGGCCAGGAACACGCCGATGAAGCTGAGGGCGATGGTCAGGCCGTTCAGGGTCAACACCAGGCCGAAGGCCACCAGCATCAGCACCGCGAACAGTGCCAGCGCCGCACGGCCGCTGATCGCGCCGGTCGCCAGCGGCCGCGCCTTGGTGCGCTCCACATGCGGGTCGAGCCAGCGGTCGGCATAGTCGTTGATGACGCAGCCGGCCGAGCGGGTCAGCCAGACGCCGGCGGTGAACACGAAAAGGGTCCACAGCGGCGGCAGGCCGCCCGCAGCCAGCCACAACGCCCACCAGGTGGGCCACAGCAGCAGCAGCGTGCCGATCGGGCGATCGGCGCGCATCAGACTCCAGTAATGACGCCAGCGCGGCGTCGGCGCCGGATGCGGCGCGGAAAGGGGGGTATCAGCCATGGCACTAGGATACTCCTGTGCCTTCTGACCGACTTTGCCGGCGGGGGGAGATTTGTGCGGCAAAACTGGATAGAATGCCCATCCCGCACCGCCTCATTGCGTTGCGATGCCCGCCCCGGCCCTGGCCGACGGCGCGGCGGTTCCACCACGCGCTCGTAGCTCAGCCGGATAGAGTAGTGGCTTCCGAAGCCATTGGTCGGGGGTTCGAATCCCTCCGGGCGCGCCATCTTCCCTCAGTCTTCCGCCCCCGCCCGCCACCACGGCATGGCGCGCTGGTCGTGGATTCATTCGGCTTCCCGATCCCCCGCTGCGGCTCTGTTGACGCCAGGCTGGAAGGGAACCGAGCGGTGAGCGCAGCCCTGCACGTCGCGGACGATGATCGAGAATTCCTCCGCAGCGCCGATCGCGCCGGGCATAAACGCGCCGTCGCCGTCGAACAGCACCGTCATTGCCTCGCCAGGGGCGATCGACAGCCGTGCCGCCGGAGGCGCAACTTCTTCGAGGATGACATTGAAGGACCGCCACGCCTGTTCGCCAATCCGGCGAACCTCTGCGGTGGCTGTCCTGGCATACAGGCGTCTGTCGGCGCTGGCCAGCAACAGCTGCAGTGGCCGAGAACCATGCGGATTGATCTGGAAGCGGCCGTAGGTCATGCCATCCACCCGTGCGATGCCGGCATAGGTGACGACGACTGTCGGGCATGAGTCCGCGCGTGGTTCTTGGGCGGCGCATGCGGTCAGGCCAATGGCCAGACAGAGGACGAGATGCTTGGTCACGCTGCAGATCCTCCATTGATGTTCCGCGTGCCGCCTACCGGATGATCCGGCAGCGACGGCAGGGCACCTGCACCCTGCCGCCGCTCGACTCTTCATAGCACTACAGCGCCGCCGAGCATCGACCGTACACGTTGGCGGGCTTCTCCCGCAGGCTCACGGCAACCACCCGGTGCTTCTGCTCGCCGCAGCCCCCCATGACCCCATACATGAGGAGAAGTCCCTTGTCGTTGACGTAGCCGATGAACTTGCCATTGCCTTCATCCGAAGCGGCCCTGACGAGATAGACGCTCTCCCCGGGTGCTGGCTTCAGGCCACTCAACGGCATTGAACCGATCTTCCCTTCAACCTCTGATGCCGATACCGCGACCAGTGAATTCTTCAACATCCACTCCGCAATGGCGGCTTCACTATTCGGATCAAGCGTGAAGATGCGATCGAGCGGCAGAGTCGTGGAGTTTCCAGGGAAGATCGCATCGGATGAAACATCTACCCAGTCCGATCTCCATTCCGTGTGTTGAAACTGGTTGATGCTGCACCCGCCCAGCATTGGCAAGAGCAGCAGCGCTGCGCGCAAAATTCCAGCCATCGGCATTGCCGGGGTACCCCGAATCTTCCTGCGCTTGCCGCGCCACAGACCGGTCAGATACCCGCTGGTGGGTGGGCCCACCCTATCGGGAATACAGGCTGGTGCCCGGGCACCGGACGCCTCACTCATACCGTTCCACTCCCAGCTTTCTACATCGGCCGTCACCGCGGATCGACTCGCCAGCCCATGGCCAGGATGTCGAGCGAACTGCCGGTGGTGCAGGTTTCGATGCGGAAGCACTGAAGTTCTGGCAGCAACACCCCCGAGGCCGCCCAGCGCTGTCTGCAGTCGGCCAGTACCTCGCTTCCATCATCGACATACGCACGCTCGATCGTGTCCTCACCCAGCACTCCGAAGTTGAGCGCCAATCGAGCGCCGCGGCATTCAACGAAGGTCACCTGCTCGTTACGTCCGTCGGGCCAGCGCACGTGGACCACTACTTCATCGTGGTTGCCCGGATTGCTGCGATCAACGGACACCGCAACCAAGGTGGCGTCCGACCAGGGCAGTTCGTTGAACTCAAGGATCATGCGTGGAGGCCTGCTTCTTGGCACGTACGTAGCTTCGATCTGGATCCACCTTGTCACGGCAGATCGTTCCTCGCGCATGCATCGCCATCGCTGGTACGTGGCATAGCAGAAGCGCGGCTACCCAGAGCGCTGCCATCGCCATCCATTGCTGCTCCATGTAGGCCCATATCAGCGGAAAGGCCGCGATCAGCGCGATGAATTGCGTGTATAGCAAGAACAGAAGATACACGCCGATTGAAGAGTATGAACGAAGCACGATCCCACAGCCTCGACAGAGCTCTTTCGGCCGGCGCGCGAGTGCCGAAAGGATCGAAAAGCACTGCCGATCGGCGGCGCACAGGGGGCAGGCAAAGGTGAACAAGCGCACCAGACACCCTCTGTGCCATTCTGCACGTTCAACCGTCATGTAATTTCCTTGCTAGGCGCCGGCGGACTGAACACACGGCGGTACCAATAGGCGTCACTGCGCCTGAACCAAGTCGAGAAGGCAGTGTCACCTTTGCGGCGTCGGCTCAGCTGCACCGCACTTCGCACGGATACATACCGTAGCGAACTAGAAGCGCGTCGCTAGTTGCTGAGTACCATCTGCAACCCGTCCTCCAAAACGATCTTCGCGCGATCGAGGTCACGTCTAGAGATGGAGACCGAGGCCAGCCCAACAGCCCGAGCGATCTCGCATTGCGAGAAGAATGAGTCGTACGTATCTATCATGTCGGCGTGGAACATCTTCCGTGGAGCATTTGCTACTACCCTGAAAAGATCAGTCATGAAGTTCCAAGCATCAATAACAGCATCTGGACTAACTCCAACTCCCGAATCGATCGAAGATATCAAGGACTCGAAGTCGAGCAACGATTCACCCTCCCAGTCCAGGGCCCCCTCGCAAGCAGCGACTACGCAATCGAGATCCTCCTTGCTACCGGCTGATACAGGCCTCCCATTTTTTGATAGCACATAATCGTAGTCATCGGAAACCCACGCAAACCAGACGACTCTTCCATGCGCAGCAATCCCAACCGGATATATATCAGTCATCACAAACTCCCGCCTAAATGCCCCCATCAACCCTGAGCTCTTCTGGAATTGCGTCCATCAGAGGATCTTGACTGAAATTGAAAAAGAACTCCTCAAAGAATCCCGGCTTCTCACCGCTAGGAGTGAAGTGCGTTTCCGCATATTTTTTTAGCTTGCTCAAGTTTGACCCCTGCCCTTTGCCGGGGTCCTGACCAAACTCCTTGCACACTCGCTGGGCATACTGAACAGGTGTCTCCCCATTCGTAGGATTTGTACCCCGCGCCCAAGATGGTATGTCATTTTTTGACTTCCCTCCTTTAGGCGCAATTTTTTGCTGGGGCCGGCTGTACCACGAGTGCGATCTACCCGCACCTGCACTAGCTCCAGCCCCCCGACCAGAATTACCTGGGGGCCGAACGACGACCGGAGGCCGAGCAAGTACGCAACCGGGACAGAGACCAAGCGAGTCATCCCTTTCCATGGGACCGGATTCAGCGTAGGCGTAAGTGCTGATGCCACCACTAAGGCCAATCGGATCACTCTGCGAGTACCGCCCCACCGCCGGCTCGTACTCCCGCTGGTAGTTATAGAACAACCCACTCGCATCGGTCGCCTGCTGGCCCGGAAAGCGCAGCGCCAGGTCAAACACCACACCATCCCCATCGGGGTCATTGGCCGGTGCCTGATCACCAAACACCTCGCTCTTGTTGCTCCACGCCCAGATCGCGACATCGCGCACGGGGTCGATCACTACTCGCGGCGTACCCAAGTGATCGGGCTGGATGTACGCCAGCTCCGGCACGCCCGCGGCTGGTGTCTGGATCAACGCCACCGGGTAGTTGTCCAGCCAGATCGCCTGCTGCTGCGCCTGCCCGGTCGCCGAATAGTTGCCAACCCACTGCCCGGCTTCGTCATAGACCGTGACCTGCGCATTGCCACTGGCCGGGCTGCGCAGCACGCGCTCACCGCGATGGTTGTAACCGTAACTCTCCACTACAGCAGCGCCCTGCTTCACCGCATTCATGCGGTTGGCATCGTTGTAGGCGAACGCCTTGCCGCCAATGCTGATGGTATTGCCCGCGGCATCCTGGTTGCGCGCCTGACCGTCCACGGCAATCAGGCGATGGCTGTCAGCCGGATAGGTGTAGCTTGCGGTCCCGGCCGAGGTGGTCAGTGAGGTAAGGTTGACGGTGGCGTCGTAGCCATAGGTTTCAATCGGCGTACCCGTGGCGCCATCCTGGGTCTGGGTCAGGCGGCCCAGCGTGTCATAGGCGTACTTGGCCAGCACTTCCGAGCCCGCACCGCTCTTCAATTCGGTGATCGAACCGACGGAATCATGGCCATCCCATCAGAAATGACGACCATTCTTTCGGATCAATTATTTCTTCCCGACTTTGTTATCCATACTAGGGGCCCGCCCAACACGTAAAGGACAGCTTTCAGCACCTCGGCGATCTTCTGGCGCCCGCTCAAGGCAACGCTCGCTGAATACTTCTCCCGAATCGCGCGCCTCCTGCGTGCGACGCCAACTTTAGCGTCGCTTCGCGAAGCCGAAATCGTTCGTTTTGATTTACTTACCATCAGCCTCATCCATTCCCCGAGCAACGGCCAAGCTCAGAATTTTTCCAGGAACGATCAGCAGCAGCATATATCCACTCAGAAGGAATGGTATGGATTGCCTCTCAATGCTGCCCTGGAATCCAGCCGCAAGAATAGCCAGTGTTCCAGCCATCCCGATAGCAGATACCCACCGCCTTGATAATGTGACATTTATCTCGTGCTCGCCCCCATTCATCAGTGGAGCCACACTTTTCAAGACTAGGAACACCACAACCAAGTTCAGCATCAGCCCAGCGATAACAAGAATGAACATTTTCCAACCTGTCAATGGTGGAAACAGCACGCTCATGAAATCAAGCGACGCCAGAACGAAGCATGTCTTCAATCTGCTCTTTGTACTTTTCATCATTTGACCTTGCACCAGCACTCCTCAGCCGCTTCGGCGAATTTCATCGCTTCGACGCCCAAGCTTAGCAAGCCCAAATTGCGTCCAATGACTCGAAAAAGCTGATTTAGGCTCTTGTTAGCTTGGATGCCCGTTCTAATTTGAGATTGTTCTCTACGATTCCTTCCCCATCGATCAAGTTCCTGAAGCCTTGCGTTGGCAGCGGCATCTGCCCTCTGCGTGTGCACCTCAGTCGCCGCTGCAGCCGTGCTCATTACCGCGGAGGCTGAATCCAGAGAATTGGCACCCTCGGTGAACGCTTTGATTGTTCCAACTCCGGGCGTCAGATTTAGAGCAGAATCGAGGATTGCCGCATCCATGCACGCGTCAGAGGCCCGAGGCTCACCCCCGATGTACGCCCCCATGGGTCCAACGCTCTGCAAACCCTCTGGATCAGCGTAGCTCACCGGATTGCCATGTACATAGGCATAGGTACTTACGCCCCCTTCCAACCCAATCGGATCGCTCTGCGAGTACCGCCCCACCCCCGGGTCGTATTCCCGCTGGTAGTTGTAGAACAAGCCACTCGCATCGGTGGCCTGCTGGCCTGGGAAGCGTACTGCCAGATCAAACACCACGCCATCCCCATCGGGGTCATTGGCCGGTGCCTGATCGCCAAACACCTCACTCTTGTTGCTCCACGCCCAGACCGCGACATCGCGCACGGGGTCAATCACTACGCGCGGCGTACCCAGGTGATCGGGTTGGATGTACGCCAGCTCCGGCACGCCTGCAGTTGGTGTCTGGATCAGCGCCACCGGGTAGTTGTCCAGCCAGATCGCCTGTTGCTGCGCTTGCCCGGTCGCCGAATAGTTGCCAACCCACTGCCCGCCTTCGTCATAGACCGTGATCTGTGCACCGCCACTGGCCGGCGCGCGCAGCACGCGCTCACCACGATGGTTGTAGCCGTAACTCTCCACTACAGCAGCGCCCTGCTTCACCGCACTCATTCGATTGGCATCGTTGTAGGCGAACGTCTTGCTGCCAATGCTGGTGGTGTTACCCGCGGCATCCTGGTTGCGCGCAGCTCCATCCACGGCAATCAGGCGATGGCTGTCAGCCGGATAGGTGTAGCTTGCGGTCCCGACCGAGGTGGTCAGTGAGGTACGGTTGCCGGTGGCGTCGTAGCCATAGGTTTCAATCGGCGTACCCGTGGCGCCATCCTGGGTCTGGGTCAGGCGGCCCAGTGTGTCGTAGGCGTATTTAGCAAGCACCTCAGAACCTGCACCGCTCTTCAGCTCGGTGATCGAACCAACGGGATCGTAGCCATAGCCCAGTGACAGACCGCCTGCCGCGGGGTCATGCACCGCCTGCGGGCGGTAGTCCAGATCCAGCGGGCGCTGCAGTTGGCGCCCATTGCCGTAGGTCCAGCCGGTCGCCGGGCCGAAGGCTGCATAGGTCACGTTGCTGACCACCACCTGCCGGGCCTGTCCCGGGCGAGTCAGCCCAATCTGGCTGATACGACCCAGGGCGTCGCGTGCGTAGTCCGCCACACTTCCGTCCGGGTAGGTCAATGCGGTCAGGCGACCAGATTTACTGTACGCATAGCGCAGTGTGCTGGCCACGCCATTGATCGTCTGCACCTTGCGGGTGACCTGGCCGAATCGGTCATGGCAGTACACGGTGCTGCCATTGGCGTGCAGCACCTGACCCAGGCGACCCTTGGCGAAACGCTCGTCACTGGCACATACCGCTGGCGCGGTGTCGTAGTGATAGCCCACGTCCAGGTTGGGATCAGGATAGGCGATACCGACAAGCCGATTGAGCGCGTCGTAGCTGTAGGTGGCGGTCACGCCGCGCGCATCGGTGCGGGTCTTGCGATTGCCAGCAGCATCAACAGTGAAAGTAGCACTCCCACTGTCCGGACTGACCTGCCCAGTCAGATCACCAAAACCATTGTAGGCGTACGTGGTATGCAGCCCCTTGGGATCGGTCACCTGGGTGACCTGATCCAGCGCGTTGTACTGGCTGCGGATTTCCGCAGCAACACCGCCCACATCCTGCAGGGTCTGCGCCAGGCGGTTCAGCGGATCGTACTGCTGGCTCGTCACCCGCTGCAGAGCATCGGTGACCGACTGCGGATTGCCATTGGCGTCGTACGCAAAGCCGGTGGCGTTGTTGCCCGCATCCTTCAGCGTGGTCAGTTGCCCGAGTGTGTTGTAGACACGGGCCAGCGTGCGGCGCAGCGTGCCACCCGCATCGACCGTGCTCTCCTGCAGGCGGTTGCCGGCGTTGTCCAGGGTGTAGTGAATGGTGTTGCCGGCGCTGTCGGCAATGTCCGTCAGCCGCTGGGCGGCGTCGTAGACATAGGTGACGCTGCTGCCGTCGGGCTCGGTGACCTGCTGCACGTGGCCGGTGGGCCAATAGCTTAGTTGGGTGCTTCGGTCTTCGGCAGTAGTGGCGCCACGCACGGTGATCGACGTCGGCCAGCCACGCGGATGATAGGTGTAGTCGGTCACCACGCCATTGGCATCGCGCACCGACAGCGGGCGACCCAATGCGTCGTAAGCGAGTGTTTCAACGGTATGGCCCAATGCACTGGTGATGCTGCGAAGATCACCCTTGCGGAACGCGCAGGCACCGTTGGTCGCACATCCCGCATCATCGGCGGTGTACCAAGCATAGGTCACGGTATCGGTAACGTCCGTACGCGGACCGTCGATGCTTCGCAGCAAGCCCACCTGTGGGCAATCCGGACCTTCGGCCTCGCAGTAGTTCTGTGTGGTCACGCGGGTCTGGTTGGTCGTGGTATCGCGCACGGTGACGCTGGTCGGCTGCAGGCGCGCGTTACGGGTGATGCGGGTCTCTTGGTTGCCGACGGTCTGCTGCACCAAGCGATTGCTGTCGAGCGCGACACGCATCTCACTGACGCGCTGCTGGGGTGTTCCAGCCGCTTCGGTGGTGGTTGTCACGGTCACCGCACCGGCGGTCGGGTCGCTGGCTTCGGCGTAGGCGTATTGGGTCACCACGCCACGCCGATCGGTGAGGGATTGCAGGCGACGGCGGAAGTCCGTGCCCTCTGGGAGGTAGGTACGACCGGCGGTGCCACTGCTGTCGGTGATGCCATTGACCTTGCGTGGAAGACCGCTGCCATCGGCAGCCGTCAATCCGTAGGTACTCTGCTTACCCAGCGCGTCAGTCACAATGACTGGACCGGTGGCGGTGTAGTCCAGATGAATTCCATCAACACCGACATCCGTTCCGGTGCAGTCACCAGAATGCCGGCTGCAGAAGACGCGTCCCTTGTCATCATAGGCGTACCAGCTGTATCGACGATTGTCTTCGGCGGTGATTCCTGTGAGATACGCCGGGAAGCGAGCATCCTCATAGTGATAGCTTCGCGACTCGCCATCGGCATATGTAGCCGTCGACAGCTCACCTGCGGGCGTATAGGTATAGGCCACCACTATTTGCCCGGAAACCCGCAGGGCGGAGATCAAGGAGTCGTTTCCGGGGACGGCATACTCCATCTGCAGTTGGCGACCAGTGGAATGAGAGATGCCAAGCAACCGCTTCTGCTCGTCATAGGTGTAAACCAGCCAAGTGCCGTCCTCGAAGTCGCGGCGCTCCATCAGCCCGGAAGCGCTGAACACGATGCGCTCGCGCGAGCGCGACATCAGCCAGCTTGCTCCTTGCTGGACGACACGATCCCCACTGCCATCGTTGGACTCGTAGTACGCGCCGCGCTTCGGGAACGCGCCATGTGTGCCATCCTCGCTCAAGAGCCCCACTTTCAGTTCTGTCCCCGGCGGGTAAGTACTGCTGTCAACGCCAAGCGTAAGACGGAGATTGTGCGAGTGCGTCCAACCCGTACCCAGCGCACCGCCGGGCGTGCTTGTCAGCGAGTGATAGTGGCGACGAAAACTGATCCAGCCCAGATCAAAGTCCGGCTCAGGTTGGGTTTTGTCGCCCGTGGTCGGATCGCAGGGATTGCCAGGCGTGTCACACTGTTTGGCGACTGGGGAGCTTGTATACTTGCGCATCAGCGAAAGCGTGCCGGTATCCAGCGAAGGCGGCATCGCACACATACCCTTGGCTGCCTGCCAGGTCATGATGGTGCTGTTGATGTTCGGGCATTTGACTTCACGCTTGCGCTGAAGATAGCGGGTCCCGCCTATCAGCACGCAAGTTGAAGTACTCGGGTTGAGATAGTAGAAGTCAACGGTAGCTCCACCTTGCTCGCCGGTGTTGCTGCCATCCGCGCCCGCACCTGCGCCGCCCCCGGGAATGCCTTCCCAGTCCTCTCCAATTGTTACCTGCGTGATCGGACAGGAAGGTACTTGAGGCACTTCTGCCTTCAAGGCAGCAGACAGTTCTTCTGGAGAGTTGTATTCCTGGGATCCGTAGCTGTACACCCAGTCGGTCTTGATCAGCTTGGCAGGCTTGATCGCATAGTCATAGATCACCTTGCCGGGGAGCGATGCAACACCGCGCACCTCCCAACTGAACGCACCATACTGCTGATAACGCTCATATCGAGCCTCCACATCACGCTGTGCCAGCTTCTCGGTCGCGCGCTTTTGACTCCCCGGCGCCAATGCAAGCCATTCCTTCTGGACCTCCTGCGCCTGTACCGCAGTGGTACCCACGCACCCCAGCGCGGCTATCGCCAGCGCTGCGCACGAAAGATCCTTCAATCGCTTCAACATCCCTGTTCTCCATCCTGGGCGGTTACCACGCCGGGAGGAACGAAGGCGCTCGGGCAGCCATTGCCCTTTCCCGCCCTGCTTCGGATCGTCCCTGTTCCGGATTGCGGCGTGGCCGCATGGGGACGTTATCTCCGATGTGGGTTACGTATTCAAGTCAGAAACTGTGGAACCGGTTGAATTTCAGAGTTTTCTGATAGTCGCCAGCCACCGATAACGGGCGGCAGAAACAAAAACGCCGGGCAATGCCCGGCGTCTCCGTCACAGCGTGGAAGGGTGCAAACCTCAATACTTTCCGTCAAACGCAAAAATCGGCTTGCGCTTCTGCCACAGCCCCGCCGTGAAGTCCGGGAACTCCAGCGTCTGGAAACTGTTGGCGATCGACTGCTCGCTCAACGGGGTAATCGCACTCCACGTCACCGCGTCGTAAATATCGATCGGCATCGGTGCCTTGGCCTTCAGCGCTTCCACGAACGCATGGATCACGAACCAGTCCATGCCTCCGTGACCTGCACTCGCAGCAGTGTCGGCATTCTGCTTCCACAGCGGATGTTCGTACTGGCCCTGGTACGTCTTGAACTCTTCCCACTGGTGCGGCGGGCTGCGGCCTTCGATGTGGATCGAATGGTTCACATCCATCCACAGGCCTTTGGTGCCCTGCACGCGGAAGCCCATCGAATACGGGCGCGGCAGCGAGGTGTCGTGCTGCAGCAGGATGGTCTCGCCGTTCTCGCAGGCCAGCGTGGTGGTGACGATGTCGCCGAGCTTGAACTTGACCTTGGTGCTCGGGTGGGTGGTGCCACCACTCTTGACCACGGTGTATTCGTGCAGGCCGCGCGCCTTGGTGGCGAACGCGTTGATGTGGGTGAAGCGGTTGCCACGGTTGATGCCGGTGTACATCGCGCACGGGCCGATGCCGTGGCTGGGGTACAGCTCGCCATTGCGCTCCACCGAATGCTCGGTGCGCCAGCGTGCTTCGCTCCAGCCCTTGGGGCCGAATTCCACGCCGCTGTCGTAGGGCTGGTTCGGGTCGCCGGAGTTGAACTTCACCCCGCGCAGGTCGTGCTGGTAGCCGGCCTGCAGGTGTACCAGCTCGCCGAACAGGCCTTGGCGCACCATCTGCAGGGCGGCCATCACGTCGCGGCGGTAGCAGACGTTTTCCAGCAGCATGTACGGGGTGCCGGTGCTCAACTGGGCCTTCAGCACGTCCCAGTGGTCCTGCAGGGTGATGCCGGCCACCACTTCGCAGCCCACGGCCACGCCGGCCTGCATCGCGGCAATCGCCATCGGTGCGTGGTATTCCCACGGCGTGGCGATGATCACGCCGTCGACGCCCTTCTGCTCCAGCAGGCGCTTCCAGGCATTGATGTCACGATCCTGGCCGTAGGTCTTCGGCGCAGGCTTGCCCGCCTTGCTGACCATCTCCACGGCGCGACCGAGCATGATCGGCTCGATATCGCACAGGGCAACGACTTCCACGTCGTCGCGACGCACCAGTTCCTTCAGCAGTACCAGGCCACGCATGCCGGTGCCGATCACGGCCAGGCGTACCTTGCGGCCACGTGCCCATGCCGGGGTCTGCGGCAGCAGGCTGCTGGCGGCGACAGCGGCACTGGCCGCGATGAATTCCCTACGCTTCATGGCAAACACTCTCCTCTTGAAGGCGCGCCAGCCTTGGCTGGCGCGCCTGGTCACGCAAACGGAATTACTTGAACCGGTAGCCGATGGTCACACTGTAACCACGACCGAAGATGGTGGCGTAGTCACTGGAGTCACCCAGGAAGCTGTTCGGATCGTAGAACGGCAGGCGGTTGAACAGGTTCTTGACGGTGAAGCTCAGGTTCCAGGCATCGTCCGGGCGCCAGGTGACGCTCATGTTGGCGGTCCACCACGACGGTGCACCATCGCACTTGCTCTTCTGCAGTGCCAGGTAGCCGCCGGTGCAGGTCTCCTTGTTGTTGCTCACTTCGTCGACCTGGTCGGTGGCCCACTTGGTGCCGCCCACGTAGTTGACGAACATGCTGGTAGTGACCTGCTTGTAGGTCCAGTCGGCATTCAGCGTCGCGCGCAGGCGCGGGTTGTTGTAATAGCCCACCACGTCGCCGTAGAACCAGCCGTTCTGTTCATCCATGTAGAAGCGGTTGCGGTTGGCGATGGTCGCGGCCAGACCAATGTTCAGCCCACCCCATTCACCCAGCGAGAAGCGGCTGCGCGCATCGATGTCGAAGCCATCGATCAGGGTCTTGCCGCGGTTCTTGTACTGGCCCACCACGCTGGCCACGTTGCCGGCCGAGTAGCCCGGCAGCGTTCCCGGGCAGCTGACGCCGCTGGCCGGATCGGCGCACATCGCCGCCAGCTGCGCCAGGTTGGCGCGGTCGCTGTCGGTGATCGGCGAGCGCGACGACGAGATGATGTCTTCGGCGCGGCGGTAATCCGGGGCGACGATCTCGTTGTCGCGGTAGATGAACCAGTAGTCGGCCGACACCGACAGCCAGGTGGCCGGCTCATAGACGAAGCCCAGCGTGGCGATCTTCGCCTTCTCCGGCTTCAGGTTCTGGTTCGGCTGGGTCATGCGCGCGACGGTGCGGCTGCAGTCCACGTTGAGCAGGCTCTTGCCCAGGTCGACGTCACCGCCGCGCTGCGACTTCAGCAGCAGGTTGGCGATGGCGTTGGTCTCGGCGCAGCGCAGTTCATCACGGAAGCCGCCCAGCTGCGCGTACACGCCACCGTTGCCGGACTCGGCCAGGCTGGGGGCGCGGAAGCCGGTGGAATAGGTACCACGCAGCATCAGCTGATCGAACGCCTGGTACTTGAAGCCGATCTTCGGCGCGACGTTGGCGCTGAAGTTCGGGTACTTGTCCACGCGCACGGCCGCGTCCAGCTCCAGCTTCTCGGTGATCGGCGCCACCGTTTCAGCAAACAGCGCATAGGTGTTGCGCGCGCCATCGAACCACGAGCCACCCTGCTGGGTGATCAGGCCGGCGGCGGCATCGGCGTTGCCGGGGGTATAGAAGGTTTCGCGGCTGGCGTTGAAGCCGAACGCGGCGCGCATGTCACCGGCCGGCAGCTTGAACAGCGGGCCTTCGATCTTGCCGTCCAGGGTATGCAGGCGCGTCCACGACTGGATGTCGAAGGTCGGGAACGCTTCGCGGATCAGTGCGCCGTTGGCCTCGCTGATCTCACCGAACTTGTACGCCGGATGATCGGAGATGATCACCCGGCCCGTGCCCGGGTCGATGCTGTAAGGACCGAACGCCTTCTCGAATCCCTTCACGTTGACGTTGATCGTCTGGTAGGTGGTCGAGTGCGTGCCAGCGGTAGCGAACGCGGTTTCCCAGTTCCAGTCACCGACGTTGCCACGCGCGCCGGTCAGCACGCGGTAGCTCTTGTCGGTGTTGCGCTGGCCGAAGTAGTTGGCGCCGGCATCCTGCAACAGGTACTGCAGGCCGACCACGCCCCCCATCATGGCCTTCAGCTGAGGGCTGGCGTGGTTGTACTCGTTGTTCGGGCCCAGGAACGGATACAGGAACTGGTTGACGTTGTTGCCGGTATCACGCGAGAACCAGCTGGTCGGGTTGCCGGTGGTGGTGCCGTAGCTGCGCGGCGTGCCGCCGTTGGCACGCAGGTCGATATCGGTATAGGTGGCCTCGGCGAAGATCTCGGTGCTGTCGCCCACCAGGAAAGTGCCGTTGAGGTAAGCGGTGTTGCGCTCGGATTTGGCGCCGGCGTCGATCTCGTTGTTCATCCAGGTTTCCCAGACGCAACGCGGACCGGCCGCTTCACTGGTCAGCACGTTCTGGCAGCCCGGCGCGGCTTCCTGCACGCGGCGGCCGGTGACCGGATCGAAGGCGAAGTAACTGCCCGGGTTGAACTCACCCGGCTTGCTGCCCACGCCCAGGCGCAGGTTGTTCAGGTAGTTGGGGTTGTTGACGTAGTACTGGTCCGGCCGCTTGTCATAGAAGTCGGCCAGCGGAATCGCGTCACGGCGGTACATGTTCACCGCGCCGTAGATGTTGAAGCGGTTCTCGGTGAGGTCACCGAAGCCGGCGGTGATGCTGGCCTGGCGCTCGCCGTAGGAATCGATGCGCGAGGAGGTGTCGTTGGTGAAGCTGATCTCCGCGCCCTGGAAGTTGCGCTTGGTGATCACGTTGATCACACCGGCCACTGCGTCAGTGCCGTACACGGCCGAGGCGCCGTCGGTCAGCACTTCCATGCGTTCGATGGCGGCGGCGGGAATCGCATCGATGTTGACGAACTGGGTCTGGAAGCCGGCTGGCGCGCCGTAGTACGACAGGCGACGGCCATTCAACAGCACCAGCGTGCCCTGTGCGCCGAGGCCGCGCAGGTTGGCCTGCGATGCGCCGTCCGAGCCGGTGAACAGCGAGCGCGAATCCTGCTGCGCTGGCCGTGCGGCCGGCAGGTTGTCGAGCACCTGCAGCAGCGTGCGCGCACCCATGTTCTGGATGTCCTGCTTGCTGATCACCTGCACCGGCGAGGCGGTTTCAACGTCGGTGCGGCGGATGTTGGAGCCGGTGACCTCGATGCGGGCCAGGTCGGTGGCCTTGTCCTTGCTCTCCTGGGCGAAGGCAGGAATGGCGACCGACAGCAGCACGCCGGCAATGGCCAGCGACAGCGGTGCGATCGAACGACAGGGGGGACGGTGGTGGCGGGCGGGCAACATCGGGGTTCTCTCCTGGCAGGGGTGCGGCGCGAATGGTGGATCGGCGGGCAAAACGCTCCCGGGCCACGGCCGTGAGGGCCGCAGTCGGAATGGGCGGGGGAGGAGCGGTGTTACGTGGCGGTCATGGGGCGACGATGCTGGCGGAGTCGCCCTCCTGGCCGATCAGGACGGCGTTGGCCCAGTTGGCGCAGACCTGGGCGGGTTGGCTGCCCTGCGCACCCAGCGTGCGCAGGCTCAGGGTGGAAAGGCCACGGATGTCCAGCTCCGGCTTGACCACGCCGGGCGCCTTCACCAGGCCGCTGTCGTACAGCAGGTGGTTGTCACCCCAGACCTGGAACTGCAGGCCACCGGCAGTGCGGCAGGCGTCGTCGATGCCGAGGTCGGCGCGCAGCAACCGCCAGCCACCCTGCAGGCGCAGGTCGACGCGGCTGCTGGCGGCCACGCCGAGGCCACGGCGGAACTGCAGGCCGTTCATGCGCATGCCGGCGTCACCGGTGAACGCCTTGTCGGCGCGCACCTGGCTGGCCAGCGCGGCCGGCACCGGCAGCTCGGAGAGATAGCGCTGCCGGGCCGGTCGCTCCGGTTCCTGGTGTTCAAGGATGTGGAAGGTGGACAGGGCGATCGGGCCGACGTCGCGCGGCTGCAGCGCGTCGAAGGCACGCGCACTGCCCTGCGCGGCAGTCACCATCGGATCGGTACTGCTGCCGCCATCGCCTTCGGGGTTCTGCACGCTCAGCACGCGGAAGCGCAGCAGGCGGCCGGCGTGGGCGGGGAAGTCGATGCGCTGCACGCCTTCCTTCAGCTGCAGGTGGCCGCGGGCGATCGGTTCGCCCCACTCACCATTGCTGTCACCCAGGTACACCTCGTAGTCGCGCACCTGGCCGTGCTTCCAGTTCTTGTCGTTGCGCGGCGCGATGTCGATGCCATCGATCATCTTCCGTTCGCCGAAACCGATCACCCACTCGTGGGCACCGGTGCGCACGGCCTGGTTGCGCACGCTGCGGAACCAGGTGGCCGGATCATCATCGAAGGCATTTTCCAGCGCATGGCCGGGTTCTTCGGCCGGGCGGTTGACCACCAGCAGGCTGTCGGCCGGCAGTTCGCGGCCCAGCACCGGTGCGGCCGGGTAGGCATCATCGGCGGCCGCGGCGGCGACCGCGAAGTCCAGCTGCAGCTGCAGCGGCTGGCGGATGTCCTGCGCAGCGGTGCGGACATGCAAGGTGCCGCGACGCTCGGTTGCGTCGAAGTACCAGCCTTCGTTGGCGCTGTTGAATGCGGCCGCGTCAGCCAGTGCGGGCAGCGCGCGGCCGGCAGCCTGCACCGCACGCGGCGCCTGCCGGCTGAGCACACGCAGGCCATAGCGGCGTTGCGCCAGCTGGCCGGTGTACTGGCCCTGCACCGCATCGATCTGCACCTGCACCGGGCCACTGCCCTGTGCCGGCGCCTGCACGGTGATCTTCTGCGTGCTCGACTCGCCCTGCTGGTAGCGGCGGGTGTTGCCGTCATCTTCGTACAGCGTGTACTGCGACTCGCCCTGCGGGTACAGGTCGAAGGTCACTTCATCGAGGGGTTTTTCGCCGTCGTACAGCATCGACGGGTACATCGGCAGGATCGCACCGGCACGCACGAACAGCGGCAGCGTGGCCAGGTCCACCTGGCGGTCAAGCTGGCGGCCATCGGCGGTGGCCTGCACGCGGCGGCCATCCCAGTAGTCGATCCAGCCGCCGGCCGGCAGGTGGATGTCGCGGCGCCAGCCACGGCTGGCGGCCTGGCTGCGGTACACCGGCGCGACCAGCAGGTCGCGGCCGAGCAGGAACTGGTACTTGTAGGTTTCATCCTGCGCGTGCGGATCGCGCGGGTTGTCCCACATCAGGCCTCGCACCGGCGGTGCACCGGTCTGCGCGGCCTCGTGCACCAGCCCGTACATGTACGGGGTCAGGCGCATCTTCAACTTCAGGTAATCGCGGTTGATGCTGCGGTAGGGCTCGTCGTACCACCACGGGTGCTTGCGCGCGTTCGACGACCAGCCGCTCATGCCCATCAACACCGGGGTGAACGCCTTCCACTGCAGGTCACGGGTGAAGGTCTCGGCGCTGCCGCCGAAGATCGCATCGACATCGCCGCTGGCGTAGGCCATGCCGGACAGGCCCGACCCGACCAGGGTCGGCACATGCCAGCGAATGTAGTCCCAGCTGCTGCTCTGGTCGCCGGTCCAGGCCACGGCATAGCGCTGGATGCCGGCCCAGCCCATCACCGTCCACAGGAACGGGCGCGAATCGGAATTGTCGAGGATGCCGTTGAATGCCTGGCGATTGGCATCCATCGCGAACTGGTAACCCTTGCCGGTCCAGGCCACGTCCAGTTTCTGCACGCGGCTGCCGACCTTGCCCACTTCCCAGGCGATCTTGTCGACGCCGTTCTCGGTCCACAGCCCGGTGCGGAAACCATACCCGGCCAGGCCCTTCACGGTTTCCGGCAGCTGCTTGTAGCCGCAGCCGTAGCCATCGTTGGGCAGGATCCAGCCGCCGGGCATGTCGTTGGCGCGGTACTGCTTGGCCACGCTGTTGATCACGTCGGGGGTGGTGCCGGTCGGGCCGTCGCTCCAGCCTTCGGGCACGGTACCGGGCTTCTTGCTGTTGTCGCCATCGTTGTAGCAATCGGCATCGCCGTAGGACAGCGCCCAGCGCGCGACCATGTTCGGGCGGCCGGTCAGCTGGGTGTAGCGCTCGATCAGCTTCGGCAGGTCAGCGCCAACGAAGTAGTAGGCATCGAAGCGGTCTTCGCGATGCAGCAGGGTGGCCTGGTCGCTCTGGCGCAGGTCGTAGCTGCCGTCGCTCCATGTGTTGCGCAGCATGCCCCAGCCGCGGCTGCTCAGCAGCATCGGTGCCGGGCTCGGGCGATCGCCCTCTTCCCAACCGCCGGAATACGAGACTTCCAGCTCGCGGCCCTTGAACTGGTAGCGGCCGTTCTGCTGGCCACCACCGTAATAGCCTTCATCGGCCTGCGAGGACAGCACCTGCACGCTCTGCGTGGCATCCAGGTCCAGCGGCTGCAGTTCCTGCCACAGCGCGGTGGGCTGGCCGTTGTCCAGGCGTTCCAGACGCAGGCGCAGCGGCTGCCGCTGTACATGCAGCACGAGTGCAGCGGTACGTACGCGGATTTCCTGCGCGTCTTCTTCCAGTTGCGCCTGCACGTTGGCCTTGGGCTGCGGCAGTACGATCGGTGCGGCCTTGTCGCCGGCGCCGGTCAGCGTGCCGTTGCGGCCGGCCTGCACGCGGATGATGTCGGTGGCCGGCAGTTCGATGCGGATGCGCGTGCCGTTGTCGGTCTGCAGGTCCCAGCCACTTACGCCGTCGCTGCTGGCGCTGGCGCTGACCGAGCGCAGGTTGCCGGCCGGTGCGGCCTGGGCCGACAGGGACGCCGACAGCAATGCCGGCAACAGGGCCAGCAGCAGTGGCGAGCGACGAACGCAGATTTCCACACGGACTCCCAACCCATTCACCGGGCGTTTCGAAAGCGGTTGGGCCGACTCTAGGGCAGCGATTCGAAAGATGTCAACAAATTGAAAGGAAAAAGGAAGATATATTTATATGAAACGAAAGTTGTTGCGTTGCAATACTTTGTGTAAGCGCTTGCAGGGGCCTGTTAAGTATTGTGCGATACGACATTCGACGGCTTCTTTCGTTTCCAGCGGCCAGCCGCCCCGGGAAAGTGGGCATCGCGATATCTTTCTTTTTACTTTCGATATTTGACATTTCGAAAGAAAACGCAGATGGTGCGCTGGCCCAACTGGAACCTCCGAATGGACGTCACCCTGCTTTCCGATGTGTCCGCCTGGCAGCGCCGCGGCGGAGCCGATACCGCTACCGAAATCGCCCAGCAGCCGGCGCTGTGGGAAGCCCTTGCACAGGATCTGTCGCGTGCCCGCGACCGCCTGCAGGCCTTCCTCGGCGACAGCCTCAATGACCCGAACCAGCGCGTGCTGTTCACCGGCGCCGGCAGTTCCGGCTTCATCGCCGAAATGGTGGCCGATGCGATCAATGCGCAGTGGCCAGCCGAGGTGCGCGTGGTGCACACCACCAGCCTGCTCACCCATCCGGCGCTGTACCTGCAGCGCGACCGTCCGACCCTGCTGGTGTCGTTCGGCCGCAGCGGCTCCAGCCCTGAAAGCGTTGCCGCCGTCGATCGCGTGCGCAGCGACGTGGATGATGCGCGCTTCCTCGATATCACCTGCAATGCCGATGGCGAACTCGCCCGTCGCGGCGCCGGCCGTGCCGACACCTGCACCCTGTTGATGCCCTCGGCCAGCTGCGACCGCGCCTTCGCCATGACCAGCAGCCTGACCTGCATGCTGCTGGCCGCACTGACCGTGTTCGACCGTTCCCCGTGGGATGCGCGTATCGCGCGCCTGAAGCAGATTGCCGGTCTCGCCCGCGAAGGCCAGGCGCAGTGGGACGCACCGGTGGCCGCGCTGGCGCAGCGCCCGTTCAACCGGGTGATCTACCTTGGCAGCGGCCCGCTGGAAGCACTCGCTCGCGAAGCCGCGTTGAAGGTGCTGGAGCTGACCGCCGGCCGCGTGCTGGCGCTGGCCAACACCCCGCTCGGCTTCCGCCACGGCCCGAAATCCACGCTGGACGGCAGCACCTTGGTGGTCGTGCTGCGCAGCGGGCAGCCGCTGGCGCGCCGCTATGAACAGGATCTGCTGGAAGAACTGCGCCGCGATGGCGTGGCCGGGCAGGTATTGTCGATCGGCCCGCATTCGGATATCGGCGCCGACGATGACTACACCCTCACCGTGCCGGCACTGGATGACCCGTGGCTGGCGCCGGTGTGGCTGGGCTTTGCGCAGCTGTACGCGCTGCAGCGGTCGGCCGCACTTGGCCTGACCCCGGACAATCCGTTCCCGGACGGCACCGTCAACCGCGTGGTCAAGGGTGTCACCATCCACCATGGCTGAGCTGATCGCCAACGCCTGCTATGGCATCGACATCGGCGGCACCAAGATCGAGCTGGTGGTGTGCGATGCGGCGATGCAGGTCACCTGGCGGCGCCGCGTGGCCACCCCGCAGGGCGACTACGACGGCTTCCTGCAGGCGGTGGTGACACTGGTCGCTGAGGCCGATGCCGCGCTGGGTCGCAGCGATGCGGCCATCGGCATCGCCCTGCCCGGCGTGCGTGATCGTCGCAGCGGCCGCCAGCTCAGCGCGAATGTTCCTGCGCTGACCGGCCAATGCGTGGCAACCGACCTGCAGGCACGCCTGCAGCGCCCGCTGCATTTCGGCAACGACCTGCAGTGTTTCGCGCTCTCTGAAGCGCATGGCGGCGCCGCCGATGGCTACCCCAGCATGTTCGGCGCCATCCTCGGCACCGGCGCCGGTGGCGGCTTCTGCCTGCAGGGGCGCCTGCTGTCCGGCTTCAACGGCCTGGCCGGCGAATGGGGCCACTGGAGCGTGCCAGGGCACCTGCTGCAGCGCCATGGCCTGCCGTTGATCGATTGCGCCTGCGGCCTGCAGGGCTGCGTGGAGCGCTACGTGTCCGGTAGTGGCGTGGCGATGATCGAGCGCCACCTCGGTGGCAGCGCTGCCGATGCCAGCGTGGTGATCACCCTGGCCGAAGCCGGCGATGCGCGTGCACGGCAGGCGCTGGACATCCATCGCGACCTGCTCGGCCACAGCCTGGCCGCACTGGTGCTGGCACTGGACCCGCACGTGATCGTGCTCGGCGGCGGCCTGTCCCAGTACGCACCGCTGTACCAGCTGCTGCCTGCGGCCATCGCCGCGCATCTGTTCAACGGCGTGCAGGTACCGCCCATCGTGCCGCCGCGCTTCGGTGATGCCGGTGGCGCACGCGGTGCCGCCCTGCTGGCCAGCCAATCTTCGTTTTCCTGATGTCCGGAGCCTGACCATGTCCCCGTTGCAGACCCTGCTTGCCTCCCACCGCGACGGTGCCAACGTCGGCCTGTACAGCGTCTGCTGCAGCAACGAGCAGGTGCTGCGTGCGGCCATGCACGTGGCGTTGGCGCACGATACCGTGCTGCTGATCGAAGCCACCTCCAACCAGGTCGACCAGTTCGGCGGCTACACCGGCATGACCCCGCCGCAGTACCGCGACTACGTCGGCACCCTGGCCGATGAGGAAGGCTTCCCGCGCGAGCGCCTGATCCTCGGCGGCGACCACCTCGGCCCGAACGCCTGGCAGAAACGCCCGGCTGCCGAAGCGATGACCCATGCGCGCGTGCTGATCGAAGCCTACGTCGCCGCTGGTTTCCACAAGATCCACCTGGACTGCAGCATGTCCTGCGCCGATGACCCGGTGCCGCTGCCCGATGCCATCGTCGCTGCACGTTCGGCCGAACTGGCTGAAATCGCCGAGCGCACCGCCGCCGAACACGGCCTGCCGCCGCCGGTCTATGTGATCGGCACCGAAGTGCCGATTCCCGGGGGCGAAGCCTCGCTGGCCGGTGGCCTGCAGGTGACCACCCCGGCCGCAGCCGCACAGACCCTGGCCATCCACCAGCAGGCCTTCGATACCCCGCAGCTGCGCGATGCATGGCAGCGCGTGCTGGCCATGGTGGTGCAGCCGGGCGTGGACTTCGACCACAGCAGCGTGCACGAGTACGACGCTGCCGCCGCCAGCGAACTGGCCGACTTCCTCGAACAGCAGCCGCGCATCGTGTTCGAAGCGCATTCCACCGACTACCAGCGCGAAAGTGGCCTGCATGCCCTGGTGCGCGACCATTTCGCCATCCTCAAGGTCGGCCCCGCGGCCACCTTCGCCTACCGCGAAGCGCTGTTCGCGCTGGCTGCGATCGAAGCCGAGCTGCTGCCGGCCGCGCAGTGCTCGCGCCTGCCGCAGGTGCTGGACGAAGTGATGGTGGCCCAGCCGAAGTCCTGGCAGTCCTATTACCAAGGCGACGAGGCGACCCTGCGCCTGCTGCGCAGCTATTCCTTCAGCGACCGCTGCCGCTACTACTGGGGCGAGCCGGCGCTGCTGCAGGCCGTGCAGACCCTGTTCGCCAACCTGGAACAGCACGCGCCGCCGCTGGTGCTGCTCAGCCAGTACCTGCCCGAGCAGTACCGCGTCGTGCGCGAGGGCACCCTGGCCAATACGCCTACCGCCCTGGTGCAGCATCGGATCGGCCTGTGCCTGGGCGAATACGCACGCGCCTGCAGCGCCAACCAGGCTGGAAGCCGCAAGCACAACGAAAGTTCGGCTGCCGCCGATCTTGCGAACGGCTAATCTCTACCTTTCCCCGCGAAACCGAGAATGGCCATGCGCAACACCCGCTCCCGCCGGCAACAGATCCTGCAGCTGCTGATCGAGCACGGCTCGGTGCAGGTGGCTGACCTGGTCGAGCGTTTTGGCGTGTCGGCGGTGACCATCCGTGCCGACCTGACCCACTTCGAAGCACAGGGGCTGGCCACGCGTACCCACGGTGGTGCCACCCTGGTGCGTACGCCGCCGCAGGAACAGGACATCCATGAAAAGGATGCGCTGAACCTGCCGCTGAAGGATTCCATCGGCACGGCCGCCGCGCGCCTGGTGCAGGCCGGCGACAACATCATCATCGACTCCGGCTCCACCACGATGACGTTGGCCCGCCACCTGCGCGAACACCGCGATGTAACGGTGATGACCAATGGCCTGAACATCGCCTGGGAACTGGCCAACGCCGCCGGCATCACCGTGCTGTTGACCGGTGGTCTGCTGCGCCAGCAGTCGTTGTCGCTGCAGGGCAGCCAGGCCGAAGCCAGCCTCAATTCCTACAGTTTCGACACGCTGTTCCTGGGCGTGGATGGCCTGGACCTGCAGTTCGGCCTGACCACCCACGACGAAGCCGAAGCCCGCCTCAACCACCGCATGGTCGAACGCGCGCGGCGCATCGTGGTGCTCACCGACGCCTCCAAGTTCGGCCGCGTCAGCCTGCACCGCATCGCCCGCCTCGACCAGATCCACGCCATCATCACCGACGCCGGCATCGACGACGCGACCCGCGAGGGGCTGCAGCGGCTGGGCATCGAAGTGATCATCGCCGAGCCCCCCGCATGACCGATATCCGCTCCCTGCACGGCCGCATCCTCACCCCGTTGGGTTGGCGTCGCGGCCAGGTCCAGTTCGATTCGCACGTGCGCCAGCTGCAGGTGGACGACCACAGCGGCGGCGATGACCCGCGGCTGCCGGTGATCCTGCCCGGTTTCATCGACCTGCACGTGCATGGCGCAGCCGGCGTCGACCTGATGCAGGGCGGCGACGTGGCCCGCACCATCGCCCGCACCCATGCGCGCTTCGGCACCACCACGCTGCTGGCGACCACCATGACCGCCGGCCTGGACGAGATCGAATACGCGCTGCACGGCGTTGCGGCAACAATGGCAGCGCCTGATGCCGATGCCGCCTGCATCGCCGGCGTGCACCTGGAAGGCCCCTTCATCAGCCCGCAGCGGCTGGGCGCACAGCCCAACCGCACGATCGAGGCGACGATGGCGCTGGTGCAGCAGCTGCACGCACTGGCACCGATCCGGGTGATGACGCTGGCGCCGGAGATCGGCGAGCACACCGCGCTGATTCCCGCGCTGTCCGCACTCGGCATCCGCGTGCAGCTCGGCCACAGCGCCGGCACCTATGAGGAAGGCGTTGCCGCATTGCAGGCCGGTGCTTCCGGCTTCACCCATCTGTTCAACGGCATGACCGGCGTCGACCACTACCGGCCTGGCATCGCCGCGGCTGCCCTGGCGCACGCGCAGTACGCCGAGATCATTCCCGACCTGCAGCACATCCACCCGGGCGTGATCCGGCTGGCCGCACGCGCGATTCCACGACTGTACGCAGTGACCGACGCGACGGCCGCCACCGGCATGCCCGACGGCGAGTACGCGCTGGGCGAGCAACGCGTGCACAAGTGTGGCGGCTGCGTGCGCCTGGCCACCGGCTCGCTGGCCGGCAGCGCGCTGACCATGGACCAGGCGCTGCGCAATCTGGTGCAGGTGGGATTGGATCTGGCTGACGCGTCGCAACGCGTGTCCACCTTCCCGGCCGATTACCTGGGCTTGAGCGATCGCGGCCGCATTGCGCCCGACGCCCGTGCCGATCTGGTGGTGCTGGATGCCGAACTGCGCCTGCAGCAGGTGGTGGTCGGTGGCCGCGTGATCGACCTGCACTAGGCGACGCACGTCTGTAGAGCCGAGCCATGCTCGGCTGCTTTTCGCACCGACATCGACGACGTCCGCGCCGCGCTTCGCGCGGCAAGCCGAGCATGGCTCGGCTCTACATGAAGCGCGCAAGCGCATTGCATCAGCCACGCACCATCCCCGTTATTCCAGGAATACGCCGATGACCGCAGCCACTGCACCTGCCGTACCCGCTTCCACCGCCCCGCGCTGGCCCGTGCGCTATCTGCTGTTCATCGGCGGCCTCGGTGGCCTGCTGTACGGCATCGACATCGGCATCATCGCCGGCGCCCTGCCCTATCTTGAAGCCACTGCCAGCCACGCCTGGCAGCTCAGCAGCCAGCAGCTCGGTTTCGTCGTCGCTGCAGTGCTGCTCGGCAGCGTGCTGTCCTCGCTGTTCGCCGGCATGATCGCCGACCTCATCGGCCGTCGCGGTGCGATGCTGCTGGCCGGCATCCTGTTCACCGCCAGCATCCCGATCATGGCGCTGGCCTCGGGCTACACCCCGCTGCTGCTGGGACGCCTGCTGCAGGGTGTCAGCGGTGGCCTGATCGGCGTGGTCATTCCACTGTACCTGGCTGAAGTGCTCAGCCCCGAGCGGCGCGGTCGCGGTGCGGCGATGTTCCAGCTGCTGCTGACCGTCGGCCTGGTGCTGGCCGCATTGATCGGCCTGTACCACGCGCATGCCGTGGACGCCGCCGCCGAGGCCGTGCGCTCGCTGCCGGTTGCACAGCAGGCGCAGGAACTGTTCACGGTGAAGGACCACGCCTGGCGCACCATCTTCTGGACCTGCCTGGCGCCGGGCCTGCTGTTCTGCGCCGGCATCTTCTGGCTGTCCGAATCGCCACGCTGGCTGGTGCGCCGTGGCCGCATCGATGATGCCCGCCGCAGCCTGCAACGCGTGCTGCCCGCGGCCGATGTCGAGCCCACGCTGGCGCAGATCCAGGCGCCGGAATCGAGCAGCAGCAGCGGCAAGCGCGACCCACTGCTCAGCCGTCGCTACGTGGTGCCGTTCGTGCTGGCCTGCGTGGTGCTGGCCTGCACCCAGGCCACCGGCATCAACTCGGTGCTGGCCTATGCGGTGAATATCCTCAACCAGGCAGGCCTGTCCGGCTCGGTCGCCAACGGTGCCGACGTGGCGATCAAGCTGCTCAACGCGGTGATGACCGTGGTCGCGCTGCTGCTGGTCGACCGCAAGGGCCGCAAGTTCCTGCTGATGCTGGGTAGCGGTGGCATCTGCGTTGCCTTGCTGGCTGCAGCAACGCTGTTCTTCCAGGCCGAGCGTGGCCGCGCCGACGTACAGCCGCAGCTGCAGGCCGCAGTAAGTGGCGATGGCCTGCATCTGGTACTGGACGACGCGCAGTGGCAACGTCTTGCCGGTGGCATCGACCGTGAGGGGCGACCACTGCAGCTGACCGTGTCCTACGCCTATGGCGACTTCACCAACGTGCGTGCGCTGCGCAGCGACAACCTGACCGACCGCGAGCTGCGCATCGAACGCGCGGGCACCGTACAGCCGGACAGCATCATCGGCGCGTTCTTCCGCACGGTGCACCTGAATCCGTTCGCCGACCCGGCCAGCGCCGCGCAGGCACCGCTGCGCATCGAGCAGGCACGCATCGGCCCGATCCCGCCGCCGGCGCATGGCTGGGCCGTCGCCGCCTGCATCCTGGTGTTCGTGGCGTTCTTCGCGGTCGGCCCCGGCGTGTGCGTATGGCTGGCGCTGTCCGAGCTGATGCCCAACCGCATCCGCTCCAACGGCATGAGCATCGCGCTGCTGATCAACCAGTTCGTGTCCACCACCATCGCCGCGATCTTCCTGCCCACGGTGGGGCACTACGGCTACGCCAGCATGTTCCTGTTCTGGGCCGGCTGCACGTTCGTGTTCTTCCTGGTGGCCGCGTTGTGGCTGCCGGAAACCAAGGGCCGCTCGCTGGAAGAGATCGAAGCCGGCTTTGCAGGAAAGCAGCGCTGATTCAGCGCTGCTGTGACGGCGCAGGGCCGCCGTGGACGATGTAGCGCGCCATGTCGTGCACTTCGGCCACGCTCATGTCCGTACCAACCACCTGCATGGACTCGCCAAAAGGGCCCGCTATGGTGGCCACGGACAGCACGTGGTCATCGACGGTAAGGGCGACCTGCTTGCCCACCAGGGCCTCGGTCGCGTGCAGCAACCGGTCGACGGACTCCTTGCGGAACGTCAGTTCGAGCACGGGCTGGTGGGCGGCGTCCAGCTCCGCTCGCACGTCGAGGATATCGGCACTGGTGAGCATCGGCGGCTCTTTCACGGCGATGCTGCGCCCTTGCCACTGCAGGGTAGCGCGGCCATCGGGATCGACCACACGCATCTGCACCTGCACGCCCTGCCGCGGCGGATGCCGTGTCTCCGCCGGAAGCACCCGGTTGCAGCCCACCAGCAGCAACACTGCGAGGCCGCTGCCGAGCAGCGCCCATCTGCTCCAGCCCCACATCAGCGCAGCTTCCTCAACTTGAACGCCACCAGCACCTGCAGCACGCCGTACAGCAGGCTGCCGATACCGATCCACAGCGTGGTCACCGCCACGCCTGCATAGGGGTTGGCTGCGAACAGCAGGCCCAGCACGATGGCCAGCACGCCGCTGAGGATCAGCAGCCACTCCCCCTGGATCTGCTTGCGTACGCGTAGGGCGAAGACGATGCGGTAGATGCCCGCCACCAGCAGCCATGCCGCCAGGAACAGCACCAGCACGCTGGCGGTGGCCAGCGGATTGATCACGGCCAGCACGCCGAAGCCCAGCGAGGCAACCACGTACAGCAGCAGCCAGCCGCGCGAGGCGCCACTGGCACCGGTGATCAGCGCCAGCAGACTGATGACGCCCTCGACGATGGCCATCACGCCCAGCGTCCACGCCAGCGCGATGGCTGCCGACATCGGCCAGCCGATCGCGATGATGCCGAAGCCCAGCGCGACCAGACCGTACAGCAGCAGGATCCACCAGCTGCGTCCAACGGCCGACAACAGGGGAGACAAGGGGGAATTCATGACCACTCCTTCGATCCGGGTTCGTGCTCATCCTAGCCCTTGCGGATGAAAGGAGCGATCACGGCACGCGCGCGCAGACCCATGCACGCACCTCCCCTGCACCCACCAGCCGCAGTGTCTCTGCAATTTCCAGCATGGTGCTGCCAGTGGTCATCACATCGTCGACGATGGTCAGCCGCGCTGGCACGGCGCCGCGCACATCGAAGGCGTCGAACAGGTTGTCGCGGCGCTGCTCGGCACTGCGTTCGGACTGCGGCGCGGTGTGGCGACGACGATACAGCCCGCGCCACGTCGGCAACTGCAGCAGGCGGCACAGTTCAGCAGCCTGGTCGTAGCCACGTTGACGCAGGCGCTTGCGGTGCAGCGGCACGGGTACCAGCGGCGCGCACGACCACGGCGGTGGATTGCGCAGCATCAACTGCGCAAGCAGGCGTCCGGCAGCCAGGTCCTGATGGAACTTGTAGCGGACCAGCAGCTGATCGACCGGCGGCAGGTACAGCAGGCTGGCATGGGTTGCGGTCTGCGCTGGCGGCTCATCGCGGCAGGTCCCGCAGATGGGCAGGGCTTCATCCGGTAGCGGCAGCGCGCAGCGAAGGCAGGCGCGACCCGCCCACGGCAGATCGGCGAGGCAGGCGGGGCAGAGATCGAGGGTGTCATGACCGCGCTCGCTGCAGACCAGGCAGCGCAGGGGCAGCAGCAGGCGAAAGGCGGATGGCAATAGCTGGCCAAGGGCGGAAGGCAGTGGGAGGCGCATGCCGCAGCATCTCCCTGCAGGCGCAGGCTGCCCATAGGCATATCCAGCGTATTCGCGTCAGGGAAGAGACTGATCCGTCTCTCCCACTTACTGGCTGGGGTCCTCAAAGTGACGGCAGTGTTTCCGCTTTCGCTTGGGAACCCGGTCCGTATCCACAGGCCTCCAGTTCCTCACCGTGCCGCTCGGTCTTCTGCAGCCAGGGCTATGCACATCGACCAGCGCCGTGCACGAAACTCCGAACGGATCGACGTCAGGCGCGCGTAAGCGCGATCCATCGGTAGCCGAAATAGACGGCGCCTGCGGCCACGGGTGCCAGACTTATCCAGAGCGGCAGCCCGAGCACGAAGAACATCAGCGAGGCGGCGGCAAGCGCGAGGATCGACAGCCCGATCACCCTGATATCGAACAACGCGATGTCCGCTGCGTCTTCTTTCCAGGTGTTTTGCGCCCGGCCCCTGCTGGCGCGCTGCCGACGCAGCAGCCATACATCGGAGACGTAGCTGGCTATCCCTTCCAACAGATCACCGATGAAGCCAGACATGGACGATCCCTGACGGCCGGATTGAAGGGGTAGATCTTCATGGCGCGCGCGTTGGCCCGTCAAGCGATTGTTCCCGGGGCCCGGGGGAGCCGATCCAGCGTGATGGATCGTGGCATGCGCTGCTTGACAGGCAACCGGGATGTCCTGACTCTCCGCAGCATGACTATCGACGTTGAACATCTGAGCCTGCGCGAACTGAACGCCCTTGTGGCTGCTGCCGAGCAGCGGAGGGCGCTGGTCGCCAGCCGCCGCCCGGTTGCCGTCGTGCGCCGCAAGCTGATCGCCTTCGCTGCGCAATGCGGTTACACGATCGAGGAACTGATCGGCACCGCGCCCGCCGAGGCCACGGCGCCGGCCAGAAAACCTGCCGCACGGCGCAAGCCCGGCAAGGTGGCCGCCAAGTACCGCGACCCTGACAACAAGCGCAATACGTGGTCCGGCCGTGGCCGGATGCCGCGCTGGCTTGCCGAGAAGACCAAGCATGGCCGCAGCCCCGCTGATTTCCTGATTCCCGGGCTGGGCCGGTCCGCCGCTCGCAAGACCAGCACGATCGGCCAGCGAACGGTCTTCAAACAAGGCTGACTGCAGACGCTGGGCGCCCGGAGCGGACGCTGGCCGGCCGCTCACGGCGCCGTCTCATCGCTGAACCGTGCAGCCAACGCGCGCGTTTCCAGGTACGGCGGTGCATCCGCTGGTCTGCCTGCTGCGTACCTTCCATGCCCCCATGCCGGGGGCGGAAGTACCCAGGAGACGCACCATGCACGCTCTTCTTCAACGTATCGCCCTCACCGCCAGCCTTGCTGTGCTCTGCGGCACCGCCTCGGTCAGCTTCGCCGCTGACACGGTGATGGTCGGTGGCGCTGCGATGTACCCGAACAAGACCATCGTTGAGAACGCCCTCAACTCGAAGGATCACACCACGCTGGTGGCAGCCGTGAAGGCCGCCGGGCTGGTGGACACGCTCAATGGCAAAGGCCCGTTCACGGTCTTTGCGCCCACCAACGAAGCATTCGCCAAGTTGCCCGCAGGCACGGTCGACACCCTGATCAAGCCGGAGAACAAGGCAGACCTGACCAAGATCCTGACCTACCACGTGGTCGCCGGCACCCATACCTCGCAGCAGTTGATGGCCGACGCCAGGAAGCACGGCGGCACGGTGTCGCTGAAGACAGTGGAAGGCGAGCCGCTGACCGTGAAGCTGCACGACGGCGCGCTTTGGGTGGTTGATGCCAAGGGCGGCAAGGCCGCCATCAGCATTGCCGATGTCAGGCAGTCCAATGGCGTGATCCATGTCGTGGACACGGTGCTGATGCCGAAGTGATCTGATGCGCCGGGCGGGCACTCACGCGAGTGCCCGATCTGGTGTGGGCTTACGGCCGGGCCTCTGCAAGAACGCGCTCCTGCAGCGGCATCCGCAGCACTTGTGAGATGTAGCAGACGTCATGCCCCGAGACGATTGAGTACGTGCACCAGCTCCAACTGGTTGCAGCCTGCGGCGGGCAGCACGCCATCCGCGCCCGGCACTCCTATCTCGAACCCATGCTCCACATCCTCGAAGTACAGCAGGCCCTGTGGAAAGTGAGCCACGACCAGCACCGGCTCAATCAACCCCAAGCGATGCAACCGCACCGTATGGATCGGCACCCTCAGCACCGCAAAGGCAGCTTGCTGCTGCGGCGAGCAATCCTGCAGCTGGCGCGCAATCAACGCTTCCAGTTCCTGCACGGTCATCGGTTCCCAGCTGTCCACCTGGACTCCTGCAGTTTCACTTCCCGCTGTCGGCAGCATCAGCGTACGCTCCGCACCTCGCAATAGCGCATGCGCGACAGATCACCTACGGCCTCCAGCACGCCCCGCTCGACCAGCTTGCGCACACGTCCTGCGTAGAACACATCTGGAATTCCAGGCTGACGCTTGGGGTCCAGCGACATGGCCGTGCCCACGACATAGGCGACGTTGCGGAACTGGCCGTCACAGTGGGAAAGCAACTGCTGATCGATCCACGCGATGTCCTCGTCGGTCAGCGCTGCGATGCGGTGCCGCTGCTCGTCGGTGAGGTGCGCGTCGCTGTCCGGTGCATCGTCAGCATCAGGTAGCCGGCCATTTACAGCCAGCAGGCGGACCAGTACGAAAAAGCCAAAGTCCGCCAACTCTGCCTCAGACAGGCCTTCGGGTTCGGCAAGAATGTTTGGTGGATAATCCTTGAACGTAACAAACGTGTGGTGCTGCCACATACCAGCGGCGTCCGATTTCCGCAGGTCATCCACTACCACGCGCATGCCCCCATCGGGCAGTTCAGCCAGGCTGCACAGCACAGCGTTGCGACGGGTTGCGGCGTTCTTGTGCGTGTCCATGCCGATTCTCATGTTCCATGCGTAGCGGCGAACTTAGCACCACTGCATTTGATCCGGGCCATCACACACTGTAAACCAAAACTATAAATAGATAGTTGACATAAGTTTCGGCCCCACCCAGACTGCGCCCTCGCTCCAGCACTTCCAAGGTCCCGCCATGGCAACCGCCATCCGCCACGACTGGCACCACGACGAACTGCAGGCGCTGTTCGACCTGCCCTTGCCGGAACTGCTGTTCCGCGCCGCCACCGTCCACCGCGAGCACTTCGACCCAGCCCAGGTGCAGGTCTCCACGCTGCTGTCGGTGAAGACCGGTGGCTGCCCGGAAGACTGCGCGTACTGCCCGCAGGCGCAGCGCTACAGCACCGGGGTCAACGCGCAGAAGCTGATGGACACCGACGCGGTGCTGGCCAAGGCACGCCAGGCGAAGGCTGCCGGTGCTTCGCGTTTCTGCATGGGTGCGGCGTGGCGTTCGCCGAAGGACCGCGACATCCCCAAGGTGGCGGCGATGATCGCCGGAGTGAAGGCGCTGGGCATGGAAACCTGCGCCACGCTGGGCATGCTCAGTGGCGAGCAGGCGCGCGCGTTGAAGGACGCCGGCCTGGACTACTACAACCACAACCTCGATACCGCGCCGGACTACTACGATTCGATCATCCACACCCGGCAGTACCAGGATCGGCTGGATACGCTGGGCCATGTGCGCGATGCGGGGCTGAAGACCTGCTGCGGCGGCATCGTCGGCATGGGCGAAACGCGCGCGCAGCGGGTCGGCCTGCTGCTGGCGCTGGCCACCTTGCCGGCACATCCCGATTCGGTGCCGATCAACAAGCTGGTGCAGGTCGCCGGCACGCCGCTGCATGGCAGTGCCGAGCTGGACCCGTTCGAGTTCGTGCGCATGATCGCCGTGGCGCGCATCGCCATGCCGCGTTCGATGGTGCGGCTGTCGGCCGGCCGCGAAGCGATGAGTGACGAACTGCAGGCGCTGTGCTTCCTGGCCGGCGCCAACTCCATCTTCTATGGCGACACGCTGCTGACCACCGGCAACCCGGAAAGCGAGCGCGACATGGCCCTGTTCGCACGGTTGGGGCTGCAGCCGATGGCGGTGCAGGTGGACGCCGATGGTCACGACCATGGCGGCACCGTGCATGCCGATATCAGCGCCGATGCCCCCGGCTGCGGCTGCGCCCACGCGGCCTGAGCCGGCGGCCAAGCAGGCGTCGCGGCAACGCGCTACCCTAGCCGCCCCGTCGCCGCATCCAGCCGCCATGGCACGCCCCGACCTGACCGCCCGCCTCCAAGCCCAGCGCGCGTTGCGCGATGCACAAGGCCGTCGCCGCCCACGGCGCACGGTCACCCGTCGCGATGGTGTGCGCCTGGAAGTCGATGGACGCTGGCTGACCGGCTTCTGCAGCAACGATTACCTGGGCCTGGCCCAGCAGTTCAGCGTGGTCAACGCACTGCAGGATGCCGCCGCGCGCGAAGGTGCCGGTGCCGGTGCTTCGCACCTGGTCTGCGGTCACCACGCGCTGCATGATGCATTGGAACGCGAAGTGGCCGAGTGGCTCGGTTACCCGCGTGCGCTGCTGTTCGGCAGTGGCTTCGCCGCCAACCTGGCCGTGCAGCAGGCGTTGCTGAGCGAAGAGAACGATGTCTGCGTGCAGGACAAGCTCAACCACGCCAGTCTGCTCGATGCCACCCGGCTGGCCGGCGCACGCCTGCGCCGCTACCCGCACCTGGACGCGGAAGGTGCGATGCGCCAGCTCAAGCATGCGCCCGATGGCGCGGCGATGCTGGCCACCGACGGTGTCTTCAGCATGGATGGCGATATCGCGCCGCTGCGTGCGCTGTCGCTGGTCGCGCGCCTGCAGCAGGCGTTGTTCTACGTTGACGATGCGCATGGCGTGGGCGTGCTTGGCGATGGCCGTGGCGCGGTCGCCACCGCCGGCCTGGGCGTGGACGATGTGCCGTTGCAGCTGGTCACCCTGGGCAAGGCGCTCGGCGGTTCCGGGGCGCTGGTGCTCGGCCGCGAGGACCTGATCGAGCACTTGGCCGAAACCGCACGCCCCTACATCTACACCACCGCCATGGCGCCGGCGCTGGCGGCATCCGCACTGGAAGCGGTGCGCCTGGCCCGCCGCGATCATTGGCGGCGCGCGAAGCTGGCCGATCTGATTGCACTGTTCCGCGGCGAAGCGCGCCGTCACGGGCTGGATCTGATGGCATCGGAAACGCCGATCCAGCCGTTGCTCTGTGGCGACGACCACACCGCCGTGGCGATGTCGCAGGCGCTGGAACAGGCCGGCTGGCTGGTCGGCGCGATCCGCCCACCGACCGTGCCGGAGGGCAAGGCGCGCCTGCGCGTCACCTTGTCCGCGCTGCACACCACCGAACAGGTGCGCGGCCTGGTCGAAGCCATCGCCGTTGCACGCAACCGCGTGGCCTTTGCCGCGCGCGAAGTACTGCCACCGTCGTTGCCGGCGCTGGCCTGAGTGATCGTGTAGTTCCCCATGCATATTGAAGTGACCGGCCATGGGCCGGACCTGGTACTGATCCACGGCTGGGCCCTGCAGGGCGGCGTGTTTGCGCCGCTGGTGCAGCGCCTGGCCGATCGGTTCACGCTGCATCTGGTCGACCTGCCCGGCCACGGCCACAGCCGCGACGACAGCACCCCGCTACGCCTGCCGTTCGTGGTCAACGCCATTGCCGCGGCCACGCCGCCGGCGGTGTGGTGCGGCTGGTCACTGGGCGGCCTGTTCGCGCTACACGCGGCGGCCACGCTGCCGAAGGTGCGTGGTCTGGCGATGATCGCCGCCACGCCGCGCTTCGTGCGCGCTGATGACTGGCCGCACGCTGTGGAGCCATCGGTGTTCGAGCAGTTCGGTCGTGACCTGGCGCAGGACTTCAGTGGCACCCTGGAACGTTTCCTGGCACTGGACGTGATGGGTTCGGCGCATGCCCGCGAGGAACTGCGCACCCTGCGCCAGCGCCTGGTCGAACGCGGTGCGCCTGCCGAACGCGCATTGCGCGAGGGCCTGCAGTTGCTGGAGAACACCGACCTGCGCGGCGCCCTGCCCGCACTGGGCAAGCCCAGCCTGTGGATTGCCGGCCAGCGCGACCGTCTGGTCTCGCCGGCCGCGATGCAGGCCGCTGCTGCGCTGGCGCCGGGCGGCCAGTCGCTGACCGTCGCCCATGGCGGCCACGCCCCCTTCCTCGGCCATGCCGATGAAGTGGCAGCCGCTCTGCAACACTTCGTTGCCGGCCTGTCACCAGCCGATGGCGGACAATGAGCCTCCCAACGCTTCTGCAGGACTGACGCATGGATCTGGGCATTTCCGGCCGCTGGGCACTGGTCTGCGGCGCCAGCAAGGGGCTTGGCCTGGGCTGCGCACGGGCGCTGGTGCGCGAAGGCGTGAACGTGGTCATCGTCGCCCGCGGTGACGCTGCGCTGCAGGCCGCGGCTGCGGAACTGCGCACACTGCCCGGTGCCGCTGAAGTGCGCGCCATCGCCGCCGACGTCACTACCGAGGCGGGCCGCGCCCACGCGCTGGCCGCCTGCCCGCAGGTCGACATCCTGGTGACCAACGCCGGTGGCCCGCCGCCGGGCGACTTCCGCACGTTCGAGCGCGACGACTGGATCGCGGCGCTCGACGCCAACATGCTGGCGCCGATCGCGCTGATCCGCGCCACCGTGGACGCGATGATCGAACGCGGCTTCGGCCGCATCGTCAACATCACCTCGTCATCGGTGAAGGCACCCATCGATACGCTGGCGCTGTCCAACGGCGCGCGCAGCGGCCTGACCGGCTTCGTCGCCGGGTTGGCGCGGCGCACTGTCATCCACAACGTCACGATCAACAATCTGCTGCCCGGCCAGTTCGATACCGACCGCCTGCGCGCCAACTTCGCCCACGCGGCGGGGCAGGAGGGTGATGCGCAGGCTGTGGCCGAACGCCGCCGCCAGCAGATCCCCGCCGGTCGCTTCGGCACGCCGGACGAATTCGGCGCCGCCTGCGCCTTCCTGTGCAGTGCACAGGCCGGTTACCTCACCGGACAGAACCTGCTGATCGATGGCGGCGCCTACCCCGGTACGTTCTAAGAGACTTTCGCAATGCCGTCCCACTTCGATGCCCGCCATATCCGCCGCGCCTTTGCACGCGCCGCCAGCAGCTACGACGCTGCCGCCGCCCTGCAGCGCGAGGTGCAGTCGCGGCTGCTGGAATCGCTGGATTACCTGGAGGCGCGCAAGCCGGAGGTGGTGCTGGATATCGGCGCCGGCACCGGCCATGCCAGCGCGCTGATGAAGAAGCGCTGGCCGAAGGCGCAGGTGATCGCGCTGGACGTGGCGCTGCCGATGCTGGACCAGGCCAAGCGCCAGGCTGGCTGGTGGAAGCCGTTCCAGCGCCTGGCCGCCGATGCCACGGCGCTGCCGTTGGCCGACAACAGCGTGGATGTGATCTTCAGCAACCTGTGCCTGCAGTGGGTGGATGACCTGCCGGCGGTGTTCGCCGGTTTCCGCCGCGTGCTCAAGCCCGGTGGGCTGCTGCTGTGTTCGACCTTCGGGCCGGACACGCTGGTCGAGCTCAATGAAGCTTTCGCCGCCGCCGATGACCGTCCGCATGTCAGCCGCTTCGCGCAGATCGCCCAGTTCGGCGATTCGCTGATGATGGCCGGCTTCCGCGACCCGGTACTCGACCGCGACCTGTTCACCCTCACCTACGACGATCTGCCTTCGTTGATGCGCGAGCTGCGCGCGATGGGGGCGACCAACGCGCGGGTCGATCGCCGCCATACGTTGACCGGTCGCGGTCGGTTTGCGGCGGCCGCGGCGGCGTACGAACCGATGCGCCGTGACGATGGCAAGCTGCCCAGCAGCTGGGAAGTGATCTACGCCCATGCCTGGGCACCCGACCCGGGCGCACCGATCCGCGAAGGCGGGCATGACATTGCTTCGGTGCCCGTGTCGGCGATTCCGATCCGGCGCAAGCAGACCTGATCGAGCGGCCGCAGGTCATGCGCCGACCAAGGTCGGCGACTACCGATTCATGCACGGAATCCGCTCTGGTAGTTGCCGACCTTGGTCGGCGCTGTGCTTCCCGTGCCGACCAAGGTCGGCAACTACCAACAGCAGGTCCCGGCCGGCCCCATTGCACGCCTGCCCTCAGGTATTGGCCGGTGAACTCAGCGGCGGCCGTACCAGGTCGCGATGGAAGAAGTAGATCTCCTGCACCAGAAAGCGCCAGCTGGTATGGAAGCTGCGGAAGCGCGTGCTCGGCGTGGACGATGCCAATGCCTGGATGCCCAGCGCCTTGCTCAGGCGCAGCGCGCGCGCCATGTGCAGCGGGTCGCTGACGATGATCACCGAATGCAGCTTGCGCTGGTCCATCAGCCGCTTGGCCTCGACCAGGTTCTGCACGGTATTGCGCGAGGCGGTCTCGATGAGGATCGCCTCATCGGGAATGCCGTGCTTGAGCGCATAGCGCCGGGCCACCTGCGATTCCGAGAAGCGCGCGCCGGTGCCGCCGTAGCCACCGGTAAAGATCAGCAGGGGCGCGTAGCCGGCGTCGTACAGATCCAGGCCGTGGCGGATGCGCTCTTCAAACACCGGCGAGGGCTTGGCATCGTAGGCCGCCGCGCCCAGCACGATGATCGCGTCCGCCTTGGCCGCCTGGTCACGTTCGCCGACCCAGACGATCCAGGCGGTCACCCCCAGCAGCCAGATCACCAGCAGTACGAACAACCGCCACACCCAACCGAACAGGCCGGTGCGTTCGCGATGGCGGCCACGGCTCATGGCGCTCCCCAACGCAGGACAGGCAGATCGACATTGCCGCCGGACAGCACCAGTCCCACGCGCAGGCCGGCAAAGCGCGCGGGTTGGGCAAGCACCGCCGCCAGCACGATCGCCGAGGACGGCTCGACCACCTGCTTGAGCACGTCCCACAGCAGGCGCATCGCCGCCACGGTGGCGGCATCGTCAACCACGATGACTTCGGCGCCTGCGGCCTGCAGCAGCGCGAAGTTGGGTGCGCCGATCAGCGTGCGCAGTCCGTCGCAGATCGTGTCCGGGGTAAATGCTTCCTGCCGCTTGCCAGCCGCCAGCGAACGGGCGGTATCGTCGGCACCGGCCGGTTCGGCCAGCACCAGCCGGGTCTCCGGGCTGGCGTGCTGCAGGGCCAATGCGGTGCCACTGGCCAGGCCACCGCCGCCTACCGGCACCACCAGCACGTCGAACGGACCCTCGCTGTGCAGCAGCTCCAGCGCAGCCGTGCCCTGCCCGGCCATCACTGCCGGGTTGGCGTACGGATGGACCAGGGTGGCGCCGGTATCGGCCTGCACCTTGGCGCAGGTGGCCTCGCGGTCGGCGATGGTGGCCGGGCAGCGCCAGAGGGTGGCGCCATGCCGGGCAATGTTCGCCAGCTTGGCGGCCACTGCCCCTTCGGGCACCACCACATGGCAGGGAATGCCCCGTGTGCGGGCAGCCAGCGCCAAGGCGGCGCCGTGGTTGCCGGAGGAATGGGTCACAACACCGGCACCGGCGTGACCGGCGTCCAGCGACCACACCGCATTGCACGCACCGCGGAACTTGAACGCGCCGCCGCGCTGCAGGTGCTCGGCCTTGAACGCCAGCTGCGCACCGGCCAGTGCGTCCAGCGTGCGCGAGCGCAGCACCGGGGTCACGCTGGCATGGGGCGCGATCCGCGCGGCGGCGGCGAGGACGTCATCAGCGCGGGGCAACAGTGAATCGCTCATGACGCAAGATTAACGTATGCCTCCGCGCTGGCGAGGGCGCCATCGGTCATGCCAGCATGCTGGCGTACACCGCCATTCATCCTGGGCGGCGAAATTAAGGGCTGATTCAACGCCGGCGGCTGAAGCTGCCTGCATACCCGTCCTCTGGGGGGACCCATCATGAAAACGCGCCTGATGCTTGCCGGTGGCCTGCTGCTGGCCCTGACCGGTTGCACCACCTACGACTATGTCGGTGGCCGCGGCGGTGGCTATTACCACGGTGCGCCGTCGGTGGAGTACCGCTACCCCTATGGCTACCCGGCCGACTACGGCTATCCGTATTACGGCGGCGGTGGCTATTACGGCTATGGCGGCCCGTACTACCAGCGGCCGATCTACCGCCCGCCGCACCACAACCACCGCCCGCCGCCGCGTCCGGGCAATGGCGGCGAAAACCGCCCGCCACCGCCGCCGCGCCAGAACAATGGCGGCTCGCCCTGGCGCAACATGGATTCGATGCGTCGACCGCCGCAGCCTGCACAGCGGGTCGAGCGCCCCTCGCCGCCGCCGCAGGCCCGTCCGGCTCCGGCTCCGCGTGCGCCGAGGATGAACAGTTCCCCCTGGCGTGCCATGGATCGTGAGAGATAGCGCACAGTTGACGCTTGTTCCATCTTGCATTTCACACGGTCCAAGCCTCAATCTACGCAGGTGGTGACGGCCAGCGTCACAAAGTGACAAAAGCGTTAAGAGGCCGTCCCAAAAAGCTCTGCGTCGATATCCGACAGGAACATCTGGATCCCCCCTGTTCCGGCCCTGTCGGATGTCGGCACCTTTAAAGACGAACGGCCCCGCAGTGCGGGGCCGTTTGCTGTCCGGGGCGCCGCAACGGCATCCACGCATGGCGTGGATCTACCTGCAGGGCGCCCGGGACAGTAGATCCACGCCATGCGTGGATGGCGCTTTCCCGGAAGCCAAAAAAAACAGGGCCGGACAGTCGCCCGACTGCCGGCCCCTCTGCTTCCCCACCGTGCGCCTGTACCGGCCCCTGTTCCAATTCCGGTCACCAGCGCCTGCGACGCCAGCCACGGTGGGTGCTATTGGGTTATCTGCAAAAATCCTGCCAACTTTAGGGTTGATTTCGACGCCAGCCGGCCGGCGCCGACGCCCCTGCCCCGATTGGCGCTAAAATCGCCACCCCGGCGCGGCCCCCCGGCTGCGCCCGTCCCTTGCTGAACAGCCCCCATGATCGATTCCTTCCATCGTTACGACGTCATCGTCATCGGCGGTGGCCACGCCGGCACCGAGGCCGCGCTGGCTGCGGCCCGTACCGGCGTGCGCACCCTGCTGCTGACCCACAACATCGAAACGGTCGGGGCGATGAGCTGCAACCCGGCCATCGGCGGCATCGGCAAGGGCCATCTGGTCAAGGAAATCGACGCCCTCGGCGGTGCGATGGCGCATGCCGCCGACCGCGCCGGCATCCAGTGGCGCACGCTCAATGCCTCCAAGGGCCCGGCCGTGCGCGCCACCCGCTGCCAGGCGGACCGCAACCTGTACCGCATGGCGATCCGCGCCATCGTCGAGGGCCAGGCCAACCTGACCGTGTTCCAGGCGGCGGTGGATGACCTGATCATCGAGGGCGACGCCGTGCGCGGGGTCATCACCCAGACCGGACTGCGTTTCGACGCCGAGGCCGTGGTGCTGACCGCCGGCACCTTCCTGGCCGGCAAGATCCACGTCGGCCCGACCCAGTACGCTGCCGGCCGCATGGGCGATCCGCCGGCCACCACGCTGGCCGCGCGCCTGCGCGAGCGGCCGTTCCAGGTGGACCGCCTGAAGACCGGCACGCCGCCGCGCATCGACGGCCGTTCGCTGGACTACAGCGTGATGGACGAACAGCCCGGCGACACGCCTCGCCCGGTGATGTCCTTCCTCGGCTCGGTGGACGAGCATCCGCAGCAGGTCAGCTGCTGGATCACCCACACCAGCGAGCAGACCCACCAGATCATCCGCGACGCCCTGCACCGCTCGCCGCTGTACAGCGGCCAGATCGAAGGCATCGGCCCGCGCTACTGCCCGTCCATCGAAGACAAGGTGGTGCGCTTCGCCGAGAAGGCCAGCCACCAGATCTTTGTAGAGCCGGAAGGCCTGGGCATCGTCGAGATCTACCCCAACGGCATTTCCACCTCGCTGCCGTTCGACGTGCAGCTGGAGATGGTGCGCAGCATCCACGGTTTCGCCAACGCGCACATCACCCGCCCTGGTTACGCCATCGAGTACGACTTCTTCGACCCGCGCGGGCTGAAGGCCTCGCTGGAAACCAAGCTGGTCAACGGCCTGTTCTTCGCCGGCCAGATCAACGGCACCACCGGTTACGAAGAAGCCGCCGCGCAGGGCCTGCTGGCTGGCCTCAACGCCGCACGCCAGGTGCGTGGCCTGGAGGGCTGGTGCCCGCGTCGCGATGAAGCCTACCTCGGCGTGCTGGTGGACGACCTGATCACCCACGGCACCAACGAGCCGTACCGCATGTTCACCAGCCGCGCCGAATACCGCCTGCAGCTGCGCGAAGACAATGCCGACCAGCGCCTGACCCCGGCCGGGCGCGACATGGGCCTGGTCGATGACCGCCGCTGGCGTGCGTTCGAGACCAAGCAGGCCGCCGTGGCCGCCGAGCGCACGCGCCTGGGCGCGCTGTGGGCGACGCCGGCCAATGCGCTGGGCCGCGAAGTACAGGAAACGCTGGGCGTGGCGGTCAGCCGCGAAACCAACGTGCTCGACCTGATCAAGCGCCCGGAACTGGATTACGCGCAGCTGATGCAGGTGCCCTCGCTCGGCCCGGCCGTGGCCGATGGCAAGGTGGCCGAACAGGTGGAAATCGGGGTGAAGTACGCCGGTTACCTGGATCGCCAGCGCGAGGAGATCGAGCGCCAGCAGCGGCATGAAGCAACGCCGATTGCCGGCGATTTCGACTACGCCATCGTGCGCGGGCTCTCAGCTGAAGCGCTGCAGAAGCTGGAGCGCGTGCGACCGCAGACCATCGGCCAGGCACAGCGCATTCCGGGCATGACCCCGGCAGCGATCTCGCTGCTGCTGGTGCACCTGGAACGCGCGCGGCGCGGACGCGTGGCGTAACGCGGGATCGGCAAATGCCATCCACGCATGGCGTGGATCTACTCGCGGTCCGATCTGGTAGGTGTCGACCTTGGTCGACACGGATGCATGAAGCATCCCGGTCGCTGCAGGCGCCCGCAGGGTCGGCATCGGCAGAGCGCGTATCATCGTCGTGTCAGCCCCACCTGGAGACACCGATGACCCCGCTGCGCCCTTTCCGCGACAAGATGCCGGTACTCGGCCAGCGCGTGTATGTCGATCCGGCCTGCACCATCATCGGTGATGTCGAACTGGCCGACGACGTGTCGGTCTGGCCGGGCACGGTCATCCGGGGCGACGTCAATGTCGTCCGCATCGGTGCACGCACCAATGTGCAGGACGGCACCATCATCCACGTCAGCCACCACAGCCCGTACAACAAGGCTGGCTACCCGACCCTGATCGGCGAAGGCGTGACCGTCGGCCATGGCTGCATCATCCACGCCTGCAGCATCGGCGATTACAGCCTGATCGGCATGGGCGCGTGCATCCTCGACGGCGCCCGGGTCGAGCGCCATGGCTTCGTCGGTGCCGGTGCAGTGGTCGGCCCCGGCAAGGTGGTGGGCGAAGGCGAACTGTGGGTGGGCAACCCCGCCCGTCCGGCGCGCACGCTCAGCGACAAGGAGATCGAGTCGCTGCATTATTCGGCCGACCACTACGTGCGGCTGAAGGACGAGTACCTGGGCTGAGCCCGCATCACGGGTGGCCGGGCTCTGCTAAAGTCTGGGCCCGACCAGGAACCGTCGAGATCCCCCATGCCCGTGGCTGCACGCCGGAGAGGACTCCAGCGCCCACTTCGGCGGCCATCGCGCTGATGGCCGCGCCGATGCTCGATACCTACCGCGAGGTGGTAACGCCGGAAGGCGTGCCGCTGCAGTTGCCTGCGGCCGGCCCGATGCCGCGTGCGCTGGCCTGGCTGATCGACCTGGCAGTCCGCTTCGGCGCGCTGACCGCGCTGTCCATTCCGCTGGCCCTGCTCGATGAGTTCGGCCGCGGCCTGTACATGGCGCTGATGTTCCTGCTGATGTGGGCCTACCCCATCGTCTGCGAAGCGCTGTGGGGCCGTACCCTCGGCAAGCGCGTGCTGGGCCTACGGGTGCTCGCGCAGGATGGCGCACCGGTGGGCTGGATGGCCTCGATCACCCGCAACCTGCTGCGCACCGTGGACATGCTGCCCTTCGGCTACGCGTTGGGCCTGATCAGCAGCCTGTTCGATCCGCATGGCCGCCGCCTGGGCGATCTGGTTGCTGGCACGATGGTGGTGCATTCGCCACCGCATTACCTGCCGCCGCCGGCGACCATCGACAGCGTGCTGGCGCCGCCGCAACCGCTACGGCCGGAAGAACAGGCGGCAGTGATGGCCTTCGCCGAACGCGCGCCACGCCTGTCTCCCGCTCGCCAGCAGGAGCTGGCCGGCATCGCCGAGCCATTGACCAGTGCGTCCGGCCAGGTCGGCGTGCTGCGCCTGTATGCGATGGCCAACTGGCTGCTGGGTCGACGATGAAGCAGGAACAGTTCGTCGCCCGCCATCAACAGGAATGGCATGACCTGGAGCAGTGGCTGCAGCATCGCGCTGGTGCCTCGCGTCGGCGCAGGCGCAGGCCGGGCGCGGAAGAAGCCGGCGATATCGGCTTCCCGCAGCGTTACCGACGGCTGTGCCAGCAGCTGGCGCTGGCCCGTGAGCGCGGCTACAGCCCGCAGCTGGTGCAGCGCCTGCAGCAGCTGATGCAGCACGGCCATGGCGTGCTGTACCGCACGCCACCGACCCGCTGGCGGCGCGCGCTGGAATTCCTGGTCGCTGATTTCCCGCTGCTGGTACGCAGCCAAGCGCGCAGCATGTGGGCGGCGCTGGCGATGTTCGCGATGCCGGCGCTGGCCTGCTTCGTGCTGGTACAGGTGTACCCGGACAGCATCCACCTGCTGATGGACAACGGCCAGATCGCCGAGATGGAGCGCATGTACGATCCATCCGCCGAGCGCCTGGGCCGCGACAGCGGCACCGACTGGATGATGTTCGGCTACTACATCATGAACAACATCAGCATCGCCCTGCGCACCTTCGCCAGCGGCCTGCTGGCGGGGTTGGGCACGTTGCTGGTGCTGCTGTTCAACGGCATCACCATCGGCGCGGTCGCCGGTCACCTGCAGCACATCGGCCATGGCGGCCCGTTCTGGCGCTTTGTGGTCGGCCACGGTGCGTTCGAGCTGACCGCGATCGTGATTGCCGGCGGCGCCGGCCTGCAGCTGGGCATGAAGCTGCTGGCGCCCGGGCGGCGCCGCCGCCTGGATGCGCTGGTCGAAGGCGGGCGCATCGGCGCGCGGCTGTGCCTGGGCGTGGCCTTCATGCTGCTGCTGGCCGCGTTCGTGGAAGCATTCTGGTCGTCCATCGCCGAAATCCCGGCTGCAGTGAAGTTCAGCGTGGCCGGTGTGCTGTGGGCCGGTGTGCTGCTGTGGCTGTGGCGCGGTGGACGCGGAGGCAACCATGCGGATTGACCACCTGGACGTGGTGCTGCGCGCGCGCAGCAGCTGGGAAGCGATGGAGCTGGGCAGTGCGCTGGCCCGCCGCCATGCACGCGGTGTGTGGGGCAGCTGGCTGCTGGCCAGCGCACCGTTGTTCGTGCTGTTCAATGCGCTGGCCTGGTGGCTGGATGCCTTTGGCTGGGCCTGGCTGGCGATGTGGTGGTGCAAGCCCTCGTTCGAGCGCGCGCCACTGTACGTACTCTCGCGTGGCATCTTCGGCGAGCGGGTCGGTGCGCGCGATGCGCTGCGCGCACAGCGGCATTGGGGCGGCAGCGGCTTCTGGGGCTACCTGGGCTGGCGCCGCTTCAGCGGCCTGCGCAGCCTGTGCCTGCCGGTCAATCTGCTGGAGGGCAATGCGCCCGCCCAGCGCGGCGCTCGCCGCCGAGCGGTGGCTGCCGGCGCCGCGGGCCCTGCGCTGGTGCTGGCGGTGACCTGCCTGGCATTCGAGCTGGTGCTGGTGATGGGCGCGATCGCCACCATCTTCATCTTCATCCCCCTGGAACTGTTGCCCGAATCCTGGCGCGCGGCGTGGGCGATGGTCAGCGTGGAAGCGCCTGCGTGGGCCAAGCTCGGCCTCAACCTGCTGTGCTGGCTGGCAGCAGCGCTGATCGGGCCGTTCTACGTGGGCGCCGGCTTCGGCCTGTACTTGAACAGGCGCACGCAGATGGAAGCCTGGGACGTGGAAATCGCCCTGCGCCGCCTGCGCGAACGCTTGCTGCCCATCGCCTCTTCGTTGGTGCTGCTGCTGTGCCTGGCGCTGCCGTTGGCGCCCGTACACGCGCAGGACGCCGACACACAGGACGCCGGGCAGACCGCTGCGGACAACGCCGATGAAGACGCAGAGGCGGAAGATGCTGAAGAAGCCGATGACGTGGCCACTGCGGAAAACGATCCGGCCAATACACCGGCAGTGATCTTCGGCGACACGCCGGTGGATACCGCTGGCTTCCGCCAGGCCGTCAACCGCGCCTACGAAGATCCGCTGCAGCGGCCGACGCGGCAGGTCAGCCGGTGGAAGCCGATCGAAGACGCGGCCGAAAAGAACAAAGACAAGAAAGAGCTGCAGAAGGACACCGGCAGCAACGCCGACCGCAAGGCGCGCAGGAGCGGCCAGCTGTGGCTGGCGCGGATCGCCGAATGGGGCCTGTGGGGGCTGCTGGGTGTCCTGCTCCTGGTGCTGTTGTTGACCGCGCGGCTGTGGCTGCCGTGGTTGCGCGGTTCCGGCCGCCGCAAGCAGAAGCAGGCACCGCAGATCACCGAAGAGCAGGTGGTAATGCCGGTGGTGCTGCCACCGGATGTAGCGACCCAGGCCGGGCTGCTGTGGGACCAGGGACGCCCGCGGCAGGCGCTGGCCCTGTTGTATCGCGCCAGCGTACGCACGCTGGTGGAGCGCACGGGTATCGCGTTGCCGCCCGGTGCGACCGAAGCACAGTGCCTGCGTGCCTCCCGGCGCATGACCGACAGCAGCGACCGTGAACTGTTCGCGCGCATCGTGCGCATGTGGCAGTACGCCGCCTACGGTGGGCGCCTGCCCAGCCGCAGCGATTTCGATGCGTTGGCCAGCACCCTGCGCCAGCAGTACGGGTGGCAGGCATGACGCCGCGCCTGTTCTGGTCATTGCTGCTGGGCGCGCTGGTCCTGTTCGGGGTACCACTGACGATCCTGTTCCTGCGCACGCACGAAAAGGTGACCGAGACCGTTGTGTTGCCGCCGCAGGGCGAAGCCAGCTACAACCCGCTGTATGTGCTGGGCCAGGCCCTGCGCGCCGACGGCATCGAGGTGCAGTCCCGGCAGCGGTTGGACCTGGCACAGATGCCACTGGCCGCCACCGATACGCTGGTGCTGCTGCAGGACACCGCCGACATGCCGCCGCGCACTGCGCAGGCCCTGCTGGACTGGGTGGATACCGGCGGCCATCTGCTGCTGCGCACGCAGCCGCCGGCCGAGGACGACGCCAGCAGCACGCAGGGTCCCTTGCTGGACAGGATCGGCGTGGACAGCCTGTTCCATGGCAGCGACTGCCAGCCCTTCCATGTGGTCGATGATCCCAGCCATGTCGAGTTCTGCGGCGGCCGGCGCTTCAGCCTGGGCTTCCAGGCCAACGCCACGGCCGAGCGCCGCTGGGGTGGCAACGAAGGGCTGGTGTTCGCGCGCCTGCCACACGGCAAGGGCAGCATCGACGTGCTCGCGGACATGGACGTCATGCGTGGTGATGGACCGAACGCGTCCACGCGCCGCCGCCCTGTCGGCGTCGATGCCGTTGCCCGCGATGGCCTGCATGACCTCTCGCACCGCGACCTGACACGCTACCTGCTCGATCCCAACTATGGGCAGGGCACGGTCTGGCTGGTGTACGGCAGCCGCCCGCCCTCGCTGGGCGCGCGCATCTTCTACCACGGCTGGCCGCTATGGGTGCCGCTGCTGCTGGCGATCCTCGGCTGGCTGTGGTCGCGTGCGCAACGCTTCGGCAGTGCCCTGCCCGCGCCGGTGATCGAGCGCCGTTCGTTGCTGGAACACGTCCGCGCCAGTGGCGAACTGCTGCTGCGCTTCGGCCATGGCACGCGCCTATACCTGGCCGTGCAGGCGCTGTTCCTGCATCGCCTGCGCCTGCGTGCGCCCGTGGCTGCCGCACTCGACGGTGCCGCGCGTGACCAAGCCATCGCCGCGGTGCTGCAATGGCCGGTCAGTCGTGTCACCAGTGCACTCACGCCGCCTTCGCCGCATGATTCCTCCGCCCTGCGCGAGCGCATCCGCTTGCTGCTCCAGATGAGATCCCTGCTATGACCGATGCCCCTGAACTTCCGGCGGCCGCCACCGCCCGCCTGATCGAACGCGTCGACGCCATCCGCCAGGCCGTCGGCCACGCCTTCATCGGCCAGGCCGATGTGCTCGACCAGATCCTGGTCGCCCTGCTGGCCGGTGGCCACGTGCTGATCGAAGGCGTGCCCGGCCTCGGCAAGACCCTGCTGGTGCGCGCGCTGGCGCAGGCGCTGGAACTGGACTATGGCCGCGTGCAGTTCACCCCCGACCTGATGCCCAGCGACGTCAGCGGGCATGCGGTGTACGACCCGAAGAGCGAGAGCTTCAAGATCCGCCGCGGCCCGGTGTTCACCAATCTGCTGCTGGCCGACGAGATCAACCGCGCCCCGGCCAAGACCCAGTCCGCGCTGCTGGAAGTGATGCAGGAGGGCCAGATCACCATCGAAGGCAAGGCCTTCACCCTGGCGCCGCCGTTCATGGCGCTGGCCACGCAGAACCCGCTGGAACAGGAAGGCACCTATCCGCTGCCGGAAGCGCAGCTGGACCGTTTCCTGCTGAAGGTGCTGATCGACTATCCGCAGCTGGAAGACGAGAAGCGCATGGTCGCGGCGATCACCAGCGGCCGTGCCGCCAGCGATTTCGACCTGAGCCAGGTGCCGCGCGTACTCGGTGCCGGCGAACTGCTGGCGTTGCAGCAGGCCACCGCGGCGATCACCGTCGATGACGAAGTGATCGACTACGCGGTGCGCATCGTGGCCGCCACCCGCCAGTGGCCGGGCATCGCCGTCGGTGCCGGCCCGCGCGGCAGCATCGCCCTGGTGCGTGCCTCGCGCGCGCAGGCGGTGCTGGCCGGGCGTGATTTCGTCACCCCCGATGATGTCCGCGACATCGCCCGCCCTGCCCTGCGCCACCGCATCGCACTGGCACCGGAGCTGCAGATCGAAGGCCAGGATGCCGACGACGTGCTGGGTGCGCTGCTGGCCAAGGTCGAAGCGCCGCGCCGATGAGGCCTGCGCCGCTGCTGCTGGCGTTGCTGTTGGCCTGGGCCGTGCTGGGCGGCATGGTGCTGGGCGGCCTGCTGCCGCGCTGGAGCTGGGCGCTGGCCGGCGCGTTGATTGCGGTGCTGGCACTGGTTGATCTGTGGCGACAACGGCGACGGCCGTCGCCCAGCGTCGAGCGCGACGTGCCCGAGGCGCTGGCACTGGGCGTGCGCCGCGAGGTCGGCCTGCGCCTGCACAGCGAACAGGCCATGCACGTGCACGTGTTCGATCTGGTGCCGGGCGGTTGGCCACTGGAATCGCTGCCGCAGCGCGTGCCGTTGCGGGCCGGCCATGTCAGCTCGCTGCATTACCACGTGCAGCCGCAGCAGCGCGGCCGTTTTGCCTTTGAGGGTGTGCAGCTGCGCATCCGCTCGCCGTGGCGGCTGTGGTGGCAGCAACGCACGCTGCCACCGGCGCTGGAGGTGCGGGTCTATCCCAACTTCGTGCCACTCACCCGCTTCGCGCTGTTCAGTGCCGACCAGGCCTCGCGACTGGTCGGTGCCCATGTGAAGCGCCGCCGCGGCGAAGGCACCGACTTCCACCAGATGCGCGAGTACCGCATCGGCGACAGCCTGCGCCAGCTCGACTGGAAGGCCACCGCACGCGCGCGCAAGCTGATCTCGCGCGAGTACCAGGACGAGAAGAACCAGCAGCTGCTGCTGATGCTCGACAGCGGCCGGCGCATGCTGGCCAGCGAAGGCGGGCTCTCGCATTTCGACCATGCCTTGAACGCCTCGCTGGTGGTGGCTTACCTGGCGCTGCGCCAGGGCGATGCCGCCGGCCTGTTCGCGGTGGGCGGCGAGCGCCGCTGGGTGGCCCCGCAGCGCGGCATGGGCACGGTGCAGCACCTGTTGCGCGCCAGCTACGACCTGCAGCCGCAGGCGGTGGCCACCGATTATCTGGCCGCCGCCACCGAAGTATCACTGCGCCAGCGTAGGCGCGCGCTGGTGATGCTGGTCAGCAACGTGCGCGACGAGGACATAGAAGACCTGCTTGCTGCCGTGCGCCTGCTGCAGCGCCGCCACCTGGTGTGCGTGGCCAGCCTGCGCGAGCGCGAGCTGGATGCTGCGCTGGAAGGTGAGGTGCACACGGTGGAAGATGCCGCGCAGGCCGGTGCCGCCGCGCTGTACCTGCAGCAGCGCGCGCAGGCGCATGACGCCCTGCGTGCGGAACGGGTGATGGTGCTGGACGTAACCGCCGACGCGCTGCCCGCCGCGCTGGTGGAACGCTACCTGGCGGTGAAACGCGAAGGGTTGCTCTGATACCAGCGACGGTTGTCGGCCAGCGGCCGGCACTACCCCTGCAGCAAGCGCTTCTGCAGCCGCTCCACCGCGCGCTGCAACAGCACGCGATGCCGCGCCAGCTTCATCCACTGCGGCAGCCGCGAGAACATCGAGCGATGATGCCCTTTGGTTTCACGCAGTGTCGCGACAGCGTACTCATGAAGCGCCTGCAGATGCTCGGCGTTGTAGGCCCAAAGCAGACCTGCGCGGGTCGGCTCGACCAGATGCAGCGGCAAGCCGAAATGTGGATCGGCGGGCTCGGCATCGCGCAGCGGACGCGTCACGACCGTGACATCGCTGCTGCGACCACATTGCCCGCATCTGGACGAAAACGTTGGTGGTGCGGGCACGCCAGCGGGAATCCTCCGATGTACATGCAACCATTGGTGCCCGCAGAATCCACAGGGTTGACGCCCCGACATGCACATCGCGCCCACCCAGTCACCACTGTCCAGCGCAACGCTGCAGCCAGTGCAGCGGAAACGCGCCGTCCAGTGGTAGGGCTGCCAGCTCGCCATCACCCAGCCCGGCGTATCGCAGCGGTGGCAGCGCACCGCGATGCGGTCAGCGAACGCATTCAGCCCGCGACCATCGTCGAAATGACGGCCCGCCACGGGAGTAGGACGCCCGCGCCGACCGGGCAGACGCCGCACCACCATCAGACGTAGATCCGCGTCGGCGCCTCGTCGACGATCGCGTGCGGCACGAAGCGCGCGCTGTCGCGGGTGATCGCGCTGTCGTCTTCGCGGATGCCGATGCCGCAGGCGTGGTCGCCGATCACCCAACTGCCGATCAGCGGGTAACCGCCTTCGAAGCGGGTGAGCGGGTGCGCACGCTGGAGGATCGCCGGACCGTCGTACGGGCCGTCGCTGCGCTGCGTGCTGCCATCGGCCAGATGCATCTCGATGTTGGCACCTTCGCGCGAGAACAGCGGCTTGCGCACCCAGCCCGAGGCCAGTGCACTGCCATCGTCGAAATGTGCTTCCAGCAGGTTCGGATGGCCGACATTGCGCTGCCACAGCAGCGGCAGGATGCCCTTGTTGCTCAGCACCGCCTTCCACGCCGGTTCCAGCAACTGTACGCCCGAGCCCGGCAGCGCGCGGCCGAATTCCTCGGCCATCAGGTCTTCCAGCGGGTACAGCTTGAACAGCGTGCCGATCACCGTGTCGTCCAACGCGGTGAAGCGCCCATCTTCGGACAGGCCGATGTCTTCAATAGCGATCGCTTGCCCGTGCAGGCCCGTCTGCGAGGCACAGTCGCGCAGGTAATCGACCGTACCGCGGTCTTCCTCAGAGCTGCCCACCGCACTGAAGTACAGCGGCGGCGGCAGCTGCGTGGCCAGCTCGCCAAAGCGTTCAACCAGGGCTTCATGGATCGCGTTGAACTGGTCGGCATGCTGCGGCAGGCGCCCAGCGTTGCGCTGGTCCTCCAGCCATTGCCACTGGAAGAAGCTGGCCTCGAACAGTGAGGTCGGCGTGTCGTAGTTCAGTTCGTACAGCTTGGCCGGGCCGGTGCCGTCATAGGCCAGGTCCAGGCGCCCGTACAGGTGCGGCTGGCGCTGACGCCAGCTGTCGGCGATCCAGTCGCGGTAATGCGCGGGGATCGCCAGCTGGTCCATCAGGCGCTCGCTGGCGATCACATCGCCGACCAGATCCATCGCCATCGCATGCAGCTCGGCGCTGGGGTCTTCGATGTCCTGTTCGATCTGGCGCAGGGTGAACGCGTAATACGCGCTTTCATCCCAGTACGGCTGGCCGTCGATGGTGTGGAAGCGGAAACCGGCTTCCTCCGCGCGCGCCCGCCACTGGGCGCGCTCGGCAATACGGATACGTTGCATGGATTGATCAGCCGCCGACGCTGCTGCCGCTGCGGCGCGCACTGGTGCTGCCGAAGCCGCTGCGGCTGGCGGTCACCGCACGGTTCGGTTCGCTGCTGACCGGGGCCAGCCCGGCCTTGCCCGCGCCGATGCCGCTGGCGGTGTTCAGGCCGCCGCTGCCGCCCGGGGCAGGACGCGCCCAACCGGCGCTCTTGTCCTGGTAGGCAGGCGCCGACGCCGGCGCCTGCGGGGCCAGGCTGCCGCGGTTGCTCAGCATCTGCGACATGAAGAAGCCCATCATCATCGGGCCGATGAACGAGGTGCCGGCCGAGGTGTGCTGCTGCACGCACTGCTCAGGCTTGTAGTCCTGTTCGCAGGCTTCCTTGGTCGCGTACTTCGGCGCTGCATCGGCGGACTTCTTCTGCGCCTCGGCAAATGCATTGCGGCAGGCAGAAGGATCAGCGGTAGCCGTGGTGCAGGCCTCCACCGAGGTATACAGGCCTTCCTGCACCTGCACCTGCTCTTCCTTCTGGCAGGCAGTGAACAGCAGCGGCGCAGCGCTCATCAGCAGCAGCGCGGTGGTGCGGGAACGTTTCATGGCCTCATGCCTTCAAGTCGGAACAATGCCCCATCATGCCAAATCCCGGCCAACAACCGGAATCGGCAAAGTGGGAAAGATGAACGATCTTTCATTTTCGCCGTCCTCCCCAGCCCCATCCACGCACAACGTCGATCGCCCGTGTCGACCAAGGTCGACACCCACCAACTGCGGCGGGAACCCCGCCATCCCAGGGATAGCCAGTTTTTGACGTTGACGTTGCCGTTGATTCGGCAGGTGCAGGGCGCAGCCCTGCCGGACCACCACCGGTGGTTGCAGCAGCAACCGAAAAACTCCGCCATGATCAACCGACCCCCACGTCGTACGGCCCGCCCGTTCCGCCAGCCATGCCTGAATACCGCTCCCGCACCTCCACCGCCGGCCGCAACATGGCCGGCGCCCGCGCCCTGTGGCGTGCCACCGGCATGAAGGATGGCGACTTCCACAAGCCGATCATCGCCATCGCCAACTCCTTCACCCAGTTCGTGCCCGGCCACGTGCACCTGAAGGACCTTGGCCAGCTGGTCGCGCGCGAGATCGAACAGGTCGGCGGCGTCGCCAAGGAATTCAACACGATCGCCGTGGACGACGGCATCGCCATGGGCCACGACGGCATGCTGTACTCGCTGCCCAGCCGCGAGATCATCGCCGACGCCGTCGAATACATGGTCAACGCCCACTGCGCCGACGCGCTGGTGTGCATCAGCAACTGCGACAAGATCACCCCCGGCATGCTGATGGCGGCGCTGCGCCTGGACATCCCGGTGGTGTTCGTCTCCGGCGGACCGATGGAAGCCGGCAAGACCAGGCTGTCCGAGCACAAGCTGGACCTGGTCGACGCGATGGTCGTCGCTGCCGATGACAGCGCCTCGGATGAGAAGGTTGCCGAGTACGAGCGCAGCGCCTGCCCCACCTGTGGCTCGTGCTCGGGCATGTTCACCGCCAATTCGATGAACTGCCTGACCGAAGCGCTGGGCCTGTCGCTGCCCGGCAACGGCACCACCCTGGCCACGCATGCCGACCGCGAAGCGCTGTTCCGCCGTGCCGGCCGCCTGATCGTCGAGCTCTGCCATCGCTGGTATGGCGGCGAGGATCCGCGCGCACTGCCGCGCGGCATCGCCACCCAGGCCGCGTTCGCGAACGCGATGACCCTGGACATCGCCATGGGCGGGTCCACCAACACCATCCTGCACCTGCTGGCCGCCGCGCAGGAAGCGGAGGTCGACTTCGACCTGTCCCACATCGACGGACTGTCGCGGCGCGTGCCACAGCTGTGCAAGGTGGCGCCGAACTCGCCCAAGTACCACGTCGAAGATGTGCATCGCGCCGGTGGTGTGTTCGGCATCCTCGGTGAGCTGGACCGCGCCGGGTTGCTGGATACGTCCGTGCCTACCGTGCACAGCAGCACGCTCGGTGAAGCACTCGATCGCTGGGACGTGATGCGCAGCGACAACGACACCCTGCACACCTTCTTCAAGGCCGGCCCCGCCGGCATTCCCACCCAGGAAGCCTTCAGCCAGGCCACGCGCTGGCCATCGCTGGACCAGGATCGCGCCGAAGGCTGTATCCGTGCGCTGGAGCATGCCTATTCGCAGGAAGGCGGGCTGGCCGTGCTGCGCGGCAACCTCGCCATCGACGGCTGCGTGGTGAAGACCGCCGGCGTGGACGAATCGATCCACGTGTTCGAAGGCAATGCGCGCGTGTTCGAAAGCCAGGACGCGGCGGTGGCCGGCATCCTCGCCGATGAAGTAAAGCCCGGCGACGTGGTGGTGATCCGCTACGAAGGACCGAAGGGCGGCCCGGGCATGCAGGAAATGCTGTATCCGACCAGCTACCTGAAGTCGAAGGGGCTGGGCAAGCAATGTGCGCTGCTGACCGATGGTCGTTTCTCCGGTGGCACCTCGGGCCTGTCGATCGGCCACGTTTCGCCGGAAGCGGCCAGCGGCGGTGTGATCGGACTGGTGGAGGATGGTGACCGCATCCGCATCGACATTCCGGCGCGCCGCATCGACCTGCTGCTGGACGATGCCACCCTGGCACAACGCCGCGCCGACGCCGACGCGCGTGGCTGGAAGCCGCGTGCACCGCGTCCGCGCAAGGTCACCAGCGCGCTGAAGGCGTACGCCCTGCTGGCCACCAGCGCCGACAAGGGCGCCGTACGCAACACCGCCCTGCTCGGTGATTGACAGAAAAGGGGACGGAGGGGATTAAGTCGTTTGTGCCACAAACGACTTAATCCCCTCCATGCCCTTTTTGCTCAGAACGAGAACAGCTCGCCATCCATGCGGCACGAGCCTGCGGAAACGTGGACCGCACCGCCGGACTGCAGCTCGAACACCACGCGGATGCCGCCCTCGGCGCGATCCTCGCTCGCCATCACTTCGTTGATCGATGCACTCGGACCCCAGGGCTCGCTCCTGTCCAGCACCACATGCTCGACCGCTTCGAACTGCAGATGGCGCTCCGTTTGGGTCGCATCGCGGAGGACGAGCTCGAAAGTGGCGGCGATCCAGTCACTGTGGGTCGCGATGATTGTCCAATCGTGCATGTGACTCCCCTCTGCGCGTGCGGTCGCGCCATGGTAGTCCAATCCGCGAGGTTGCCGGCCAGCGGCCGGCACTACCACTTCAGGGGTTGAGGCTTTTCACCGGACATGGCCCGCCGCTACCAGAGCGCGTCAGCCGATGGTGCGCTTGAACGGCGGCAGCGCGTCGATGATGCGCTTGCCGTAGCGACGGGTCAGCAGCCGCGAGTCGAGGATGATCACCCGGCCGGTGTCGGTGGAGGTGCGGATCAGGCGGCCGGCGAACTGGGTCAGCGTGCGCAGCGCATGGGGAATCGCGATCAGGTTGAACGCATTGAGCCCGCGCGCTTCCACCCACTCGCTGAGGGTGGCGGTCTGCGGATCGGTCGGCACCGCGAACGGTACCTGGGTGATCACCACCGTGGTGCAGGCCTCACCCGGAAGATCCAGGCCTTCGCCGAACGAGTTGAGCCCGAACAGCACCGAACCCTCGCCGGCGGCCACGCGGCGCAGGTGTTCGTCGATCATGCGCGTCTTCGACATCTCGCCCTGCACCAGCACCTGCTTGCGCTTGGCGGCCGGCATCAGGCCCGCCACCTTCTCCATCTTCCAGCGCGAGGTGAACAGCACCATCGAGCCTTTCGTCCAGTCCAGTTCCTTGCCGATGTAGCGCGCCACCTCACGCGGATGGCCTTCGCGATCATCGGGCGTGACCGGGAACGGCGGCACGATCAGCTCGGCCTGGTTGGGCAGGTCGAACGGGGAGGACAGCGAGACCATCTCGGCGGTTTCGGGGATGCCGTTGTCGATCGCCAGTGACTGGAAGTCGCCACCGCCGGTCAGCGTCGCCGAGGTCATCACCACCGAATCCACTTCATCCCACAACAGCTTGCGCAGCACGTGCGCGGCCGACACCGGCGAGCCATGCAGCACCAGGTCGCCATCGCGGGTGGCGGTCACCCAGCGTGCCATCGGTGGCGCGCCTTCTTTGTCCTCGCGGCGCCAGACCTGCCACAGGTTGTACTGCTGCTCGATCATCTCCAGCGCCATGCCCAGGTTGCGCTGCAGGCGCTCGCGCGCCGGATCGTCCGGCTTGCCCTTGGCGACCTGCGCGGTGGCCGCGTGCGCCCAGTTGTAGAGGCTGCGGGTATCGTCGGCCAGCGCCTCGATCGGCTCGCGCCAGGCCTCGGGCAGGCGTCCGTTGGCCGCGCGCCACATCGGCTCCTCGTCGGCCGGCGCCGGCATCCACACCGCCTCGACATGGTCGCGGAACGCACGCAGGCCCTTGGCCACGTTGCTGGCCGCGTCGATGGCTTCGTTCGGCAGCAGGTTGCCGAGGCGATCCTTGTCGACCGCGCGGTAGGCACCGGCGATCAGGATCTGCAGGCGGCCGGTGCGCTTGGCCATTTCATCCAATGCCAGGCTGGCCGCGCCCTGGTCGATGGCCACATTGCCAACGTGGTGGCCTTCGTCGAGCACCAGCAGCATGTCCGACGGCGCGGCGATCATCGGCTGGCCGTTGTCGCTGTCACCAATGGACAGCGCCGACAGCAGCAGGGCGTGGTTGGTGACCACGATCTGCGCATCGCGCACGGTGTTGCGCGAGCGCAGCACCGCGCACTGCGCCGAGTACGCACAGCGCCTGCCCGCGCAACCCGAGGCCGGCGTGGTGATGCGGCTGCGCAGGCCGGGGCTGATGGTTTCCGGTGCGTTGTCGATGTCGCCGTCCCAGCTGCCGTTGCTGAAGGCCACGGTGAGGCGCTTGGCGATGTCCATCTCGATCGGTGCCAGCGGGCGGTCGAACAACGGCTGCTCGTCCTCGAACATGCCGTTCTGCGCGCCCTCGCCATGTGCCTCGGCGGCGTTGCGCGTGCACAGGTAGCGGGTGCGGCCCTTGGCCAGTGCAACGGTCGCTTCCAGGCCGGTGGCCTTGAGGAAGTTCGGAATATCGCGCTCGACCAGCTGCGACTGCAGCGCCACGGTACCGGTGCTGATCACCAGCTTCTTCTTGCTGGCCAGGGCAATCGGCACGCCGGCGGTCAGGTAGCCCAGGCTCTTGCCAACGCCAGTCGGCGCCTCGACCACGCCCACGCCACCACTGGTGGACAGCGCACGTGACACCACGCCGATCATCTGGCTCTGCGAACGGCGGGTGGAGAAGCCGGGGGTATTGGCCTGCAGCGTCGTGTACGCCTTGCGGATCGCGTCCTTCAAGGTGTCATCGAGCTTGCGTGGGGCGGCGACGGTTTCGGTCACGCCAGAACTACCGTAGCGGGGTCAGGCCGGCCATTGTCGCATGGCCGGCCACGGGCTCCGAGGCGCGGGCGCTGAACAGGGTCAGCCGCGTCGCGCGATGACTGGATGCGCGCGCCGCAACAGCACCGACGCGGCCAAGGCCGCCATCGCAGTCAGGGCGTAGCGGCGCGCTGCCGCAGCAGCCGCACCAGTGCCCAGACCAGCAGTACCGTGCCGACGGCATCGAGCATGGCCAGGCCGAAGTGGACCACGCCCAGCACGGTGCTCAGCTGCGAGATCGCACCGAAGTCGCCGTTGCTGACCATCCACATCGGCACCAGATTGGCCAGCAGGCTGCCCATGCTGGACGCCAGCAACAGCAGCAGGCCGGTCAGCGCGCCGGTGCGTGCCGGATCGCGTGGCGCGCCCATCACCCAGACCAGGCCGACGCACAGGGCGATCAGCACCGGCAGGCGCACGCCGACCATGGTCAGCAGGGAGACCATCAGAGCCTGGCTGTCCATTGATCAGTCCTGCCCGGCGAAGGCACCGGCACCGGCGCGCAGCTGCTGGTAGACCTCGTCGGTCTGCGGGCGTACGGCATGCCACTGCAGGAAGCTCTCCGCCGCCTGCTCGACCAGCATGCCCAGGCCATCGACCGTGTTGCGGCACTGCGCGGCGCGCGCCCAGGCCAGGAACGCGATGGCGGCCTCGCCGTAGTTCAGGTCGACCGCCGTGGTCATCGAATTGACCAGCGACAGCGGCAGCTTGAACTCGGCGTCGCGATCGCGCCCGGCCGAGGTGGCGTTGAGGATCAGCTCGAAGTCACCGAGGTCGCGCAGATCGTCCCAGTAGCGGCTGAGCGCGCGGCCCGGCTCGCCCATGGCATCGATCAGTTCGTCGGCGCGTTCCGGCGTGCGGTTGACCACCACCAGTTCGGTGATGCCGGCATCCAGCAGCGCCGGCGCAACGCTGCGCGCCGAACCACCGGCGCCCAGCAGCAGCACGCGGCGGCCGCGCAGGTCCAGGCTGTGGCGGTCGGTGAGGTCGCGCACCAGGCCGATGCCATCGGTGGTGTCACCGTGCCAGCGGTCGCCCTTGCGCAGCAGGGTGTTGACCGAGCCGGCGCGGCGCGCGCGCGCGGTCAGCGTGGTGCACACCGAGAACGCCGCTTCCTTGTGCGGTGAGGTGACGTTGGCACCGACACCGCCCTCGGCGGCGAATGCCTCCAGCCCGGCCAGGAAGGCGTCCGGAGCAAGATCGATGCTGCGGTAGTCGAGGGAGATGCCTTCCTGGCGACCGAACGCCGCATGGATCTGCGGCGACTTCGAGTGGGCGACGGGGTGTCCGAAGACGGCGTAACGATCGGTCATGGAATCCTCAAGCTGGCTAGACTGGTGCTCTTTCGTGCATGGACCTGGATGATGCGTATCGCCCCGACCCTGCTGGTGCTCGCCGCCAGTCTACTCTCTGCCCCGGTGGCGATGGCGTTGAACGAGTACGGCATCGAGGGCATGGGCGTGGTCTCCACCCGCGCCGATGAGGGCCGGGCCACGATCAGCGCCGACGGCCAGCGCATCGTCTTCGCCCGCCGTGGCGAGGCCGGCTGGGGGCTGTGGCAGGCCCGCGTGGTCGACGGCCGCTGGCAGCAGGCGCAGGCCTTGCCGCTGGCGGTGTCCGGCGAGGTGCGCGATCCGTATTTCAGCCGCGACGGCCGCTGGCTGCTGTTCGCCGCAGGCCGCGAGGGCCGGCTGGCGCTGTACCGGGCAGCGATCGCTGCCGATGGCAGCGTGGGCACGCCGCAGCCATTGGCCGGCGATGGCGGTCGCCATGAGGAGCGCGGCCCGGCATTGAGTGCGGACGGGCGGCGGCTGCTGTTTGCCCGCCAGCAGGGCCGTGGTGCCGGCTGGGACCTGTTCGTGGCCACGCTGGACGCGCAGGGCGCGCGCGGGCCGGCGACAGCGTTGCAGGCATTGAACAGTGCTGCCGATGAAACCGATGGCGACTGGCTGGGCAGCGCAGGCGCGGTGGCCTTCAGCCGTGGCAGCGGTGGCCCCGCGCAGGTCTGGACCAGCGGCTGCGCGTGGACGGGCGCTGCGTTGCAGCCGTTGGGGTTGTCGTTCAACCAGGCCAGCGGCTGGACCGGCGCGCCGGTGGTCGACAACGCCAAGCCGGGCGAAATGATGGTGGCCAGCAGCGCGGCGAAGTCGCCACGCGCCGGTGGCGTGGACGTGTATCGGCTGGCAGTGCCGAAGATGGTGGCAGTGGCGGAGTGCGTGCGGTAGATCCACGCCATGCGTGGATGATGGTGCGGTGGGTGCCGACCGATACCCCTCCGGTAGGTGCCGACCGCCCCCCTCCGGCAGGTGCCGACCTTGGTCGGCACAGAAACAAAACCGCCAACCAAGGTTGGCGACTACCCGTAGATCCACGCCATGGGTGGATGGCCCGGATGCGGGGCCACGGTTCTCAGCGCGACAGCACCTTCGCGCGCTGCTGTTCGTATTCCACTTCGCTGAGCCGGCCGTTGTCCTTGCGCCGGTTCAGTTCGGCCAGCTCGGCCTGCATGCTCTCAGGCAGGGCCTGCTCGCGGGCAACCTGGGCGGCAGCGGAGAGCTGCTCGGGCGGCCGTCGTGCGGCACGCCAGGCAGCGACGAACACGCCGACGATGATGGCCCCGAACACCAGCGTACCGGTGCCCCAGATCAACCATTGCATCCAACCCATTTCAGGTCCCATCGCGTGTTCCTCCGTCCGTCGTGGGCGCTATTGTCAGCGCTCGCGCAGCCAACGCGCCACCTGCGGCGCGAAATAGGTCAGCACGCCATCGGCGCCGGCACGCTTGAAGCCCAGCAGCGATTCCAGCACGCAGGCGCGCTCGTCCAGCCAGCCGTTGGCGAACGCCGCCTTCATCATCGCGTACTCGCCGCTGACCTGGTAGGCGAAGGTCGGCACACCGAAGGTCTCCTTCACCCGCCGCACCAGGTCCAGGTACGGCATGCCGGGCTTGACCATCACCATGTCCGCGCCCTCCTCCAGGTCCAGGGCGATTTCCCGCATCGCCTCGTCACCGTTGGCCGGATCCATCTGGTAGGTCTTCTTGTCGGCCTTGCCAAGGCTGGCCGCACTGCCCACCGCGTCACGGAACGGGCCGTAGAACGCCGAAGCGTACTTGGCCGAGTAGGCCATGATGCGCACGTTGAGGTGGTGGTCGGCATCCAGCGCACGACGGATCGCACCGATACGGCCATCCATCATGTCCGACGGAGAAATGATGTCCGCGCCCGCCTCGGCATGCGACAGCGACTGCTTGACCAGCGCTTCGACGGTGATGTCGTTGAGCACATAGCCCTTGTCATCGATGATGCCGTCCTGGCCGTGCGTGGTGTACGGATCCAGGGCCACGTCGGTCATCACCCCCAGCTCCGGGAAACGCGACTTCAGCGCGCGGATCGCACGCTGCGCCAGGCCGTCCTCTGCCCACGCCGCGGATGCGTCCAGCGACTTCTGCGAGGCGTCAAGCACCGGGAACAGATCGATCACCGGGATGCCGAGTTCCAGCGCTTCCTCGGCCACCTTCAGCAGTTCTTCGATCGACAGCCGCTCTACGCCGGGCATCGACGGCACCGCGACGCGGCCAGCCGGTTCGTGCACGAACACCGGATAGATCAGGTCGTCGGTGGTCAGCGTGTTCTCGCGCATCAGGCGGCGCGAGAATTCGTCATGGCGCATGCGCCGTGGGCGGTAATGGGGATGAGGCATGGCAGGCTCCGGGGAGTGGCTATTGCAACAGGTAGCCCTGCGGCAGCAGGGGTTCGGGCAACGGGCGTTCGCCGAGGGCATCGAGCTGGTCGATCTCGATGGTGCGCACCAGCGCGTCCAACGGCAGGTCATTCGGCTCCAGGCCGAACGGGTCTTCCATTTCTTCACCCAACTGGTCCAGGCCGAAGAAGGCATAGGCCAGCACCGCCGACAGCATCGGTGTGGCCCAACCCAGCGAGCTGGCCAGACCGAACGGCAGCAGTACGCAGAACATCCACGCGCAGCGATGCAGCAGCAGGGTGTAGGCGAACGGCAGCGGGGTGGTGAGGATGCGCTCGCAGCCAGCCTGGATCGAGGACATCGCGTGCAGGCGCTCTTCCAGCTGGACGTAGAGGATGGAATCGAGCGTGCCTTCGCGATGGGCCTGGGCCAGTTCGGCGGCGATCATCGCCAGCAGCGCATCGGGCACGTTGCCGCGCAGCGCCAGCTGCCCGCGCTGCGCTTCGTCCAGCCATGGCACTGCGGCCAGCGCCACGTCGCGGGCGCGCAGGCGCGCGGCCAGTGCATAGGCAAAAGCGGTGGTCAGGTAGCTGATGCGCTGGCGGCGTGGCGCATCGTCGGCCAGCAGTACCTGTACCTGCCGCGCCAGCGAACGCGATTCGAACACCAGTTGGCCCCACAGCTTGCGACCCTCCCACCAGCGGTCGTAGCAGGCGCTGTTGCGGAAGCTGAGGAAGATCGACAGGACCAGGCCGAGCAGGGTGAACGGGGTGACCGAGACGCGCTCGATGCCGATCGGCGGCGCCAGCTCCACCACCGCGGCGACTGCGACGGACAGGATCAGGATGGCCAGTACCTTGGGCGCGATCGCCGGAACGATGGAGCCACGCAGGATGTACAGCAGTTGCCAGCCGTGGGGACGGGAACGAATGATCATGGGAGCAGCCGCGCAGCGCGCAGTTCGACAGGCGCGCGGGGGGCTCGCGCAGCCGCCCATTCTACTCTCTGCCCGGCCAGCGGCCGTGTCCCTGCGACGCCCTGTCGCACCGGCCGGGCCGGCTCAGATCACCCCGCCACCCAGCCCCAGGCGCAGGATGCCGACCACCACCACGATGCCGTTCAGGATCAGCCCCGTCCAGGCCCTGCCGCGCTTGCTGGGGTGAGTGAACAGGATGCCGAGCGCAGCAATGATCGCGCCGACCGCAGCAAACGGGATCAGGAACCAGTTGCCCCAGCCCAGCAACGGTATCAACGCCAGGATCATCCACACCAGCGCCAGTACGCCCCACAACAGACTGATCACACCCATAGCGCGCTCCCGTGGTTGTTCTGGCCCCAACCATAGCCGTTCCCGGCAGCGCCGCCTACCGCCGTTGCCGTCAACCTCACCGGCGCCGTGCTAGCGTGCGGCCATGGGTCGAGCACCGATGTTGGCGCCGATTCAGAGTGCCCGGCTGATGATCCGAACCAGTCCTACAGGGGTATACGCCATGAACATCCGTTGGGTCGCCTTGGCGGCCATGCTGCTGACCGTTGCCGGTTGCGCCAGCACTTCCAAGGTCATGCTGGGCCGCGCCCGCGCGCCGATCGATCCGGCCCAGGTGCAGATCTATTCGACGCCACCCGCCGGTTCGCAGGAAATCGCCCAGCTGGAGTCGTCTTCGGCGGTGGGCTTCGGCACGCAGGGCCAGACCGACGCCGCCGTGGCCCGCCTGAAGCGCGAAGCCGCTGCGCTCGGTGCCAACGGCGTGATCCTGATGGGCGTGGGCAGCAGTGGCTCACCGGTCGGCATGTCGGTGGGTGCCGGCAGTTTCGGTTCACATGTGGGCGGTGGCGTGGGCATCGGCATACCGACCACGCAGAAACGCGCCGCCGGCGTGGCGATCTGGGTGCCGAACCCGGCGCCGCCGGCACGCCTGCCGACACAGACGATCACCCCGCAACCGCAGCGGTGACCCGCACGGGTCACCGCAGGTAGCGCCGGGCCATGCCCGGCGTCTCTTCCACTGCGCTCGCCGGGCGTGGCCCGGCGCTACCGTTACTTCTTCTGGTATTTCGGCACGAACACCTGGTTCACCGCTTCGGCCAGCTGGTCCGGCGGCAACAGGCCCTGGTCGAGCAGGAAGTTGTTGAACGCCAGGCGGTCGAACTTCGCGCCCAGTGCCAGCTCGGTCTGCATGCGCAGTTCGAGGATGCGGGTGTAGCCGTAGAAGTAGCTGCCCGCCTGGCCCGGCATGCGCACCATGTAGCGGTCCAGTTCCTGGGTCGCCATCGCCTTGGACAGACCCACCTGCTCGATCAGCACGCGCTCGCCGTTGGCACGGTCGGTCAGGCCGAGGTTGAGCATCGGGTCCAGCATGGCGCGGGCGGCACGCAGCAGGCGGAACTGCAGCGCGATCATCTGCCCGTCCAGCGGCTCGTACGGCACCATCTCCGCTTCGGCATACAGCGCCCAGCCTTCCACGTTCACCGAATTGAACGCGAACATCGTGCGCGCCAGCGACACGCCGCGCTCGACCATCGCGGTGAACTGCAGTTCGTGGCCCGGGCGGCCTTCATGCGCGCTCAGCGTCCAGGCTGCCGAACCGAAGTTGAAGTCGTCGTACTGCGCACCTGCACCGGCGGCCGGGTTGCCCAGCGGCAGCACGAAGGTGCCCTGCTGCCCGGTGTTGTTGACCAGCGGCGCGGGCAGGAAGTGCGGTGCCGGGCTGGCAGCGCTTTCGGCGGCCGAGCCCAGGCGCATCTGCATCGCGCGCTGCGGCACATCGACGATGCGGTGTTCGCGGATCAACGGATCGATGGCATCGATCACCTTGCGGTAGTGGCCTTCAAGCTGGTCATCGGCGATCTTCTCGCCCTTCAGCGCACGGATCACCGCCACCGGGTCACTCGGATCACTGACCTTCAGGCCTTTCTCTTTCACCACCAGCGGCGCCAGCTGGCGCATCGCCGAGCGGGTTTCCATGAACTCCAGCTGCGCGCGCTGCATGAGCAGCTTCGGGTCGATGTCAATGCCTACCTGCTTAAGCTGGTAGGCGTACAGCGGGGCCGGCAGGCGCGCATCGGCACGTGCCTTCGGCAGCACCTCCTTGCGGGTCCATGCGGCGTAGTCCTTCATCTGCACGGCAAGCGTCTTCATCGCCTCGTCGGCACCGGCGACCTGGTACTTCTTCAGCAACGACTCGATGCCGGTGATGTAGGTCTCGACGTTGTCCAGCGACTGCTGCACTTCGATCTTCGTCGGCTGCAGCAGCGTGCTGTCCTTCAACCGCTCTTCGTAACGCTGGCGGGCCAGCGTGGTGAACGCGGTGCCACCCGGCTGCAGGCCCGCGTATGCCTTGAGGCGATCGACCGCCTTGGCCCGGCGCTCGGCCGGCACCTGGTCGGACAGCAGCAGGTTGAGGCCGCTGAACACGCTCTGCGGCGCATCACGCCACGGCAGCAGGTACTTCTGGTTGAGCTCGCTGCCTTCAATGTTCTGGTTGGCGGCGGCGATCATGATCTCCAGGTCCTGGCGGACGTTGGGATCCTTCTCGCTGGCCAGCTTGGCCTTCAGTTCGTCACGGGCCTTGGCCATCGCGGCGCGGTAGCGCTGGTCGTTGTCCGGGCCCAGGTCGGCCACCTTGTCGTCGTAGCCGGGCACGCCGAAGAAGCCGGTTTCCTCGGGCTGGAACGGGCCCTGGGCATCCAGCAGGATCTGCGCAAGCGCGTTGCTGCGCGCGACCCAGGCCGGGCTGGCCGGGGTAGCCGCCTTGGCGGCGGGTGCGGCCAGGGCCGACGGTGCGGACAGCAGCGGGGCGGCGGTCAGGGCCAGGGCGATGGCAAGCGCGATCGGCTTCATGGAGCACTCCAGGACAGGGTTGCCCGCACCCTACGCGCTCATGGCGGTGGCGACAATCGGCCGGAGGTCACGCCCTCTACAGCGCGGCCGTCAGCGCACATTCCCCACGCTCCCGGCATTCCTGCAGTTCGCATTCGCCGGCCGCCTCGGCATCATCCAGCGCGCTCAGGTCGAAGGTCTGCTTGTCTTCGGCCAGCACGTACATCACCGGGTAATCCCACACGTCGTCGCTGCGGGTGCCCTTCACGAACAGGCGGCCATGCGCATGCGGTCCTTCCAGCGCCACGGTCAGGCCGACATCGCGCTCGCCGTTGATGGCGGTCTGCATGCTGCCCAGCGGCAGCGTGCCGGCCTGCAGCGGTTCCCCGAACACCTGCACCAGTTCGACGCTGCAGCCGGCCCGTCGCATCGCCTCACGCATCGGCGCACTGTCGTGCGCGGCCTCGGTCCAGCGCAGCACGCTCCAGGCGATGGCGCCGCCCAGCGCGGCCAGGAACAGCAGCACCGCCAGCGGCATCGCCCAGCGCCAATGCCGGCACCACCAGCCGGAGGCCAGGTTGGAGGGAGCGGGAATCGGCGGCGGCAGGGTCATGGGCGGGCTCCTTCCCGGATGATGATCAAGGCTTCAGGCAACGTCCCAGGAAGGCTTCGGCAACACGGTAGCGATGCAGTGCGTCGGCACCGGACAGGCCGTGCTTGGCACCCGGGTAGGTCATCAGTTCAAACGGCTGGCCGCGCTTCTGCAGCGCGCTCATCAGGCTGGTCGAATTGGTGAACAGCACATTGTCGTCGGCCATGCCGTGGATCAGCAGCAGCGGCGAGCGCAGGCCCTCGATGTGGGTCAGCACGCGTGCTTCGCGGTAACCGGCGTCGTTGCGCGACGGCAGGTCCATGTAGCGCTCGGTGTAGTGGCTGTCGTACAGGCCCCAATCGGTAACCGGCGCGCCGGCCACACCGCAGGCGTAGCTGTCCGACGCCTTGGCCAGCAGCATCAGGGTCATGTAGCCGCCGTTGGACCAGCCCTGCACGCCGATGCGCGCCGGGTCCACCCACGGCTGCTGCTTCAACCACGCCACGCCACGCAGCTGGTCGGCTACTTCCACCGTACCCTGCTTGCCATACAGCGCACCACCGAAGTCACGGCCACGGCGCGGGGTGCCGCGGTTGTCCAGCGAGAACACCACGTAGCCCTGCTGGGCCAGGTACTGGTTGAACAGATGGTCGCCCCGGCCGGGCCAGCTGTCGGTGACGGTCTGGCTGGCCGGGCCGCCATACACGTACACCGCCACCGGGTAGCGCTTGGCCGGATCGAAGCCTGCCGGCTTGATCACGCTGTAGTTCAGCGGCGTCCTGCCGTCGGCGGCAGTCAGCGTGCCGAATTCGACCGGGCGCTGCGCCTCGCGATAGCGCGCATACGGATGCTTGGGATCGGCCAGATCGTTCTCGACCAGGGTGGCGATCTTCTCGCCATTGGCGCGGAACAGTTCGATCTGCGGCGGGGTGCTGCTGTTGGACCAGCTGTCCACGTACACGCTGGCGTTGCGCGCGAAGCTGGCGCTGTGCATACCCGGTGCCTTCGACAGGCGCTGCGGCTGGCCGCCCTGCAGCGGGACAGCGTAGATCTGGCTTTCGCGCGCCGATTCGATACCGGCGCGGAAGTACGCCAGGCCGGCCTTTTCATCGACCGCCAGCAGTTCATCGACCGACCAGTTGCCGTGGGTCAGCGCGGCGGCCTTGCCCTTGCTGTCGATGCGGTACAGATGCTGGAAGCCGGTGCGCTCGGAGGACCACAGGATGCTGCCGTCGTCGAGGAAACGCAGGCTGTTGTGCAGCGGCACCCAGGTCGGGCTGGTTTCGTGGGCCAGCACACGCTGCTGGTTCGAGGCCAGGGTGACTTCCACCAGGTCCAGCTTCTTCTGGTCGCGCGACTGGCGCTGGAAACTGAGGTGCTGCGGATCGCGCCAGTCGACGCGGGCGAGGTAGATGTCCTGCTCCTTGCCGAGGTCGATCCACTGCGTCTGCGCCTGTTCCGCCGGCGAGATCACGCCCAGCTTCACCTGCACGTTGGCATCGCCCGCGGCCGGGTAACGCTGTTCGATCACATCGGTGCGGTCGGCATAGACTTCGTAACGCTTCTGCACCGGCACCGGGCTTTCATCGATGCGGGCGTAGGCGATGGCCGAATCGTCCGGCGCCCACCAGTAGCCGGTATGGCGGTCCATCTCCTCGTCGGCGACGAATTCGGCGATACCGTTGCCGATGGTGGTGCTGCCATCAGCGGTCAGCTGCATCTGCCTGCCGCTGGCCAGGTCGATCACCCACAGGTTGCGGCCGCGGATGAAGCTGACGAAGCCGCCCTTGGGCGACAGCTTGGCGTCGGTGGCAAAGCCTTCGCCGTGGGTCAGCTGACGCACTGCCGCCTTGCCTTCCTGCTTGAGGTCGTACAGGTACAGCTCGCCGCCCAGCGGGAACAGCAGGCGCTGCGCGTCCGGCGACCACTGGTAGTCAACGATGCCGGTCATCGCGGCGATGCGCTGGCGCTCGCGGCGGGCCTTCTCCTCGTCACTGAGGGTTTCGGTACCGGGCAGCACCACCTTCGAGTCCACCAGCAATCGGGTCTGGCCGCTGCCTATGTCGTAGCTCCACAGGTCCAGCTGGTTGCGGTCGCTGTCCTTGCCGCGCAGGAAGGTCACGCGCGAGCCGTCCGGCGCCACCTTCGGCTTCATCAGGGTCGGACCGGACAGCGGCAGCGGGCCGGTGATGGCTTCCAGGGTGAGTTTTTCAGCGTGGGCGACGGTACTGGTGGCGAGCATGAGGGCGAGCGAGGCGAACAGATGGCGCATGGAGGATCCCGGCAAACGGCAGGTCCGTCACCGCGGCGGGCGCGGGACGGTCAGCCTCCATCCTAACCAAGCCGGTGCGGGAAGACAGCATGACCTTCTGCCCATGAGGAGTGCCGACCAACGGTCGGCACCCACCGCCAGTAGATCCACGCCATGCGTGGATGAGGCCTCCCTGGCCCTCAGCGCTTGCCGAACAGGTGCTTGCGCTCTTCGTCGCTGAGCGGCTTGCCAGCGTCCGGGTTCACCTGCGTGCGCAGCGCATAGGCGCGCTGGGTGGCCGGACGGGCGGCGATGGCCTGGTGCCAGCGCTTGAGGTTCGGGAACGCGTCGAAGTCGGCCGGCAGCTTGTCGTAGGCGCCAACCCACGGGTAGCTGGCCATGTCGGCGATGGTGTAGTCCGCGCCGGCCAGGAAGGCGTGCTCGGCCAGGCGCTTGTCCATCACCCCGTGCAGGCGGCGCACTTCATTGTCGTAGCGCTCGATCGCGTACGGGATCTTCTCCGGCGCGTACACGTTGAAATGGCCCATCTGCCCGCTCATCGGGCCCAGCCCGGCCATCTGCCAGAACAGCCATTCCAGGGTGGTGACGCGGCCACGCGGGTCGGCCGGCAGGAAGCGGCCGGTCTTCTCTGCCAGGTACAGCAGGATCGCGCCGGACTCGAACACGCTCTGCGGCGCGCCGCCGTCTGCCGGGGCGTGGTCGACGATGGCCGGCATCTTGTTGTTGGGGGAAATGGCCAGGAATTCCGGCTTGAACTGGTCGCCCGAGCCGATGTTGACCGGGTGGATGCGGTACTCCAGGCCGGCTTCTTCCAGCAGCAGGGTCACTTTGTGGCCGTTCGGGGTAGGCCAGTAATACAGGTCGATCATGGCGGCGGCTCTGGGGTACGGAAAGGAACCTGAAGTCTAGTGCGTGCGTTGGCTTGGCACCGTCATGGCGGGCCGGTAACCTCGCCTCTTCCCCGAAACGCAGCATACTCCGCATGAGTGCAAACCGTCCGCTACTGTCCCCGCTGTCCAGCCTGATCTTCGCTAGCCGCTGGCTGCAGCTGCCGCTGTACCTGGGTTTGATCGTTGCCCAGTGCGTTTACGTGTTCCTGTTCGGCAAGGAACTGTGGCACCTGATCTCGCACTCGGTGTCGATGGGCGAGCAGCAGATCATGCTGATCGTGCTGGGCCTGATCGACGTGGTGATGATCTCCAACCTGCTGGTGATGGTGATCGTCGGCGGCTATGAAACCTTCGTCTCACGCCTGCGCCTGGAAGGCCACCCGGACCAGCCGGAATGGCTGAGTCACGTCAACGCCAGCGTGCTGAAGGTAAAGCTGGCGATGGCGATCATCGGCATCTCCTCGATCCATCTGTTGAAGACGTTCATTGCAGCCAGCCCGCTGAACGGCCTGCCGCTGTGCAAGCCGGAACAATGGGCGGCAGCGGCTTCGTCAGCATCGGCCAGCTTCTACAACGCCGGCCCCGATACCTGCACGACCCTGACCCCCGATGGTGTGCTGTGGCAGACCATCATCCACTGCGTGTTCATCCTGTCGGCGATCGGCATCGCCTGGACCGACAAGCTGATGTCCAACAGCCACAGCAAGGCTGCCGCGCACTGACGCCAACGCCGGCGGCGGCATGACTGCCGCTGCCGGCGCCGCTCCCGGCCCTTGTACGCAAGGGTGGCCGGGATGCTAGATTGCACCCTCGCTGCAGGCGACGGTGACGCTGGGAAACGTCCCCCCGCCACGCCCGGACCTTCGGTCCCGGCCATGCGTATCAACGTTTTTCGTAACGTCGTCTTCTTAGAGGGGAGCAGGATGTCGCACGTCGCAATGATCGCTGCCGCGCGCCGGTGGTTGCCGGTCGCTCTGGCTTTGGCCCTGGCTGCCTGCTCGGGCAAGGATGAAACACCGGCCCCGGCCGCGCAGGGTGCCGCCGCCCCCGTCGCTGCAGCGCCAGCCGCACCGGCGGTGGCTGCCAAGGTGCAGTCGATGGGCACCGAGCAGCTGCGCGAATCGGCCAGCCAGGCACTGCGCGAGAACCGCATGTACGCCCCGGCCGGCGACAACGCCATCGAGTACTACCTGGCGCTGCGCGACAAGACGCCGGACGATGCCTCGGTGAAGAGCGCGCTGACCGACCTGCTGCCCTACACCCTGATCGCCGCCGAGCAGCACCTGGGCCGCGAGGATTTCACCGAAGCGCAGCGGCTGGTCGCCCTGATCGAAAAGGTCGACGCCTCCGCCCCGGCCCTGCCGCGCCTGAAAGAAGGCCTGAGCAAGGGCGTACAGATCGCTGCCAAGCGCACCGAAGACGAGACCGAGAAGGTCAAGAAGGACGCTGAAGACCGCACCAAGCAGCTGGCCGAGCAGCAGCGCCTGAGCGAACAGCGCGCCAAGGAAGCCGAGGCGGCCAAGCAGATTGCCGCGCAGCAGGATGCTGCCCGTCGTGACAGCGAGCGCCAGGAGGCCGAGCGCCAGGCCGCCGCCCGCCGCGATGCCGAGCAGAAGCAGCAGCAGGCCGCTGCCCAGCAGGCCAACGCCGCCCGCCAGGCCGCGACCGCCGCCGCGCCAAGCCTGCGCCCGGTCAGCACGCCGGCACCGCGTTACCCGGCAGAAGCGCTGCGTTCGGGTACCTCCGGCGAAGTCCTGATGGAGATCACCGTCGGCACCGACGGCTCGGTGACCAACGCGCGCGTGCTGCGCGCGACGCCCTCGCGCGTTTTCGATCGCGAAGCCCTCAACGCGGTCAAGCGTTGGCGCTTCGAGCCGGTCAATGCCCCGGTCACCACCCGGCGCACGCTGGTGTTCGCACCGGGCGGCTGATGCCCAAGGCGGTAGCGCCGGGCCGCGCCCGGTGGTTCTGGAGCAAGGCCCGGCATGTCCGGGCCTTGTACGTTTCAGGTTGCGCCGTCGATCAACCTTTGCAGCGCCGGATCACGTGCGGCCAGCACCTGGAACAGGCCCAGCGCGTGCAGCCCGGGCAGCAGACTGCGCAGATCGGCTTCGGCGGCGGCACGGGTGGCGGAGTCACCGGCCGGGTCCTGCCAGTCGCGGACGCTGGCGAGGAAGGCGCCTACACTGCCCTTGCGCACGATGAGACCGTTCACCTGCACGTCGTTCTGGTGATCGGGAAGGATGTCCTGCGGTTGCATGGCGTGCTCCTGGGGAATGGACGCCCAGTGTCAACGCTCGCCACCGACTGTTCTGCCGTATAACTGCCAATTGACATGGCAGAACAGACACACCAGACACCCCTGATCGATCCTGCACTGGCTGATGCCAGCGCGGGGCCCGCCCTGTTCGGTACGCAGCTGGCGATGCCGGGTTCACGCCGCACCGCCCGCCACCAGCACGCGCGCGGGCAACTGCTGGGCGCCCACACGGGCCTGCTGCGGATCGAGGCGGGTGACATCCACTGGCTGCTTCCGGCCGGGCACGTGGCGTGGCTTCCGCCTCAGCACCCGCACGCGCTTTCCAGCATCGGCAGCTTCGATGGCTGGAGCCTGTACTTCAGCAGGGAAGCCTGCGCGGGCTTGCCCACCGCACCACGCATCTTCCAGCCCAGCGACCTGCTGCAGGTGGCGGTGCCGCGGGCACTGCAGTGGTCCGGGCAGGCGTTGGATGCGGTGCAGCAGCGCCTGGCCGGGGTGATCATCGATGAGATCGCCGCCGGCACGCCCTTGCCGCTGGCCCTGCAGCAACCCAGCGACCGCCGCCTGCGCCGCATCGCCTCGGCCCTGGCACGCGCGCCGCATGACACCCGCAGCGTCGAGGACTGGGCCGCAGCGAGCGGCCTGTCCAGTCGCAGCCTCGCCCGCCGCTGGCAGGCCGAGACCAACATGACCCTGACCCACTGGCGCCAGCGCCTGCGCGTGCTGCTGGCGCTGCCGCGATTGCTGGCCGGTGAGCCGGTCACCACCGTCGCACTGTCATTGGGCTACGACACGCCCAGTTCCTTCATCGCCGTGTTCAAGCGCGAGATGGCAGTGACGCCAGCGCGGTATGCGGACGGAAACGCCTCGCTGCGCTGAAATGGACGAGGCCCGGAATGACCGGGCCTCGTTCTGCATCCGCCGGGCATGGCCCGGCGCTACCGGTTACGCTCAGCCGGAAATCGCCAGGCGTTCGTTGTGGTAGCGACGCACGGCAGCGAACCACAGCACCGCAGCCAGACCCAGGCTTGCGCCGAGGTACACCGCCCAGATCGTGGGGCTGATCGCCTCGTGGCGGATCACCTTCAACAGCATCTGGTTCTGCGACAGGAACGGCACTGCGTACTGCCACAGCTCGCTCTTCACCGGATAGGCCATCAACGCGTAACCGGGCAGCATCGGCAGCAGCACCAGCCAGGTCATGTGGCTCTGCGCCTCCTTCATGCTCTTGGCCGCAGCCGAGAGGAAGGTCAGCAGCGAGGTGCCGATCAGCAGCATCGGCACCATCACCAGCAGCATCTGCAGCATCGAGCCGATGTTCATGTTGAGTTGCCGGCCGACATTGCCGGGCGCGATCTGCGCACTGGCCTTGAACGCGATCAACGTCAGCAGCAACGAGGCGAAGCCGACCACGCACGCGGCGGCGATCTTGCCGCTGACGATGGCACTGCGCGAACCCGGAGTCGCCAGCAGCGGCTCCAGCGATTGCCGCTCGCGCTCACCGGCGGTGGCATCCATCACCAGATAGGCGCCACCAATGAACGAGGTCAGCGTCAGCAGCACCGGCAGCAGCATCGACAGCATCATGCCGCGCTTGGCCTCGGCGCTGGCCATGTCCTGGGTAGCCACATCCAGCGGCCGCGCCACCTGTGCGTCGACGCCACGTGCCATCAGCCGCAGTGCACCGACCTGGCCGTTGTAGGTCGCCAGGGCCGCCTGCAGGCGGGCGCTGGGTACCTCGGCGGCGCGCCGGGTACTGTCACGGATCACTTCCACCAGCGCGGGCTTGCCGCCGGCCCAGTCCTTGCCGAACTCGGGGCTGATGCGCAGGGCCACGTCGATCTCCTGCGAGCGGATCGCTTCGGCCAGATCCTTCGGTGCCGGCGTGGCGTTCAATCCCTGCGCCGCCAGGAAGCGCACCAGGTTCGGCGCATTCTCGGCACCGATGATCGGGATCTGCAGCGGCTGTTCAATCTGGATGCGTACGCGGCTTTCGGCCAGCTTGCCCATGCCCAGGATCAGCAGCGGGTACAGCAAGGGACCAAACAGCAGGGTCAGCAACAGGGTGCGGCGGTCGCGCGAGAGGTCGCGCAGTTCCTTGCGCATCACCGTCATCATGGTCGACATCATGCTCATGCGTGCAGGCCCTCTTCGCTGCCGATCAGTTTCACGAACGCATCTTCCAGGTTGGGTTCACCGGACTGCGCGCGCAGTTCATCGGCACTGCCAGCGGCCATCACCGTGCCCTTGGCGATGATTACGATGTGGTCACACAGCGCACCGACCTCCTGCATGATGTGGCTGGACAGGATCACGCAGCGCCCTTCCTCGCGCAGTCCCAGCAGGAAGCGGCGAAGCGCGCGGGTGGTCATCACGTCCAGGCCATTGGTGGGTTCGTCGAGGATCACGTTGCGCGGGTCGTGCACCAGCGCACGGGCAATGGCGGTCTTGGTGCGCTGGCCCTGCGAGAAGCCATCGGTCTGCCGATCGAGGATGTCAGCCATGTCCAGCGCATGTGACAGCACTTCGATGCGTTCGCGGATGCGCGACGCGGACAGGCCATGCAGCTCGCCGAAATAGGCGATGTTCTCGCGCGCGGTCAGCCGCTTGTAGACGCCACGCGCATCGGGCAGTACGCCGAGATGACGACGTACCTCCACCGGATCGCGGGCTGCGTCGATGCCATCGACGGTAATGCTGCCTTCGTCCGGCGTCATCAACGTGTACAGCATGCGCATGGTGGTGGTCTTGCCTGCACCGTTCGGGCCGAGCAGGCCGGTGATGCGGCCATCCTCGGCGCGGAAGCCGACGTCGGCCACCGCCTGGATGCGGCCGGTGCGTGTGTTGAACGCCTTGTGCAGGTTGTCGGCGACGATCATGGGGCCCATCCGTTGAACGAGGTGAACGCCGGCACGTAGCTCAGCGTGTCCAGGCAGCTGGCATCCAGCGCCTTGGCATCGGTGGTGTCGATGAACTGGCCGAGCAGGCGCGGCATGCAACCGGCGGCCAGGGTGCCGTGGCCTTGCCCGCGGGCGACCAGCGCACGTCCCTTCGGCAGCCCCTTGAGCACCTGTTCGGCGTAGCGCGGCGGCGTCACCGGGTCCAGCTCGCCGGACAGCAGCAGCACCGGCAGATCGCTGCGCAGCGGCGCTGCCGCAGCCGCCGGCGCCGGCTGATGCGGCCACACCGGGCAGGCGGCGAAGAACGCACGCGCCGCTTCCGGTCCGAACAGCGCGTCCCCGCTTTCCGCCGGCGCCTGGTAGCGCGGAGCATCTTCGCTGCAGATCACCGACCATTGCATGCCACGGTTGATCTGGAAATCCATGCTGCGGGTCGCACCGCGTACCAGCGAGGCCAATGGCGCATAGCGCCCCTGCGCGGCCTCGTCCAGCACCAGTGGCAGCAGCGAGGAATACTGCGGCACGTAGGAGAAGGCGAACGCCAGGCCGACCACGCTGTCCGGGGTCAGCACATCCTTGCGCGGCGCATTCGTACCCGGATCGCGGTACTCGACGGTAACCGGCGTGCGGCGCAGGGCGTCCGCAACGCTGCGCAGCTGTGCGCGGGTATCGACCGGGAAGCGCTTGCTGCAGGCAACGTCCTTGCGGCACTGCGCCGACTGCAGGGTGATGGCGTTGTCGAAGGTGTTGGCGAACTCACCCCCAACCACCAGATCGTTCGGCACCACGCCGTCGATGACGATGCTGCGGGTGTGCTGCGGATAGGCAGCCGCATAGCGCTGGGCAACGCGGGTACCGTACGAGCCGCCGACCAGGTTGAGCGTATCGGCGCCCAGTGCCTGGCGTACCGCGTCCAGATCGGCGATGGCCTCGGCGGTGGTATAGAAGCGCGGGTCGGCACGGCCCTTCAGCGACGCAGCGCAGCGTTCGGCGTACTCGCGCAGCATCGCTTCGCTGGGCGCAGCATCCTCATCCATCGGCAGCTCCTTGCCATCCGCGCCCAGGCAGCTGAGCGGATTGGAGCCGCCAGTGCCGCGCTGGTCGATCAGGAAGATGTCGCGCTGCTTGCGCACCTGGCGCAGTGCCGTATCGACGATGACGGCGACCTCGCTGGCCGCCTGGCCGGGGCCGCCGGCCAGGAAGAACACCGGGTCTGGTAGGCCCGAACCGCTGCTGCCGGCCTCCAGCCAGGCAATGCGCAGGTCGATCCTGCGACCCTCCGGCTTGCTCCGGTCCTCCGGCACCTGGAACGTAGCGCACTGCGCCTCGACGTTGGCGCTGGCGCCTTCAGTGGCCAGCGTGCAGGGGCGGAAATCGATCTGGCCGTAGCGGCGGCTGGGCGTATCGCCTGCGCCGTCGGTGCCTGCCTGCGGCGGTGCGCTGCAGCCGGCAATCAGCATGCTGGCCAGCAACCCGGCCCGCGCGAAATGGTGTCGTTGCATCGTGCGTGATTCCCCTGGGAATGTTCCTGTCCACCACGACGGTGTGCCGCGGCAGATGTGACCAAACAGATGTGACCCAACTTACACGCGCCGGGCGCTGGCGGCGACAGGCGGATGTCCTAGGCCGGCGTCGGCACCGCCACCAGGCGGTTGCGGCCCTCGGCCTTGGCCCGGTACAGGGCGCTGTCGGCCAACGCGATCAAGCCGGAAAGATCGGTCCGGCCGTCGTCCAGCACCAGCCCGATGCTGGCGGTCACCGCCACCGGGCCGGTATCGAGCAGGGCCGGACGCTGCTGCAGCCCGTGGCGGATCGCGTCGGCCAGCGCCGTCGCCTCGCTACCGCTGCTGCCAGGCAGCAGCAGCAGGAACTCCTCGCCCCCATAGCGGCTGAGCAGATGCACGCGACCCATCGCGCAGCGCTGCAGCACCCCGGTGAAATGCTGCAGCACGTGGTCACCCGCCAGATGGCCCCAACGATCGTTGACCTGTTTGAAATGATCCACATCCAGCAGCAGCACCGCCAACGGCGTACCGTGCCGGCGTCCCTGTTCCAGCTGCAGCTGCCCATCCGCCAGCACCGCGCTGCGATTGAGCAGGCCGGTAAGACCGTCGATCCGTGCAGCCCGGCGCAGTTCCACCAGCATGCGTTCGACCAGCAGCAACACCAGTGCGAAGCAACGGGCCAGCTCCAGCATCACCCCGGCCAGGTAGGTCACGAACATCGGCGTGCCGGTACGCATGATGTCCTCACCGGCACCGGCCGCCACCGGCAGGAACAGGCGCACCACGTACAGCAGGCCCTCGGCGAGGAATACCGCCGCAGCCAGCCTGCAGCTGGTGCGTTGCTGTGGCGGGGCGTGGCGCAGCAGCAGCCAGGCGATCCAACCATCGATGATCGCAGCGAACACACTGAACACATGCAGGCGCACCATCAGGTTCGGCCACGGCACCAGAAACAGGAAGATGCCGGCCATGAACGCGGCCACCAGCAACAGCGGTCGCCATACCGGCAGGGGTTGGCCCAGATGCAGGGCCATGCCACGCAGCAGCAGCACCGCGCAGGCGGCCATCGCCGCGTTGCCGGCCAGAATCGCCGGCACCTGCGGCAGGTAGGGACGCAGCGCCAGCAGGGTCACCCCCAGGGTCAGGGCCCACAGGCTGAGCGTCCACAGCCGCAACACCGGTTGCCCGCGCAGCACCACCAGCAGCAACGAGAACCCCAGCGCGATGCCCACGCAGAGCAGGAAGCCAAGCACGGCGACGGTGGGGAAATCCAGGGACATGCGGCGCTGCATGAAGGGCGGCGCGCGCATCTTAGCGCCTTGTGGCGGCCGCACGGACCGTCGCACCTGGGCAAGGCCGGGCCAGCCATCGAATCCGGTGGCGGAAAACGGCGAGCACGCAGCCCGCGGCGGCGACAGAATGCGCGCAAAACCGGGAGACACTCATGCATCCGTGGCAACTCAGTGGCATCGACCACCAGCCGTTCGAGGCGCTTTTCGAATCCAGCGACGATGCGCTGGCCGCGCGGGGTATCGTGCGGCGACGCGCAGGCGACAGTGGTGGCTACCCCTGCAGGGTCAGCCTGACCGACGCGCCTGCGGGTGCCGAATTGCTTCTGCTGCCTTACACACACCTGGCCACGCATTCGCCTTACCGCGCCTCGGGCCCGATCTTCGTGCAGCGCGGTGCAACCCGCTGCGTGCTACCAGCAGGCGTGGTACCTGCCTACGTGCACCGTCGGCTGATTTCGGTGCGCGCCTATGACAGCGAGGACTTCATGCTGAGCGGCCTGGTCTGCCAGGGCACCGAGGTTGCCGCGCACCTGGACCGGCTGTTCGCCGATGGGATGGTGGCCTTCGTGCAGCTGCACAACGCAGGGTATGGATGCTTTTCGTGCCAGGTGGAACGGGTCGGCCACCCGCGGCAATGAAGTCGCATAGGAACGTGATCGTCGCCGCGCCGCAGGCGTGACCGCCAACGCACTCGTTCAGTGTGGCGTGAAGCCCGCGGGAAGGGGTTCACACGCGCAGTCACGGATCGGCATCGACGTGGTTTCCCACTGTGCATTGCAGCTCGATACTCGCGGCGGTACCGCTCATCGTCCGTCGCGCCGCACAGCGCGGGTTCTGCGGTCACCGCTCTCTTCGACGACCACAAGGATGCGCCATGTCTCTGCGATACACCCCATTGCTGTTGGCCACCGTCTTCGTTGGCGCCGGTGTTGGCGTTGCCGGCAACGCCGCCGCACACGGCACGATGATCACCCCGGTCAGCCGCGTCTATGCCTGCTTCCAGGGCAACCCGGAAAACCCCACCAACCCGGCCTGCGCGGCCGCCAAGGCAGTGGCCGGTTCGCAGGCGTTCTACGACTGGAACGGCATCAACCAGGCCAACGCCAACGGCAACCACCAGGCCGTGGTGCCCGACGGCAAGCTGTGCAGCGGCAACAACCCGACTTTCCGCGGCCTGGATCTGGATCGCAGCGACTGGCAGACCACGCCGATCCAGCCCGATGCGAACGGCAGGTTCACCTTCGTGTTCAAGGCCACCGCCCCGCATGCCACGCGCGACTGGAAGTTCTTCGTCACCCACGCCGGCTGGCAGCCCGGCAGCCCGCTGCGCTGGGCCGACCTGCAGGAATTCTGCTCGCTGGGTAACACGCCGCTGTCGGCCGATGGCACCTACAAGCTGCAGTGCATGCTGCCGCAGCGCAGCGGCCAGCATGTGATCTACAACACCTGGCAGCGCGCCGATTCGACCGAAGCGTTCTACACCTGCATGGACGTGCGCTTTGAAGGCGGCGGCGGTACCACGCCGGTGCCGCAGTGGCAGGATGCCGGGCCGGTCACCGCGCGTACCGAGCTGCCGGTTGGCACCACCCTGGCGCTGCGTGTGTTCAATGCCAACGGCAACGACGTGGAACGTGTGGAAGCCACCTTGGCCACAGGCCAGACCGCGCCGTCGCAATGGCCGTTGGCGCTTGCGCGCAAGGTCAACGGCAGTGCCCAGCATGCGCGCGTCGGCGTGCTCAACAACGGCGCCATCACGCCGACCGCCTCGGCCACCGACAACCGCGTGTACCTGAAGGACGGCAACCGCTTCCAGCTGGACACGAAGGTGCCAGACCCCGGCACGCCGTCACCCGGCGGCGATTTCGATCATGTGTATCCGGCCGGTATCGGCAGCTACGTGCCCGGGCAGACCGTGGTGAAGGGCAGCGACGGCAAGCTGTACGCCTGCCGCCCGTTCCCGGAAGGCGCATGGTGCAACGTCAATGCTGAGGCGTACCGGCCGGGTGTGGGTTCGGCCTGGCGCGATGCCTGGGTGCCGTACTGATCCCGGCGGCTGAGGCCGCCATACGCTGCCTCCGTTGGGAATGCGCGTCAAGCGTCCATGAGGTTGCCGGCCAGCGGCCGGCACTACCCTTGGGCCTATTTGCTGCTGACGTACTTCTCGCGGCGGATCTGCGGATTGCCCAGGCCCGCCGCCTTCAGCGCTTCGGCGCAGGCGTCGACCATGTCCGGGTTGCCGCACAGGTAGGCGATATCGGTGGCCGGGTCCGGCGTGAATTCCGCAAGCGCCTGCTGCACGTAGCCATGGTGTACATCCGGGTGCGGCTCGGCCGGTAGTTCCCGCGACAGGCACGGCACATAACGGAAGTTCGGGTGCTTTTCGGCGAAGCTGTAGAAGTCTTCGCTGTACAGCAGCTCGCCCGGACTGCGTGCGCCCTGCAGCAGGACCACCTGCACGCCACGCTCGGCCATCGCCGTTGCCAGCAACGGCAGCATCGAGCGGTACGGGGTGACGCCGGTACCGGTGGCGATCAGCAGGTAGCGGCCGTTGTGGTCGCCGGGGTTCAGGCAGAACCGGCCGTAGGGGCCGGACGCGCTGACCTGGCCGCCGATGTCCAGCGCCTCAAACAGGGCCGTGGCGGCGCCACCGGGGACGAAGCTGACCGCGATATCCACCGCCTCGCCGGGCCCCAGCGCGTGGTCGTGGATGGTCGCCAGGGAGTAGCTGCGCTTGGTTTCGGTGCCATCGGCGTAGCTGAAATGGACCTGGATGAACTGGCCGGGCTGGAAATCCAGCGGCTGGCCGTCGTCACGCACGAACTGGTAATGGCCGATGGAGGGCGCCAGCATGCGGCGGTCGACCAGTTTGATGGGGAATTGGACAGGCACGACTTTTCGGGACAGTGTGTAGCCGGGGCAAGCCCTCGGGGTCTTCTATAATAGACCTTCCCCGCCCCTCTCCAGCGCCAGCCCATGGGCGCGAAGGCTTCGAGCTTGGCTTCCCAGAACGATACGGCGCCCGCCCTGCGCGTGCGCGACCTGCGTAAAACCTATGACAACGGCACCCAGGCCCTGAAAGGGGTCTCGCTGGAAGTGGCCCCGGGCGACTTCTTCGCCCTGCTGGGCCCGAACGGTGCCGGCAAGTCCACCCTGATCGGCATCATCAGCTCCCTGGTCAACCTCAGCGAGGGCCAGGTGGAAGTGTTCGGCAGCGACCTGGTGCGCAACCGCAGCGCCACCATGCGCCTGATCGGGCTGGTGCCGCAGGAGATCAACTTCAACCTGTTCGAAAAGCCCTTCGACATCCTGGTGAATTACGCCGGCTTCTACGGCGTGCCGCGCGCGGAAGCCGAGCAGATGGCCGAGGTCGAGCTCAAGCGCGCCCACCTGTGGGAGAAGGCGCAGGTGATGAGCCGCACTCTGTCCGGTGGCATGAAGCGCCGGCTGATGATCGCCCGCGCGATGATGACCCGCCCGCGCCTGCTGATCCTGGACGAACCAACCGCTGGCGTGGACATCGAGATCCGCCGCGACATGTGGCGGGTGCTGAAGGAGATCAACGCGGCCGGCACCACGATCATCCTGACCACCCACTACCTGGAAGAGGCCGAGCACCTGTGCCGCAACCTGGCCATCATCGACCACGGACAGATCGTCACCCAGGGCCCGATGCGCGAACTGCTGGCCAAGCTTGATGTGGAAGGCTTCCTGCTGGACATCGACGGCGCCCTGCCCGCCCAGCTGCCGGTGATCGAGGGTGCGACCCTGATCGCCACCGACGGCCATACGCTGGACATCGACATGCCGCGCGCGATGGATCTGAACCGCGTGTTCGAGGCACTGAACGCAGCGGGCATCCGCGTGCGTTCGATGCGTACCAAGAGCAACCGCCTGGAGGAACTGTTCGTGCGCCTCACCGGCAACCAGGAGACGTCCGCATGAGCAGCACCCCGACCCCGGTCCTGACCGACGGCCAGCGCAACCGCATCGCACTGATGACCATCGTGCGCCGCGAAGTCGCCCGCATCATGCGCATCTGGGGCCAGACCCTGGTACCGCCGGCGATCACCATGACCCTGTACTTCCTGATCTTCGGCGGCCTGATCGGCTCGCGCGTGGGCGACATGGGCGGCTACACCTACATGCAGTTCATCGTGCCGGGCCTGGTGATGATGAGCGTGATACAGAACAGTTACGGCAACATCAGTTCGTCGTTCTTCGGCGCCAAATTCGGCCGCCACGTGGAAGAGCTGCTGGTCAGCCCGATGCCGAACTGGGTGATCCTGTGGGGTTACGTGGCCGGTGCAGTCCTGCGCGGGCTGATGGTGGGCGTGATCGTGCTGATCATCGCAATGTTCTTCACCCCGGTGCGCATTCCGCATCCGCTGGTGACGCTGACCACGGTGATCCTGGGCGCGACGATCTTCTCGCTGGCCGGCTTCATCAACGCGGTGTATGCGAAGAAGTTCGATGACGTGGCGATCGTGCCGACCTTCATCCTGACTCCGCTGACCTACCTGGGCGGCGTGTTCTATTCGGTGAAGCTGCTGCCGCCATGGGCGGAGGCGGCCACGCACGCGAACCCGATCTTCTACATGGTCAACGCATTCCGCTATGGCCTGCTGGGCAGCAGCGATGTGCCGGTGGTGGTGGCGTATGCGCTGATGATCGGTTTCGTGGTGGTGCTGACGGCGCTGGCGCTGTGGCTGCTGAAGCGTGGCGTGGGCATGCGCAGCTGAGGATGTCCTGCAGGGCCTGCGGCCCTGCACCCGCAGTGGTGGTGCCGGCCGCTGGCCGGCAACGTCAACGTCAACGTCAAAAGCGAGATATCCGTGGGTTGGCGGGGTGGTGTCGGAACGGCGGTCTATGCTGCTGTTGGTGGGTGTCGACCTTGGTCGACACAGTAGATCCACGCCATGCGTGGATGGCTGGAGATCATGTAGAGCCGAGCCAATGCTCGGCTCTTTCTGTTTGCGATCTGATTGGATGTGGATCCACCGGAAAGATGATCGAGAGAACCGAGCGAAGCGACCCGCTGTTGCTTCTGATTTTCTTTTTTGTTTTCCGTGATGGACGCACCAAGGGTCGGGGGGGGGGGGGGGGGGGGGGGGGGGGGGG